>JBDTQB010000055.1:0-18652 GCA_039932395.1 Vicinamibacteria bacterium | reverse complement strand
GGTCGATGACCCTTCCGGGAAACCGCGCGCACGCTCGAAAGCCACCGTGAATTCCTCGCCGGCAACGCCGAGCGAGCCGTTCGCTGCTTCCATCGCGACGTAGTTCACGCCACGTCGCGGACGGGGGCGCACGCTCCGCGAACACAGGCCGCGGCTTGCTCAGGGCTGGAAGTCTTCTGCTCGTCGCCTGGTTCCGCGCAAACAGAATCGTCAGTCAGGCGCGGAAAGGCCCCACCTCGTCCGCACAGCCAGTGGGTTAGAGTGATGGGCCACGCCCAACAGGTTCATTTCGATCGAGACTGCCGACGGTCACTTCGGTCTTTGCGCTAGGGTAACTGCGCAAAAATCGAAATCGGCTCGTACGTCGCGACCATCTTTGAGATGTGCCACTAGCCAAGCGTTTGTTACACATCCATACCCGCGCCATTCAGCTAGGAACACAGAGGAGTTTGGTAGCGATCGCTGCGGATTGTGCTTGAAAGTAGGATGGTCGAAGTAGTAACCAACGAATTTCACCTGCGATGCATATTCAGCAGGTAAATTTAACCAGATGGACCAGATGCTCACGTCAATCTGCTCCCCACTGGCATTTCCGTAACTTCTGAGGATCTTGGGATCGATGTTCGACCGAATGGAGTCCCTCAGCAATGCGGCAGACACCACGGCAACGCGCGGCGCAGATACCGGAGTCGAGCCGTCAAGCAGCCAAGCTAGGTCTTCAGTATTCGCCCCACCGGGACCGTAGTCTACATACGCTTCACGCAATCGCTGCCTGAGCACGCTATAGCTCATCCAAACCTTTCCGGAATCTCCCCACTTCTCGCCCCAAGAATTCAGAATGCGCACCGCCTTGAGCTTGTCGTCATAGCCGACAATAACGACTGCGTGGCCCCCGCAAGCGGATGCCGGGCCAGACACCGAGGTAATTACCCCGCCCCTGGGCCAATCAAATTCGCCACAAGCATCAATGGCAACCACGACAGGGTCGCCGCCAACAAGATGGTTGCGAATTCGCCCCAATAGGACGTCTCCATCTCCATCTAGTCTGTATGCCGCGTAGCTATTGTTTCTTGCCTTGGACCGAAGACGTTGCCAGTCTGGACACTCCGTATCCGAATAGGGGAGCTCATCCCAGCTGATTGAACCAAGAATCTTGAAGAGCTGAAGCGCACTGACGATAGGAGTGCCGACATTACACTTCTGACGGGTGAGTGCGGAATAGACAAACGCAGGACTCTGAAGATAGTCGTTCGGATCACCCTTCAGACCCGACGCTAGATAAATTCGATACGCCTTACAGTATGTGGCCGCCCACGCTGTGCATGAACCAAGTTTACCCTGCGTACGTGGAGCGGGGAAGTAGCCTTCCAGCGACACGGAATCTGGCAATTTCCCAGAGACGGGCATTGGCGCGACCTGTATCCGGCCGTACTCTTCGGCGCTCAGGAACTCCGCCCCCTTGGCTCTGGGGGCGTCTTGCGCGTAGGCCGGAACCAGGGAGAACGCAAGTAAGCAGGCAATTGCACATTTCATTTCTTGCTCCTAAGGCGAGTACGGGCGGCGCTAGACCGCGGGATGGTAGCACTTCGGCAGAGTAGACGGCCCATTCCGAGCGTTTCCAGGAGGCGCAGGATGGCGAGCGATGGCCTCGTGACTCGTTTCGCCGTCAGATTTCGCGCCATCCAGGCACCAGTGATGTCGGTTGCCACCTCTCGTGCAACCACTGAAGCCATTCGTGCTAAAGGGAGGAGGGCCTGAGACGGTCGAATTCCACACGGGCTGCCAAATCGCCGCCCTTTCGGCAGAGGGCGGCGACTAGGTTGTTCACTTCACGATTGGGAGTTCCGCTCTAAATCTCAGGCCCCCCCTCCCCCCCCAAAAAAACGGCGAAGGGCAACAGGCGGACGCCCGAGAGAACGGAGCCGACGCGCCTGCCGCTTCCGACACCGCTCCCACACCCCTCCTCGATCACGAGCGCTTGGACCTCCATCGGGGTCGCACTCGAGCTCGCGGAATTCTCACGCACGGCGCCCGGTTCTGTGGATGCGAACTGGCTCGTTGCCGCCGCCCTGGGTAAATCGCGTCGCTGAATAGACGGCCATACGACCGATCGTTTTCGCGTCCTTCAGCGCGTTAACCTGAAGTCGGTGAAGAGCGCGCCGGGACGAGTTTGTCGGCGGTGGGGTGATGCCCGGAAAGGTGCACGAGGCGGCCGCGATCCGTGTTAGGGTAGAGGCCGTCATTCACCCAAGTCGTGCGACATTAGTTGCGCGACAGATCTTTGCTCCATCGCCGATGAACGACACTCGGTATTGTCAATGTGGGCGACAGTGTCCAGGAAGGATTTTCGGTCGAGTCTATGCCTCAAATACTTCCACGGTGGCGAGGAAACGCGGCGGTTTGATCCGTCTCTAGGACAACAGGTTCAATCCATGAGATGTCTGGGTCAACAATGATCACCTTGTGTCGCTTGATCTTCGTGGCGGCGGCCTTGTTCGTCATTGGGGTGGCGGACGCCGCGGCGGCAGACATTCCGACGTTCGAGCGAGAAGCGCTCGTCGCGCTCTATCGCGCGACGGGCGGGAATTTCTGGAAAGACACCAACGGCTGGATGCAGGATGATCAGCCTGAGCTGGGAAAACACGGGACTGAGTGCGCATGGAGCGGCGTGACATGCAGTGAAGATGAGAGTCACATCACAGAAATTGACCTTGACCGGAACAACTTAACTGGGGAGCTGCCAACTGAGATCTCAGGCCTCAAGAAGCTTCGCCGGCTCAGTCTGGCAGGAAACCGCATCGGCGGGCCGTTGCCACGCAGCCTTTGGGCTCTCACCGAGCTTCAGGAACTAGACCTGTCCAGCAATCAGGTCTCCGGAGAAATCTCAGAGCGGGTTGGCGGCTTGGTGAACGTAAAGAAAGTGAACTTAAGTTGGAACAAGCTTACGGGGTCTATCCCAGCTTCGTTCGGAGACTGCCTGAGTCTGGTTACCCTCTCACTTGGAGCGAACCGGTTGACCGGGGGCCTTCCGGCAGGGCTCTCGAAGGCAGCTCACCTAGAGGAGCTCTCGCTGGCGCGCAATGAATTGTCCGGTTCATTGCCTTCTGCTTGGTCGTCACTGACCCACCTGCAGGTCTTGGACTTGAGCGCGAATCACTTAGGAGGACCTCTTCCGTCCGAATGGGCGGCTTTGTTCGACCTAAATACTCTCGCACTGAACGACAATCGACTTTCAGGGATGGTCCCGGTTTGGCTGTTCACACTACCGGAGCTCAATGTTTGCCAGCTCCAGAACAACGCGCTTGGTGGGGAATGGCGTTTGCCCAAGACGAAAAGTGCTGACTCCCTCAAGACACTTGACCTTTCGTGGAATCGCCTTGTTGGCTCGATCCCAGAGGGGTTAACACGATTGACTAGGTTGCGGGAGTTAGATCTGAGCCACAACGCGCTTACTGGGAAAATTCCACCAAGTCTGTTCGATATCTCATTGGACAAATTGCGAGCAGCTCACAACCGCCTGACTGGCCGACTACCAACCGTCGGAGAATGGCCCGCGGTCACCGACCTGTCAAACAACCAGCTGAACGGCAAGATAGATCCTTCCGTTGATGCAAGCAGCCTGAGGTGGCTGTCACTGGCTTGGAATCGCCTGTCCGGCGATGTTCCCACGAACCTACTTTCATCGGACGCCTACGTAGTTGATCTGGGTCACAATGACCTTCGTGGAGAACTCGATTCGAACTGGGAAGTCTCTGACACCACTCAAATACTGAATCTCTCCCACAACAAGATTCGGGGTGCAGTTCCGCCCGGAATTTTTGCCGGTGAACAGCTCCTCTGGCTAGACATTTCAGCGAACCAACTGCGGGGCGAAATCCCCCTTGTCTCGCACTCGAAGTTTCTCCAGGTTCTCCTGGCAGGAGGAAACCATCTTTCTGGGAAAATCCCCGTCAACGCTGAGAGTACGCCGTGGTTGGCTTGGCTGAGTCTCGAAGGAAATGTTTTCTCCGGCGGAGTGTCAGAGGTCGACCGCCTACGGTCCCTCATCTCGTTCGATGGAAGCGGAAACCCGTGGCGTGAACGCCCAAACCCGCGTCTCTCAACGCTTCCGAAGACAGCACCCCTGGATTTCGTTGTTGTGGACCCTTCAACCTTCGACGAACCGTCATCGGGCGTAACAAATGCGCGGGTGGCGAGCGAACGCTTTGCTTCGCCGGGTCCACCCAGAGTAATCGCGTATCCGGCGAGATTCCAGATCGAACCATCGGTGGAAGTGCGGGTCGTAGGAACAGTTCAAGATGCAGCCGGCGGTGGGCTTCCCGGAGTCACCGTTACTGCGAGAGGCGAGGGAGGGAAGGTTGTAACGACGACGACGGACGCCTCAGGATCCTTTCAGGTAACAGTCCCTGCGGGCTCCGTCACGCTCTCCGCGGCTCTGCCAGGCTTTTCGACTTTAACAAGAAGCTTCGTCGCGCTTCCCGGACAGGCTCAACGCGTCGGGTTGACGTTGCAAGCGGGAGGTCTTACTGAAACAGTTAGCGTTTCCGCTGACGCCGCCCGGACCCCGCAGGGGTGGTGGAACGGCTGGGTATCGGAGGTTGATGCCGAGGATGAGGAGCCTGCGCGCCTCGTACCGCAGCGGCAATATCAATACGTCCTTGAGGTAGGCAGTCTCAGTATTCGGCATGCGCACGGATCCACCGCAAGCATTAGCAGTCGATTGGCGGAGCACATAGCTCGCCTGATTCGTGACCACCAGAACGTGACAACGCTGATTGTGAGGCTTTTCGTGATCGGCCGCGCTATCAGAGAGGTGCCGGAAGCAGATCGTGAGGAATGGCGTGGTGGCCGCTGGGCACCCGTGAGCCGACAACCAAACACCTCATTTCTAAATCTGGATTTGCGTCGGATGGCTCGTTCGGAGTACACGCCAGACCTCGCAGGGGCGGCGGTGCACGAAGGCCAGCGTTTCGGCGCCATACGCCTTTCGATCGAGGCAGTGGAGAACGGATGTGCGGCCATCGCGGCGTCAATCTGGGACGCTTCCGCAACAAGGCCCTTGGATCAGTTCGTGCACACGATATCCGTGGGCGATTCGCAATGCGAGGACTACCGGGGGCAGACCGCCAACAGAGATGGCGATCCATTCGGCTTTGAGCCCTTTGAACAGGGCGTCGGCGCATCCCTGCATCTGTTCGAATTTGTTGCAAGCGCTGCGCCGACGTCCGTCGCTGTATTGTCACTACCGCGCGGGGCGGATGAGTGCCCGTACTTTGCGTGGCAGCTTCAAGGAACCTTGTCGGGTGCGCTATTCCAGCCCACCTTTCGAGAGCAGCTGGGAAAAGCTCGCGAGAATCCGAGTAATGGCTATGGACCCGTGGCGAGGTCGCTTAGAGATGCTCTATTTACGGGTGGCGCCACGATTGAAGGATGCGGCCCAAACGAAGCCCTCGAGGCGCTGAAGCTTCGGGCGACCAGCGGCGATGTCGACATCCTGGTCCGCGCGGTTGACAAGAGCGGGCGGCATATTTTTCCCCCCTTTGGGTTGCTATCGATGTCCGAGGGAGAGGAGGGGAATAGGCTCTTTTTGCATCGCATAAGACCGATAGAACTTTTGGCGCAGCAGTCATTCACCGTCGGCGAGTGCGTGGAGGACTGGCGGTTTGTGCTGCCTGAGCGGCTCTATCAAGAAGAGCGCATCGCGCTCCCGGACACGCTATCGAAAGACGCAGACGTCATTCGCTCTCGCGGCGCATTTGAGGACTACCTTAAGGAGGGTGGGACCTCCCAAGCGCGAGGCATCGTGTTGTTGGCACACCACAGCGATGGCTACCTCACCTTTGCGGACCCAAGCGATCATGTTGGCTTCCAGCGCCTCGCTCAGATGGGGATCGGACATGGAAGCATCTCAATTCTCGGTGCCTGCGAAGCGGGAGCAGTGACTGACAGCTCGCTGCTACTAGAGGGTCTAAATCGCGCAGGCGTTGACTCGTTCATTATGTCTCCCTTTGAGATTGATGCTCGCTTCGGAGTCGAGCTCTCGATCAGTATCTCTACGCGAATTGTAGAGAACGGCCAAACTGGCAAGCCCTTGACCGTCGGGGAGTTGTATCGAGATGCATTGATACCGACCGACGCCCAGAGAAGTAAGTATGGTCTCGTCTGGGAAGGATGGGCCAGCGAGCTTGTGCTGGCCGGCAATCCGAATCTTGCAATCTGCCGAAAGCCCAATTGATGTTGGTCTGACGCCAAGCGCGCGAACAAAACCCCGTTTCTCTTGAGAAGGAAAAGTATGAAAGCAAAACTCTTGTCGTCCATCGGCGCTGCCTCCCTGATGATGGGCGTAGCGATGGCTCAATCGTGCGACCCCCAGAGAGCCACGCTCGACCTGTTTGGGAAACAGGGTCTGAACCTCTTGAAGCCAGCACGCGACTACGTGAGGGTGGGCGGGATCATGGTTCGCAGGGGCAACGGACCGACGGAATACATTGATCCGCTAGGTCAGATCGCTTCAACACCTGACGACGGCGCAGCGTTCAACGCGGTCATCATGCAGGAGTCGATGCAAAAAACCGCAAAGTTTGGCGTTGTTCTTGGCTTGATCAAGTCCATCCTGCCTGGCAGCCTTGACCTGGGCGGGGGGGCGACCTCGGACGTGAAGCTCGACCAGATCACAGCGACGGGCCGACGCCTCAAGGACGATGAGGTGAAGAGGCTGATCGCGAGCAAAGAGACGGCCGCGGAAATAACTAAGGACCTTGGGGACGGGTTGACGGTTTGGGTTATCCAGGAGGTCTACAATGCCGAAGAGCTTCGCGTTAGTGCGTCAACCCAGGTTGGGTTCGATGTGAAGTTTGCCGGTGGACAAACAGTCCAAGACTGTGGACCCCAACCGAAGACGACGCCTTCAGCGGCCTCCACACAAGAGAAGAAGGCAGAGGCCAAGACTGCTTCGTCGCCCAAAGCTGCCCAGGAAACCGACACCTCTAAGAAGGAGGAGCAAAAAGACCCAGCAACCGCAACCCCTCCGACGCAAAGCGCCTCAGCCGAGAAGATTTCTGCTGGTCTGAGCGTGTGTCGTTCGGGCAGTGCCTCTTTATCGTTCAAGTCCGCGACGGCGGGCGAGAGGATTCCCTTCGCCGTGCGACTCAAGCAAATCGAGCTACCGAAGGGCGGACAGTTATCTATCAAGCGTGGCGGCGTTGTTCCCAACGTGACTCTCGGGCCAAACTCCCCCGAATTTGCGCTGGTCAATGCCCAAGTTCCGGAGATCGCGAATCTGACACGCAGGAAGCGCTGACGCGCCTCAGCGGGCGCTGCTCGCCACCCTGGCCAAACCGTTGCTTGAGGAGCGAGGTAGTCCATGTCTCGCCTCTCGCTGGAAAACCTATTGATCGCCGTTCGCGCCATCCTCACGCGTCAGTCACGACGGTTGCTACCTCTCGTTCGTGAGACGGCGGAACTCCGCGGTCCGTGCAAATCCCGTCCTGCCGGGTGAGGACGGCGATCGGGCCGTTCATTTCACGATTGGAGTTCCGCTTTGAATCTCACGCCCGAGAACGCAACCGGGAGAGCGCGGAACTGATGAAGAAGGCTGACGAGGAGAAGAAAAAGGCGGATGCCCGCTTGTCGAGGCACCGTCTCGGCAGTTTGGGTTCAGGCGGAGCCGGTGCTCGGGATTGAACCGACGACCGCCCCTTGGCCCTTCAGCCCGAACCCGAACCCGATCCCGATCCCGTCCGTTCCGTTGTAGCCGAGCCAGATCGGCGTCGCATAAAGCGACGAACGGCTCAACGAAACCGAGCCTCAAGCCTCGAGAGCATCATCGCCGCGCGAGTGAACAGCGCACGCGACGCCGCGACGTCATTTTGGAGCCCGAGTGCGACCGCGATGTCGAGAATAGCGACGCATTCCATCGCGCTACCACGAGCGATCTCGTAGTGCCGTCGCTTGACGCCACGGGACGCGGAGCCGAATCCCTCGGCGGTATTCAAAACGGCCGACGACGAAGCACGGAGCAACTGATCCCGAAGAGTCGCGCTCAGCGAAGGCGCGATCGGTGCGCAGGCGCGACAAGCGTCAAGAGACACGCGATAGACGTCGAACGTTTCGAGCGTAGTGACGACGCCCCGAGCCCGTTCAGGCGCGCGAACGACGGTGGACTGAAGGGCGGGCGCGACGGATGCAGCGAAGGCGGGGTTGGCATTCATGATGAAGTCCTTTCGTTTCCGACCGCGACCATCGCGGCCTCACACGAACGGCCGCGATGGTTCGGAACCAGAAAATCCACATTGACGCCAACCCCGCCGCAGCCTGCATCCGGCGTGACCGTCCGTCGAGGCACGGAGCCGTCCGCGCGGCGTCCCGGACCGTTCGTCGGATCCCATCAAATCGTCTGGGCATCAGCGTCAGACTGAGAACCGACGAACGAACCTAAGCCCGGCCTCCGCTTCTCAACGAGTTCAGCCCTCTGCAGTTGGTTGCGCGTTGTGAGACTGAGGCCGCCCGGCAACGTCACGGCCAGCCTACGTTGGCCGCACGGGTACGATTGATCGCGAAATCGGGATTCGCTGAATTTCCGCCGGTAGCACGTCTCGGAGGTGGTCGATGTTGAGGCCGCAGCTGTACCCCAGAACAATTTCCTTGATTGCCGAAATGGGGAGCTGCGCCTCGACATACTGAATCGATTGGCCCGCGCCCCCGAACCGCACGTGTCGCGTCATCTGGGGGTAGTCGGGCAAATCGACCTTGCCTGCCGGGAGATGATGGTGGACGATTCTCCATTCACACTCGTCGGAAAAACTCTCATCCTTCATTGCGATCGCGAGGGACAACAACCACGCCTGCACCACATCTGCAATCAACGAAATGAAGACAGGTTTTGGTTTGTGCCCCAAACCGGCAATCAGCTCATCGACCTGGGCGCGACCGATATCGACGAGGCCGTCAATGCGAGCAAGCTGAGCAGCCTCGTCGTACTCAATCGGAAAGAGGAAGAAACTCTCGTTGGGCCGATGTGACAGATCGAACCCGATCGCGACGCCCGTTCCGCCTCGTCCATAGTTCAACCAAGTACTCGCCCGCCGAAGGTTGGCGCAAAAGCTCGTTAGGTAGAAGCGACTAGGGACCTCCGCGCCGTACTTTTCGGGAGCTCGGATTAGCTCGGCCAAGGCCCGCTCAAAGAAAGTCCAGTTCGGCGCCTTGGATCGGACTCGGCGCTCCGCCAGATCGCGGCAATACCTCACCTCTGAAGCATCATTCAACGTAGACGCCTCAGAAGCCCAGAGAGTCCCGCTCCGAAGGATCTTGAGCGACGTCTCCGCGTCGGTCATGTGAAAGACGCGCGGCGGGGAGGGATGCGTCGTCTTGACCGCTTCGAGGACGTGCTGGCCGCATTTACGCGACAGCAATCCGACGATGGCCTTGGCGAGGTTGTCTTCCTCAGGGGTGGGTATGTAGACGCTTGGCATTCAGGGAGGCCGAGCGGGAACTATGGCACAGAGGTCTGGTGCGTTTCGCGCAGAAGTCCCTGGCGGGTGAACAACACACGCGCAAACAGCGCTCGTTTCACTTACGCGCAGTCCTCACCACTTTCCGGACCGACCGGCCGAGGCGACAAGGAGACGTGGCTTGACGAAAGGTCCCGCGGTGCGTAGTGTTCGACCACTGCTGGCGTCGGGTGTCAACTTTGAGTAGTGGGCGGGCCTCAGGGTACAGGTGGCAAATGCGACGCGTTTCTCGGGCTTCAATCTCGGCAGGCCATTCTTGTGGCCATCGTTGCCTCAGGCCGAACGAGTCTTGTCAAGAGGCATAGATGGCATCCCAGCTACCGGCACGGTTCCAACACTTTCGAGCTCTTGCAGACGCCGCCCTTTTGGAATGGGCCCCGGGGGCGAAGGTAGGTTTCTACGAGCTCAAGGCGAGTGGCAGCTCAGGCGCGGCAGTCGTGAAGGTAGACATAGCACCGCTGCCGGCTGCCGGCGCCCTGAAGCCGGGCCAATACATTCTGAAGCTCGCACTCCCAGCCAAATGGGAAGGGCAAGAGACTGAGGCAACCTGTCACTCACGCGCCCAGGCGCGGAACGCGAGCTTTGCGTCAGCCCGCATTCCATCGTTGGTCCGGTCCTATACCCACCCCGACAATGCCCTCGGGACGGCGATTCTGTATGAGGCAGCTGGCCGAAGACTGGACTCTTACGTTGCGACCGATGTTCGGGAGAGCCCGCAGTTTTATGAGATTTGCGGCAGCGTAGCTACTGATCTTCTGGAAAGTTGGGTCGACGCGAGCCCCGAGCCTGATCTGACTGATGGTGCGCTACTCAACAGCTGGCTTGGATATCGCCTGGACCGTAAGGAGGCGCCGGCGGTTCATCGATTCGCCGAGGCTCTTGCTGGGGGCAGTCGTAAGAGACTTGTCATTCGCGGTGATGTCGTGCCAGACCCGCTGGCGTTCTGTGAATTCGCCTCAGCTTATCCAGGCTCGGAGCGACCAGTCTTACTTGCTCTCGAACATGGGGACTTACACGGGGGCAACGTCCTGGCTTCCAGTTGGAAGACGAGTGAACCCGACTATTGGCTGGTTGACTTTGCACTCTCCTCGATTAAGCCCGCGGGTTTTGACTTGGCCTACCTCGAGTTGGCACACGTACTCTATTGCTTGGGTGACTCAGATCCTACGCTCGTGATTGAGACGCTTCGGCATGTAGACGCGCAGGACGGGAAGCTTCTCGTTCCACCAACCACCCTCTGGCTAATCCAAACCATCAGGAAGATTCGAGCAGCTATTGGCGAATGGATCTGCACACGACATTCCCGACGGATGGGCGACGTTGAACGGCAGTTTGCTCTGGCTCGCGTGGCCGTCGGTATCAACTGGGCAAACAAACCTGTTTCAGACGCGTGGAAAAGGTTGGCCCTCTACTACGGCGGGTGGGCTGCGCGGAGCTATCTCGAGGGTTCGCCGGTGGAAAGAGACCGGTTTTGGGCCTGGGCGGGCGGCCTCGACACTACCGCGGTCGCCGTTCCCCCGCCATCGGCGGCGGATGAAGCCCTATGGGAAGAACTTTGGAAGGCTACAAAAGGTTTCTCGGCGACAACCCGCGTTGTGATCGTGGCCCAGGCCCAAAGGGGGCTTTCGGATATGGCAGCCCTGGGACACCTCCCGCTATCCGTCGTCATCGACCTTGATCCACTCTCCGAGGAAGAGGGCCTCTATCATGCGAGCGCTCCGGTCTTAGAGAGCCGTCGAAGCGTTCGCGTCTCGAGCGCCGACTTCGGACCATTGGATTTCTCGCGAGCGACCGCGTGGCTGATGTCGAGCGGTTGGCTCCTACGAAGCGAAGGCCCGACTGACTTTCCGTCTTGGAAATACAAGAAGCTACCTGCAATTCGAGCTCTTGCGCGGACACTGGAGGAGCAGACGAACCCGGATCCGCTGGTTGTCATTTCGCTGGCCGGCGGCAGCCTTGATGAGAGCATGCCGTTGGCTCGCCTCGAATTTGTCCTGGATGCGCTAGACGAAGCCAGCGCCGGGCGTGCGCAGATCTTCCACATAGGACCAGCGCCGTGTAGCAAAGCGGTTCGGCACACCTATTTGCCGATGGACCTTTCTTTCTTCTTCTCGAGGCTCGCGAGATCGTTCGGCTCAACCGGGGACACCAGCGTGCCCGACCTCCCCGGAAAGGGCGGCACGAGGCGGCCGTTGTCTCTTGGACTCCTCCGGGCCATGGAAGAGAACTTCCACGTGCTGCACTCAAGGATTCTGGACACTCCTGTCACTGCGGAGGCGACCGACGATGCCTTTTGGCGGGGAAACCCTCCAACATGGCTGGATCTGCACTCGGGCCTGGACATTCGAAGAGAGATATCGAACGATCTCCTTGCGTCGCTTCGCGAGGCTCTTGAGGAGGCACGGAATAGGACCGTTTTGCTGTACCACCGTCCTGGGTCGGGCGGGACTACGGCCGCACTTAGGGCCGCTTGGGACTTGCACCGCGAAGTCCCTACCGCGATTCTAAGAAGGACGTCACCTGCTCTAGCGGATCGACTACAAGATCTCTACAACTGTACAGAAATGCCGGTTCTGCTTGTGGCCGATGCGGGTCTGCGCGAGTCCGCGCGTCAAGAACTCTACGTGGAACTGCAGAAGCGGCACGTTCGTGTCGTCCTCTTCTACCTTCGCAGGGTCTTTCAGCCGCCTTCCGAAGGCCTGGTCCTCGAGGATCCGATGTCGAGCCCGGAAGCGGAGCGCTTCAACGCCGCCTATATGGACCGGACCACCGATCCGGCCCGTCGAGAAGAGTTGCTCAGAATCACGCGGGACGAAGCCCTCGCGCGCTACCGCACGCCTTTCTTCTACGGCTTGACGGCGTTCGATCGTGACTTCAGAGGGACGGGAGCCTACGTTTCACATCACCTCTCGGAAGTCTGGGGAAAACATCGGAAGCTGTTCGAACATCTTGCCCTAGTCACAATCTATTCGAATACAGGCCTACACGAGGTTTTCCTCCGACGTATGTTGGATCTTTCTGATTCTTCTCTGATCACAATTGATCAACTAATCGGGGCAGGGCCAGCGAGGCTCACCATCCGCCGCAATGGACTGTATCGACTGATGCACAGCGTGATTGCGGAACAGGTTCTTGAGCACTTGGATGGGCCCAGATGGAGGTTGGAACTCAAGACGCTGACGATTGATTTCATCAACGATCTTGCCAGGTACGGAGGCCAGCATTCGCGGGGTGTCATTGACCTCCTCAGGCAGATGGTGATCGATCGACAAGGTGGTGAGGTCGATGACGTGGAGGACCGTCAGCGTTTTTCTCCGCTCATCGAAATGGTCGACACGACAGACGCAAGCCTCGGTCACCTGATTCTCACCGAATTGACCGTGAAGTTCCCGAGTGAGGCCCACTTCTTTAACCACCTCGGCCGGCACCAGATCTATCGAGTAAAGCGCGATTTCGACAAGGCCGAAGAGTCGCTGCTCCAGGCCATTCGGCTCTCACCCAATGACTTCATCCACCACTCCACGTTGGGACTCGTTCGGAAGCATCGGGTTAGACAGTTACTTAGCTCGAACAAGTCAACGAACGCAGAAGAAGTCATCGGTCAGATCTCGGCATTGTTTCAAGGCGCGGTGGACGCGTTTCAGAGGACACGGGAGCTTAGCCAGGACAATATCTACGCCTACATAACCCATGCTCAGCTGATCTTGGAGGTTGTTGCCAAACTGAAGATCGCGTCCGCCGTTGGGACCATCGCTCAAATTCCGGAGGGAGCCCAGGACTGGGTCCAAGGCCAAGTCTCAGTTGCTAGTGCTCTCATTGATGCAGCGAGCGAACTCTATGGCACGCTTGAGAAGAGCGAGACTGTCCTAACCTCGTGCGTGGCTGACCTTGAGAAGCTCTACGGCAATATTGACGATGCCATTCTGATCTGGGAGCTCGCTCACGAAAGGACCGGGGGGAGCGCCAACAGCCGCAGGGCGCTCTCGAACGCATACCTGTCCCGCGGCCGCCATCGTTGGTCTGCCTTGAGCGAGCCGGAGCTTCGACGAATCGTGGGTTTGATGGACCTGAACCTGAGGCAATCGGGCCGCCGCGATGACGACTATCGCCTTTGGTTCGAGGCGTTCAAATTGCTTCCAGAGTTCGACGCAGATGAGGCAATCGGGCGAGTCAGAATCTGGAGCGAGCGATTCCCGTCGTGGCGGGCCTACTACTACACCTACGTCTTGCATTTCTGCCTCTGGTTCCTTGGACGAACCGAGAGTACGGACGCGCTCGAGGCCAACCTTGATCGGTGCCAGGCTATAGCATTCGGCCGAAGGAACATCTCTCACAACTGGCTCGGGCACTTTCCGGACATGTGCCCACTAATCGCCGCCGCCGACTTGGGCGAGTGGGACGCCGCCCAGAATTTCTGGAAATCGGCTAAGGGACTTCGTCGAGTGAATGGTTTCACTGAGGTCATTCACGGACCTCAAGCGGGCACGATTCTCATCAACAACAAGGTGCGTGCCTTCTTCGTCCCAGGAAAAGAACTCTCGGCGAATCGAGGAGAGAACCAGAAGGTCAATTTCTTCCTGGGCTTCAGCGCCTCCGGGTTGCGCGCATGGAGTTACGCGCTCGGCTGGGTAGAAGAAGGCTTCCGAGTCAATCCCAAAGCCGTGGCACCGCCACTATTTCAATCTCACGAGACAGGCACGACGGAAACTGTTAAGGCCAATCGAGCGGCCCAGATTCAACTCGATAGCGTTCGTGTTTTCATTCGCGACTTGATCGCAGCAAAAAGAAGCTTGGGCATTGTCTTGACGGTCCACCAGTTGGCGGAAAAAGTGGATGCTGTATTTGGCGTCGATGGTTTTGCGGCAACATTAGGGCAGGATCATCGGGCTTTCCTGAACGACCTAGAGGGCATCACGGTTGTGGGTGATGGGATCGACGCGCTCGTCCAGGATGATGGCGCTCCGACTGACAGTCTGCCCTCGTCGTCTCGAAGGATGGATGGACGAGTGTTTCAGTTGGGGAATTCTGGGCTGCTGATTGACTCAGCCGGAAAGGCCCGCGTGTTCAATGGCAATCTTGTCCGAAGGGGCAATTGGAAAAGCCTGACCGCGGGGGCCTACGTAACCTTCATTCCGAGTCGCGGTAAGTTAGGCAGGCTGGAAGCCAGCGACGTCCTGTTTGAAAAGAGCGGCGACGTCCGGGAACTCCTCAGAATGTGGGCTGGGGAGCTGGCAAAGAGATCTGCAACTTCGCCCCAGCCCTTTTTCAAGCGTTCCCTGATCACCCAAATGGAGGAGTTATTTGGGGGGGTGATCCCGGGCCTTTCCAATCCCGACTTGGAAATCGAGAGCATTGTTTTGGGGCTCGACGGGTTGACTCTGGCAGGGAAGGGTTCAAAGCGGTTGATTCTGGTCAATGAAACGCCGGCTGTAGGCCGCCGAGTAGTGAGCGGCGAAACGGCGGCGAAGGTGGGCACAGACGAGCAGGGACCCTCTGAGCGCTCGGCGCACCATTCAAAGCCATCCACCGTGGCGCCGTCGACAGCGGTTGCTGTTCCATCAACGCACCCTGCTTGGCACGAAGCGCTGCGAGGCATCCCTGACCGCTTGTCGACCGACACGCGAGACGGGTTGTCGGTCAAGGACCTTGCTATCGAGCTAAAGAACCAGGTGGGGCTCCAAATCGCTCATGCAATGGAACTCACCGAGGGAAGTTTGGCGGAGAGGCTCAAAGGCGCACCGGGAGTGACACTCAGCCTGCGCGGCGGTCGTTGGTTTGCGCAGAGGAGCACTGGCACCGAACCTCGGGTCAACTTGCGGGGCGCATCGGATGAAGGGACTCTGGCGCGGCCTAAACCGGCCGTCGGGAAGCGTAAGCCGGTGCACTCGAAAACCGCCGACTCGGCGATGCCGGCTGTGTCATCGACCCACCCTGCGTGGCGCGATGCACTTCGGGGCATTCCTCTGCGCTTGTCCACCGAGACGCGGGAGGCTTTGTCCGTTGAGGACCTTGCGATCGAGCTCAGGAATCGCGTGGGACCCAAAACTGCTCAATCAATGCAACTGACCGAGGGCAGCCTTGCGGACAAGCTCAATAGAACACCGGGGGTGACTCTCAGTCTTCGGGGCGGTCGCTGGTTTGCGCAGAGGGACAGTAGCGCGGAAGCGCTAGTCCTTAGTTTGCTGAGGGAATCCCCTGAAGGAACTCTTAGTCTTCCAGATCTGGGGGGAAAACTTCGGAAGGCCTTTCCAAAGGGTCGCGACTTGGCTGCCAATTTAGGGATGCCCTTACTGCAGTTTCTTCGGGAGAGGGTTCACGGCATCGAAACAACAGGGGACGGACGCTTCGTACGACACAAGGTCGGCAAGTAGCGGATGGTCGATACGGCTGGACTTGGTTCGCTTTGGCGCCGAGCCAACCCGCACCTAACCCAGGGCGGCGTGAGATATTTGGTTGGGGCGATGTCTGCGACGGCGACGCAATCTTGCGGCAATCGTATTCCCCAACCCGCGCATCTGATAGCACGGATAATCGTGGATTTCCCACGGGCTCGGCACCGAGAACAAGAACCTGCCGGCATTCATGGTGCTGACACCCGAGGGCGGTGGTTTCACGACCTCGGGGTTCCTGCCGGCCGAGTTCCAGGGCACGTCGCTCAACACGTTCGAGATGCCGCCCGACAAGATGGTCCGCTTCCTGCGGAACAGCGAGTTGCCGACCGACGCGCAGCGCGCCCAGCTCGATCTCGCGCAGGCGCTGAACCGCAAACACCAGGACAGCTTCGCGCAGGAAGCGTTTCTCGAGGGGCGCATCGCGTCGATGGAGTCGGCGTTCGAGATGCAGTTTGCGGCTATGGACACGCTCGACGTGATGAAGGAGCCGGAGACGATCCGCGAGGAATACGGCGCGACACCATTCGCTCCGGGCTGCCTCATGGCGCGGCGACTCGTCGAAAGCGGCGTGCGCTTTGTCGTCGTGCACTACGGGCCGGGACAGACGTGGGACGACCACAAAGAAAAAAATGGGATCCACTTCAGTATTCGCCCTGGGTGAAGTCGAGACAGGAGGCGCTGGAGAAAGCTGTGACCTCCGCATGGGCGACTACTTGAAGCACGGCAACGAGGAAGCCTACGCCGGCGTGAGGTCCCGGCTAGCTGGGCCTGGCGCCGCCCCTGCCGGACAGCAGCGCCTTGAGGTCTACCTTGAAGCCGCCAAACCCTGGCTTGGCTTCAATGTTATTCCAGAGGCCGCCGGCTTGGGCCTTCTCGTGCCGTCCCTCAGCGTGCGAGCCGACATGCCGGAGCATCAGGCGATCGTCGACGCCTTTGGTCATGAATCGTACGTGCGAAGGCATTTGCGCGAGTTCAGCCTCCACGTCTCCGCGTTCGAGAACGGAATAAAGCAGCACAGGAATATCCGCCGTTTTCGCGTCGCCGAGAAGCATCCGGCAACAACGCACGCCGGCGGTTATGAACCGCTCGGCGCGGACGTTCGCAGGCATCGGCGGCGCGTCAGGTATCGGCCGGGTCCACCGAAGCATCACATCCATGACAACGAAATCGGGCGGAGATTCGGTCAAGCGAAGGAACTCTTGCTGGAACTCACTCTCGGTGCCGATTTGCAACACACGGACACCCTTGAATCGTTCCCTGAGCGCCGCCGCTATCTCATCGTTCTGAATCGGATCGTCTTCAACCACGACTACGTTCATCGTTCTCTCCCTGGTGGCGCGGAAAGCGCGCGACAGCGGTGGTCTTCTCTCCATCTGCTTTGACGACAAGCTGCCCGCCAACCCGGCGCATGGCCTTATCCACGAACAACAGGCCCAGCCCCGCGCCGGCACTACCCGATCCTGTGAATGCGCTCTTACCCACAAGCTCCAGGTAATCGGTGGGGAATGGAAGCCCGACGTTTGAGATCCTCATCTCAACGCCGTCCGATGTCTGAATCACCGCGACGACCACAGGTTTTTTGTCAAAGCTGAACTGCACAGCGTTTGACAGAAGGGCGATGGCCACGTCGCGAACCGTGACTCTGTTTGCAGAAATGCGGCTACTTTCGTCGTCCACCGAGAAGGAAACACTCAGCGGAACCCTATGCCTGGGCCTCATCATCGGCGGGACCACCTCTATGCACCGCTGGAGGATTCGCCTCAGTTCGTGGAGCGTGATACTTCCATACTCGCCGAACGAATGTCTCCAGAACAGGGAGTTGGCCACCGTGACGTGATGATCCAAACGCTCGGCAGCGCTTGTGAGTGCGGACACAACATCGCGACCCTTCGGCGACACGTGCGGGCTCTGTTCAAGAGCGGATGCGCACCGTTGAACCTGCAGAGCGGAGTGCGAGATCTCGTGAAGGAAAACCATGAAGAGGTCTTTGTTGATCCGCGTCTCCAGAGCATCGTCCGTTTCGTCCGGCATAGCGCGAATTCTCCGTCACTTTTGAACGACAAGCACGCCGGACAGGAAGGGCCACCTTTCAGAGAAGCACACGGGCGGATTTCGTCAAGGCCAAAGACCGGTAGGCTTTGCGCCAGGAGAGGTAGATGCCGACGACGCTCAAGATGCAGTTCGCGGCCATGGACACGCTCGACGTGATGAAGGAGCCGGAGGCGATACGCGACGAATACGGTGCCACGCCTTTCGCTCAGGGCTGCCTCGTGGCGCGGCGTCTCGTCGAAAGCGGCGTGCGCTTTGTCGTCGTGCACTATGGACCGGGGCGGCCGTGGGACGACATAAGCAGATCGAGAAGAACCTTCGCGACGTTGCCCCAATATGGACAAGGCATCGGCGGCACTCATCCGCGATCTCAAGCGGCGCGGACTGCTCGACGAAACGCTGGTCGTTTGGGGCGGCGAGTTCGGCCGCACACCGGTATCCGAATGTCGGTGAGCGCGTCGCGGCGGACGCGGGACCCCCGGGGTCGAGTTCAGCTCGGGACGTCTCGGTCATATGTGGGCCTTCTGCAACGGCGTTGCGCTCGCGAACCCGGGCAAAGCGATCATCCTCCTGGGCTCGGACGGCAGCCAGATGGAAGGCGACAACGCCGAAGCCGGGCGCCTGTGCGTGGCCAAGCAGCTGAACGTGAAGGTGCTGGTCGACGACAACAACGTCACCATCGCGGGGCACCCGGCCGAATAC
>JBDTQB010000054.1:0-18697 GCA_039932395.1 Vicinamibacteria bacterium | reverse complement strand
CGGTGATTCCGATACGGCCGGTCTTGCCGGTGAGGCGGACCCATTCGTGGTCTTTGGTGTAGCGCAGATCGTTGCTCAAGGGGTTCTCCTCGCTGATGGATGTTTGATTCTAAAGGGGGAGCGACTTCGCTCGTTTATAGAAGGGGGTCTTGACGATTTCCGCGGCCACGGACGCCCCGCGGATCTCGATGCCAAGTGCCGTGCCGACTGCGGCCCGATCCGCTGGGACATAGGCAAGGCCGATGTTTTTCTCAAGGAAGGGCGCCATCGAACCGGAGGTGACCACGGAGACCGCAGCGCCATCCACCAGCACGGGGTAGCCGTGTCGCGCGATGCCGCGCTCCCTCATCTCGAAACCGACGAGCTTGCGCGCGGTTCCTTTGGCTTTTTGTTCGGCCAGAACGGCGCGTCCGTTGAAATCGCCCTTGTGCGGTTCGATGCAGACGATCCAGCCGAGGCCTGCCTCGACGAGCGTGGTGGTTTCATCGATGTCGTTGCCGTAAAGCGCCATCTTGGCCTCAAGGCGCAGCGTGTCGCGCGCGCCGAGTCCCGCGGGAACGAGCCCATCCTCCGAACCGGCCGACATCAATGCGTTCCACAGCGTCGGGGCGTCGTCGGCAGCCACCATGATCTCGAAACCGTCTTCACCGGTGTAGCCGGTGCGCGCGATCGTCGCCTGAAGGGCCGCGACGGTTCCGGTGGTGAACTTGTAGTAGCCAAGTCCTGGCAGATCGGCGAGGGTGAGGCGCTCAAGAATGGTCTGCGCCCTGGGCCCCTGAAGAGCGAGCAACGCAAACTCATCACTGCGGTCGATCACTTCGCAGTCCACCGGTTTCTGCGCGTGCAGCCACGCCACATCCTTCGCGCGGTTGCCCGCATTGACGACGAGCAGGTAGCGCTCAGCGCTGAAGCGATAGATGATGATGTCGTCGACGGGGGCGCCATTGGCCATCGGCAGGGCCGAGTATTGCGCGTGCCCATCCTGAAGCTTGGCCACGTCGTTCGAGGTGACGCGCTGAAGAAAAGACAGCGCGCCGGAACCGACCACATCAACTTCTCCCATGTGCGAGACGTCGAACAAACCCGCGGCTTTCCGGACCGCGAGATGTTCCTTGATCACGCCAAGACCCTTTCCGGAGTAGTCGATCGGCATGTCCCATCCGCCGAAATTGACCATCTTTGCGCCGGCCGCGATGTGTTGAGAGTGAAGGGGCGTCTTAAGAAGCAAGGGACCTCCTGAAGGGGCAGCGTTTCGAGTGAGGACGGGGCGGGCAGAACGCGCGCGTTCAGACGGCGAGTTGCCGGATGGCTTCTCGAACCGCGGGGTCGTCGGGGGCTTGAAGATACAGGGAACGAAGAAGCTGGAGCGCCTCATCGCCTTTGGCTTTGCTCAGGCGGGCCAGAAGCTCCTGGATGCTCGCGGCGGACGCAGGCGAAGGATTGAAGGCGCCAATCGGAGAGGACCTGAGCGCGCGCCACAGCACCTCGGTCGCTTCACGCGAATCGGGATCGAGATATTGCGCTTCCCGGGCTTCCGCGATGGCTTTGGCCGGACCGTCCACCGCGAGGTGCGCCTTGGCGCGGCTGATGTGGGCCTTGAGCGCGTGAGCAGCTTCCTCGTGCGAGGGCCTCTGGGTATCGGAGCGGAGGGTGGATTTGAGGCGAGAGGAGAGAAGGTTCGAACGCAGGGTCCGAAGCTGGGCCGACACTTCATCCATGCTCGGACGATCGGAGGGATTCTTCGCGATCATGCGGTGGATCAGAGCGGCGACCCGTGCGGGCACTTCGGGTGCCAGGGTCAGAACCGGTGTTGTCGGCTCGGACACGATGTTGAAGAGAACAGCGTGCAGGGTGGCGCCACGGAAGGGCTTGAATCCGGTGACGAATTCGAAGAACACGGCGCCGCAGGAGAACACGTCGGAGCGTGGATCGGCCGCCTTGCCCGTCGCCTGCTCGGGGCTCATGTAGTCGGGCGTACCCAGGATGACCCCTTTGCGGGTCAGCGTCTGATGGGTCTCCATGCGAGCGAGACCGAAGTCGAGAATCTTCGTTGTGCCGACCTTCGTCACCATGATGTTCGCGGGCTTGATATCGCGATGGACAACGCCGCGGCTGTGCGCGTAGGAGAAACCGTCACAGGCTTCGGCGAAAATACGCAGCCTCTCGGTGATCGGAATATCGGCCGAGACTTCAATCAGGCGACGAAGGTCCTCGCCGTCTAAAAGCTCCATGGCCATGAAAAGGCGGCCGTCGGTCTCGCCGAGATCGAAGACCTTGACCACATGGGGATGATCCATGCGGCCGATCGCTTCAGCTTCGCGGCGAAACCGTTCCTGGATCTCGTCGCTCGCACCCTCAAACGGAAGCGTCTTCAGCGCGACGATGCGGTCGAGGACCGTATCGCGCGCCTTGAAGACAAGGCCCATCGCACCCTCTCCCAGCTTTTCCCCGAGTTCGTAGCGGCCGAGACGCGTGGGATTCATCGGGGAGTCTGGAAGACTTGTGGCCAGATCAACTCTTTCTTTTGACTGTGGCTGATTCCGAAGCGACGCTATTCGGTGTAGCGGAGCAGGATCACGGACACGTTGTCTTTGCCGCCAGCTTCGAGCGCCGCCGCGACAAGCGCCGCGCACCCGTCGGCCAAAGTCGCCTTCTCCTGCGCGACCATGATGGCCTGGATGGCCGCATCATTGATCATCGAATGAAGGCCATCGGAGCAGATGAGGGCGAGATCGCCGTTTTGAAGGATCTGTTCGACCGCCTGAGGTTCGATGGTTTCCTTGGCCCCCACGGCCTTGGTGATGACGTTTTTCAGCGGATGACGTTCGATCTCCTCGACGGTAAGAATGCCTTCGGACCACGCGGCCGTAACCCAGCTGTCGTCACGAGAGAGCTGAGAGAGGACGCTGTCGCGGAAGAGATAGGCGCGGCTGTCGCCGGCCCAGCCCACGGTCAAAACATTGCCCGCGACCAGACCGGTGACCACCGTGGTCCCCATGCCTGTGTACTCTTCCTGGCTGTCGGCGGTCTTGAAAACCTTCCGGTTCGCGAGCTTGATCGCGGTGCACAGACGATTGCCGTGGAAGGACAAGTTCACGTCGAGGCCGTAAG
Source organism: Vicinamibacteria bacterium (assembly GCA_039932395.1). Lineage (GTDB taxonomy): Bacteria > Acidobacteriota > Vicinamibacteria > Fen-336 > JAGNNV01 > JAGNNV01. Next base: position 15,586 of record JBDTQB010000054.1, on the reverse strand, counting down.
GCCAAGTGATCTCTTTTTCCTTTTCGGACTTGTCGACGAAGCCCTTGATGGTTTCAAGCGCAATCTTGGAGGCGACTTCGCCGGCGTTGTGTCCGCCCATTCCATCGCAAACGACGTAGAGGCCGATTGAATCGTCCACGTCATAGCTGTCTTCGTTCAGTTTGCGACGACGTCCGACGTCTGTCAGACCGTAACTCTCTAGCACTTGTGCCCTCTTTTCTTCAGAACCGTGCGACCGGTTCTTAGAAGACCATTTTTATTGACCATCAGGATAGCGGCTTTGGAAAGCTCGGTCAAAGATGGTTTGGATTATGCGCGAACGCCGAAATCAGCGCGCGCGGCGCCGATCAACGTCTCTACGAAACGCCGGATGACCGTCTCGTTCTCGCCTTCGATCATGACCCGAAGCTTCGCCTCCGTCCCGCTCCAACGGACCAGAATGCGCCCCTTCTTACCAAGGGACTTTGAAACGGCACGCATTGCCAATTGGAGCTTCTTCATCTCCTCAATGGGCTTACGTCGTGGGAAATTAATACTCTCCAGGACCTGTGGAACCCTCGTCATGGCCTGAGCCGCCAATTCGGAAAGGGGCTTTTCTTTGCGGATCATGAGGGCCAGAACCTGAAGCGCCGCCACGATGCCGTCTCCGGTGGGGGCATGGTCAAGAAAGACCAGGTGTCCGGATTGCTCGCCGCCCAGATTGATTCCACCCTTGCGCATGGCATCGACCACCTGACGATCGCCCACGGCGGTGCGAACCAGCTTTATTTTCCGCTCGGCGAGCGCCCGTTCCAGGCCCAGGTTGCTCATGACGGTGGCGACGATGGCGGGCTTCTTCAGCAGGCCCGTCTCCGCCATTTCCAAAGCGCACATCGCCAGAACCGAATCTCCGTCGATCACCTGGCCGTGTTCATCGATGAGGATCACCCGGTCGGCATCGCCATCAAGTGCGATGCCCATGTGCGCCGATGTCTTCACAACTTCCGCGCGGGCTTCGTCGGGATGAAGTGCGCCGACACCTTCGTTGATGTTCACGCCATCGGGCGCAACCCCGATCGCCCTGACCGTGGCGCCCAGCTCCGTGAAGACCGCGGGCGCGACCCGGTAAGCCGCTCCGTGCGCCGCGTCCACCACCAGCCGAACGCCTTCCAGCGAAAACCGTCGCGGGAAGGTGCTCTTTGCGAAAGCCACATAGCGGCCGCGTGCGTCCTCCACCTTGAAGGCCTGACCGATGCCGGGACCCGTCTTGCGCGATGAGAGGGCGACCTTTCCCTTGACCATCGCTTCGATCTTGGTCTCAAGATCGTCATCAAGCTTGAAGCCGTCGCGTCCGAAGATCTTGATTCCGTTGTCCTGGAACGGATTGTGACTGGCGCTGATCACGATGCCGAGATCAGCCCTCATGCTGGTGGTGAGATGCGCCACCGCGGGCGTAGGAACGGGACCCGAAAGAAGGACGTCCCCCCCCATCGAGCAGATGCCGGACGCGAGCGCGGTCTCGATCATGTATCCCGAAAGTCGGGTGTCCTTGCCGATCAGAATACGCGGCGCGTGCTTGATGCCAAGGGACGCGACCGCCACCGCGGCCTGGCCGATCTTCAGAGCAATCTCGGGCGTCATCGGATCGAGGTTGGCGACACCACGAACACCGTCGGTGCCGAACAATCGGGATTCCGTCTTCGCGGACGCGCCGGGCTTCTTCGCCATTTCTATTTCGGTTCCTTTGACTCGGGCAATGGGCTGGAGCTTAGTGTTCCTGCGAAGCCCGCAGGTGCTTGGTCGCGCCGCGGCGCTTCAACTGGACGCGAAGCGCCTCATTCAACTCCTTCGGATCGGCCAGACGGATCATCGCTCCGGCGGAGACGATGCTGATCACGCCCGTCTCCTCTGACACCACAAGCGCCACGGCGTCGGTGTCTTCCGTCACGCCTATCGCCGCGCGATGGCGGCTGCCGAGCGTGCGCGAGAGTTCAGGGTTCACGGTGAGCGGAAGAAAGCACGCAGCAGCGGACAAGCGGTCGGCCTGCACCACGACCGCGCCATCGTGAAGAGGCGATCCGGGCGTGAAAATGTTGCAGAGAAGGTCATACGTGACAACGGCATCGAGGCGGACGCCGGTCTCCGCGAAAGACTTCAAGCCCATGTCACGCTCGAAAACAATCAGTGCGCCCGTTTTGGTGGACGCCAAGGCCTGAGCCGCGAGCACGATCTCATCAAGGACGTCGTCCGTGGAAGCGGGGCCACCCCGACCAAACAGGGCACGGCCAATCGAGGCAAGCAGCTTCCGAATCTCTGCCTGAAAGACGACGATGCCGGCGAAGACGACGTAGGGCAGGACGTGCCGGAGCAGCAGCGTCAGGAGCCGAAGTTCCAGGAAGGTCGCGATCCAGAAAAGGGCCACGACGCCGAGCGCACCCAGAACGATGTGAGTCGCCTGCGTTCCCCGGACGAACCGGAAGAGGTGGTACAGGAGAAAGCACACGACCGCTACATCGATGACTTCGCGGAACGTGACCTCGCGCAGCGACAGCGCCCCTTGGAGCGTTTCGAAGGTGAAGCCGCCCATAGAGTTCGAAACTCGAAATCAGGTCGATCTGAACGCTATGAGAGTTTCGGCTCCGGCATCGGCCCAAGGAAGGGAACGATCACTTCAGGCTTGCTCGCAGGCGGTTCGCTGACCACCACAGGCTCTTGCGGTTTCGCGGGAGGCAGATTCATCTTCTGGCCGCGCACGATCTGCAGGATCTGCTGACCATCAAGCGACTCGTGCTCGAGAAGCGCCTCGGCGATGAGCGTGAGTTCGGCCGTCTTGGACTTGAGCAATGCGGTGCCGCGTTCGAACTGTTGCGTCACGATGCGCCGGACTTCTTCGTCGATCTGGATCGCGGTCGCTTCGGAGTAGTCCTTGGAGCTTCCGAATTCCTTGCCCAGGAAGATTTCCTGTTCCTTCTTGCCGTAGGCAAGGGGTCCGAGCGCGCTCATGCCCCATTCGCAGACCATGCGTCGCGCCATCTCGGTCGCTTGTTCGATGTCGTTCGAAGCACCCGTGCTGATCGCGTTGAACGCGATATCTTCGGCGATGCGGCCGCCCATGCAGACCGCGATGCGGTCTTCGAGCTGTTCCTTGGTCCAGTTGTGCTTCTCTTCCGTGGGCAGCTGCTGAGTCAGGCCAAGCGCCATACCACGGGGAATGATCGTGACCTTGTGAACGGGATCCGCGTGAGGAAGGATCGCGGCGAGGAGGGCGTGTCCGCCTTCGTGATAGGCGGTCACCTTCTTCTCTTCGTCGGTGATGATCATGCTCTTGCGCTCGGCGCCCATCATGACCTTGTCCTTGCTGGACTCGAATTCGGCCATGTTCACAACCTTCTGGCCACGACGCGCGGCGAGGAGCGCTGCCTCGTTCACGAGGTTTGCCAGATCGGCGCCCGAGAAACCGGGGGTCGCTTTCGCAAGGGTCACCACGTCAACGTCAGGGCCGACGGGAATCTTGCGGAGATGAACATGAAGGATGCCCTCACGTCCACGCACATCGGGACGGGAGACCACCACTCGGCGATCGAAACGGCCGGGGCGAAGCAACGCAGGATCGAGGACGTCGGGACGGTTGGTCGCGGCCACGAGGATGACGCCCTCGGTCCCTTCGAATCCGTCCATCTCAACGAGCAGCTGGTTGAGCGTCTGCTCGCGCTCGTCGTGACCACCGCCGAGACCGGCGCCACGATGGCGGCCAACGGCGTCGATTTCGTCAATGAAGATGATGCAGGGCGCGCTCTTCTTGCCCTGTTCGAACAGGTCGCGCACGCGCGAGGCGCCGACGCCGACGAACATCTCCACGAAGTCCGAACCGGAGATTGAGAAGAAGGGAACGTTCGCCTCGCCCGCGATGGCGCGCGCCAAAAGCGTCTTGCCCGTGCCCGGAGGGCCCATCAGGAGGACGCCCTTGGGAATGCGACCGCCGAGCTTCTGGAATTTCTGGGGCTCTTTCAGGAATTCGATGATCTCCTGAAGCTCTTCCTTCGCTTCCTCGACGCCGGCCACGTCCTTGAACGTGATCTTGCGCTGCTGGGTCGGTGAGAGACGGGCCTTGGACTTGCCAAAAGACATCGCCTTGTTGCCGCCCGCCTGCATCTGGCGCATGAAGAAGATCCAGATTCCGAGCAGGATGGCGTAGGGCGCGAACGTGATCAGGATCGTCGTGAAGGTCGGAGCTTGATCATTGATGACCGAGACCTGAACCTTCTTCGCGAGGAGCGCATCAAGTGGCTTGTCATAGCCAAACAGAACGACGGTCTTGAAGGTCTCGCCGGAAACGCGCTTTCCGCGCACTTCGCTGCCATTGACCGTCACTTCCTTGACGTCTCCGGCGTCGACCATGGTCATGAATTCGGAGAATGTGACGGTCTTGTCCTTCTTCTGGATGTTGGAAAAATTCCAAAGCGCCAGCAGCAGAACGAAGCACGACGCCCAGAGAAGGGCGGTCTTAAATGTGGAGTTCAATGCATTCTCCCGTTGTACTTGAAGTAGTACGTGTTGTGTCGAGTCAAAAGTTCACTCATGGCGTCGGTCATGAGGAGCCGGGCGAAAGGATCCCTACGTAGGGAAGCCCGCGATAGTAGTCCGCGTGGTCGAGCCCGTAGCCCACCAGGAAGCGGGAATCGTCGTCGGTTTCGATGCGAAAGGCCGACCACTCCGGGGTGAGCTGAGTCTTGCGGGGGGCCGTGCGATCGATGAGGACGGCAAGACGAACACTCTTAGGCCCGCGTGCGGCGAGATGATCGCGGACATAGGCGAGCGTGACGCCGGTGTCGACAACGTCATCCACGATGAGGACGTGCTGCCCCTCTACGGGAACGGCGCTTCCGTAAAGGACCTGAACCGCCGCGGGGCCACCGCGGGTCTCGGAAACATGGACAACGCGCAGGGTATAGCTCCGAAACGGAATCGGAATGGCGCGCATGAGGTCGGCCATGAAGACCAGGCTGTTCTTCAGCAAGCCGACGATGACCAGGTCCTGTCCCGTATAGGTGGTGGCGATCTGCCTGCCGATCGCACTCACCCGAGCCGCGATGTCGTCGGCGGTATAGAGCGGCGTCGGTGGATGTTGGAGATTCATGGCGTCTGGTTGGGACAAGGAAGTAAGACTATGACAGGGAAGGCTTTTCTCTTGAATGACCGGCGGCAACTCGGTCTGGCTGGGTGAGGATAAGGCGGCCACGGCTGATTGTGGCTTTCCGGCCTCCGGGGAGGGGCAGGGATGAGCCTCCGCGGGACTCATTGATCAGGTTCCAGAGGCCATCGATGTGGACGGACGAAACCGAGCGCAGCCCACCAGCTCTTTTCAGAGCCTCGCGGACCGCGGTCTTCACCAGGCCTTCGGGCGAGGCCTTCATGACCGCCAGTTCGATGGCCATGCCGTCGACGGAGGTGGCGACCGCGCGGTCGAGGAGCTGGGCGGCAACCTCACGCAGGGCAGCGCTCTCCTCGGCCAGCGTGCGAGCGGTGCGTCCGAGCGCTTCCGTGATGTTCGGGTTGAAACGGTCCGCGAGCAGGGGCAAGAGTTCGTGACGGACCCGGTTCCGCACGAACGAAGGGTCCAAATTGGTGGGATCGGTCCGATAGGGCAGGCGATGAGCGATCAGGTGCGCAATGACGGTGCTGCGGCGGCTCTCGAGAAGGGGACGAAGAAGCTCTCCGTCCCAAGGCCGCATGGCCGAGAGTCCCAGGGAGCCACTCCCCCGCATCAGACGCATCAGGACCGTCTCGGCCTGGTCGTCGAGCGTGTGCCCGAGAAGAATCGCGCCGGCGTTTTCTTCTCGCGCAACGCGGCGCAGGAACGAGTAGCGCGACAGCCGGGCCGCTTCCTCGCGCCCTCCCTCCTTGACTGCCTGCGTGCTGGGTTGGCTCCGACCGGTTCGGATGCGAACTCTGTAGCGATCGCAAAGCTCTTCGCAGAAGGCGGCGTCGGCCCGTGAGTCGTCCCGGATCGCGTGATCGAGGTGGGCGGCCACGACGTTGATTCCCACTTTCTTGCCCGCGCGAAGGAGCGCGTCGAGCAATGCGACGGAATCGGGCCCACCGGAGAGCGCGCTGATGACGGTCACCCCCGGCCGCAACAGACCAGCCGAGCCGAGGCTCCGTCGGACCGCGGACACAAGAGGAGGCGTCGGCATACGAACGCCTACCTTACGCTTATGGCGGGCATCCGACAGGCGGCCCCGAAGGCAGAGCAGGCCGGATTCCTGATGGACTCGACGATGTCGACGTGACCCAGAGCAAAGTCGCTAGCGCTCGTTTGTCACTCTGGCTCACCAAAGCGAAGGCGGAATTCACTTCCGCCGGAGCGCAGGGGGTGCGGGGGGCTAAGCACGACGGTCCGTGACAGAAACTGCGGCCCCCTGCCTAAAGGTGGTGGCGGTGCAGGGACTTGAACCCCGGACATTGCGGATATGAGCCGCACGCTCTAACCAGCTGAGCTACACCGCCGTTCGTCAGGACGCCCGTCGAAGACGAGAGCCATCAGAGTCGAAGAGTTTACATGAGCCCTTGCGGTAGTGGCGACCTTCTACGGGAGTTCGCCGCCGCGAGGAGCCCGCGATCTACTGCTCTCGCTACTTGGTGAAGAGGTGCCAGTCGGTAACGCGCGTCATGTAGTCGCTAGTGGTGATCAGCAGCAGGAAGGACAGCCAGATCACGCTCGCCACAACCGCAAGACCCACGAGCTTGTTTTCGTACTTCACGTGCATGAAGAAAAGAATGACGAGCGTCGCCTTCGTGCAGGCGATGCCGAGGGCCACCACGTTGCTTGCCAGATCGCCCATGGCCTGATTGTTCAGGACGTGAGCGAAGTCGATCTTCGCGGTGACGACAGTGACGATCGTGAGAACACACAGCGCCAGAAAGATAGCGATGTACATCTTCACAGTGGGACCGTGATGCTCGTGATCCGCGGCTTCTGGATGAGTGTGCGCCACAACAGCTTTCGTGTGATGAGTTGGAGCAGACATCAGTGAGCTCCCACGTGCGCGCCGATGAGATACAGAAGGGGGAAGAGGAAGATCCAGACGATGTCGACGAAGTGCCAGTACAAGCCGGTCATTTCAACTGGGGTGTAGTAGTGCGGGCCGTACTTCCCACGGAGGCCGTTGATGGCCAGGTTCAGAAGAAGCGGAATCCCGATAATCATGTGGACGGCATGGAGGCCGGTCATGGCGAAGTACAAGGCGAAGTACAGGGCGAAACCCGTGGGGCGCGGCACGCCTTCGTGATCGAACTTAAGACCGAAATCCTGGATGCCCGGGATGAGGCCGTGGTCCCACTTCTCCTTGTACTCGAAGACTTTGACGCCAAGGAAGATGGACCCGAACATTATCGTGAGCAGGAGCCACCCGGCCATTCCGGCGCGGTTGCCCTTGGATGCGGCGTGGACCGCCATGGCCATGGTCAGCGAGGAACAGATCAAGACGATGGTGTTGGCACCGCCAAGGTTGACGTTGAGCTGCGCGCTGGCCAGCGCGAAGGCGCCCGGATACTGCGAGCGATAGACCACGTAGGTTAAGAAGAGGCCGCCGAAAAACATGACTTCCTGAATCAGGAAAGACCACATCCCAAGGACGGCCGTCTCCTTCTGCTGTTTGAAGTCAGCGAAGTGATGCTGGAGCGATGTGGCGACGCTAGACATGGCCACCCTCCTTCTCGGGCGTCTCAGACAACGGCAGAGACTGATAATCGTACGCTTCGGTGGTCACGATGGGAGTCTCGTGGAAGTTGTGAGGCGGAGGCGGTGACGACGTCTGCCATTCAAGACCGGTGGCGCCCCACGGATTCCGCGGAGCCTTCTTGCCGAAGAAAATGCTGTGCGCGAGATAGATGCCGGGCAGGATGTAGCCGATGGCCAGGATGGAAGCGCCCATGGTCGACATCACGTTCAGCACCTGCCACTCATCGGGGTAGGAGTGGTAGCGGCGAGGCATGCCCATGTAGCCCAGGATGAACTGGGGGAAGAAGGTGAAGTTGAAGCCGGCGAAAATGAAGAGCGCCGAGAGTTTCGACCAGAACTGCGAGTACATCTTTCCCGTGATCTTCGGCCACCAGAAGTGAATGCCGCCCATGTAGCCCATCACGCCGCCGCCCACCATGACGTAGTGGAAGTGGGCCACGACGAAGTAGGTGTCTTGAAGGTGAATGTCCATGCCCATCGTGGCGAGGAAGAGGCCGGTCAGTCCACCGATGAGGAAGAGGCCCATGAAGCCGAACGCAAACAGCATGGGCGTTTCCCAGACGACCGAGCCCTTATAGAGCGTCGCCGTCCAGTTGAAGGCTTTGATGGCGGAGGGGATCGCGACCAGGAAGGTCAGGGCAGAGAAAAGAATGCCGGTGTAGGGCGACTGGCTGGTGGTGAACATGTGATGCCCCCAGACCAGGAATCCGAGGATGGCGATGGCAAGCGAGGACATCGCGACGAAGCTGTAGCCGAAAAGCTTCTGGCGGGAGAACGTCGAGATGATCTCGGAGATGACGCCCATCGCGGGCAGGATCATGATGTAGACGGCGGGGTGCGAGTAGAACCAGAACAGATGCTGGAACAAAACAGGATCGCCACCCTTTGCGGGATCAAAGAAGCCGAACCCGAAGACATGCTCTAAACCAAGCAGCACCATCGTGATGGCGATGACCGGAGTTCCGAGGACCATGACCAGCGAGGTGGCGTAGTTCGCCCAGACGAAGAGCGGCAGTCGGAACCAGGTGAGCCCCGGCGCGCGCATCCGGTGGACCGTCGCGATGAAGTTGACGCCGGTGAGAATGGACGCAAAGCCCGCGATGAAGACGCCGAGGACCGCCAGGGTCACGCGGGATTGTGAGTAGGTCGACGAGTAGGGCGGATACATCGTCCAGCCGGTGTCCAGGCCGCCGCTGAGAACCGCGAGCACCGCGCAGGAAGCACCCGCCATGAAGATGTACCAGCTTGCGAGGTTGATCCGCGGGAAGGCGAGGTCTTTCGCACCTACCATCAAAGGCAGGACGAAGTTCCCGAGCACCGCCGGAACGGCAGGGATCAGGAAGAAGAAAATCATCATCACGCCGTGGGACGTGAACGCCTGGTTGTAGAGCTCAGACGTCAGGAAGTCGCCGGCGGGGGTGAGAAGTTCGATGCGGATGAGGGACGCGAAAAAGCCGCCGATGGTGAAGAAGACCGTGATCGAAAGAAGGTAGAGAAGCGCGATTCTCTTGTGGTCCTTCGTCAGCAACCACGACTGAATCGTGGTCTCATGCGTGAGGTAGTTCTCTTCCTCTTCGTGGTGCGACGCGTCGTGGTGGGGCGTGCTCATTGGTGTTTCCTAGCGTCCCTTGCTGGCGCTGTCGCTTTTGGCGACGGTGCCCTGAGTCGAGGATCCGGGCGCATCGGTGACGGTGGCCGGAGGAGCGACCGTCTTCGACGCCGCTTCCTTCCCGAGGGTATCGCGCACATAGGCGAGAAGGGCATTGACCTGTTCTTCAGACAGCTGGCCGAGGTAGACGGGCATCAATGGCTCGAAGCCGTTGACGATCTTCGCGGTCGGATTGACGATCGACTCGCGGATGTAAGAGTCGTCCGCGACCGCGGTTCCACCACCCTTGAGCTCAACCGTTTTGCCATAGAGGCCGCCGAGCGCAGGACCGCGCTGGGTCGGGCCGTTGCGATGGCAGGACACGCAGTTCAACTCCTCGAAGAGCCTGGCACCCTCGACTGCGGGAGGCTGGCCGGCGTTTGGACCCGAGAGCCAACGCTGGTAGGCGTCCTTCTCCATGACGACGACTTTGCCGATCATTCCGGAGTGATTGGTGCCGCAGTACTCGGCGCAGAACAGGTGAAACTCACCGGTCTTCGTGGCATTGAACCAGGTGGTGGTCATGGTGCCGGGGATCGCGTCGCGCTTGATTCGGAAGGCGGGCACGGAGAAAGCGTGAATGACGTCTTCGGACGTGATCAGCAGACGAACCGGAACGCCGAGTGGAACATGCAGTTCGTTGATCTCCCGCGCGCCACTCATGTGCTGGATCTTCCACATCCATCGCTTGCCGACGACGTGGATCGTGATCGCGTCTTTCGGCGGCGTGTAGATCTTGAAGTAGAGCGTGACGCCCCAGACGAAGAGGACAACGCAGATGAGAAGCGGAACGACGCTCCACGCGATCTCCAGCCAGGCGGGCGGATGCACCTGGATCGGACGCTCCGCTTCGCTCTTGCGGGCGTACTTAAAGCCAAGGTAGATATACACCCCGACGACCAGAATGGTGAAGAAGGCGGTAATCGCCACCAGGAGCGCATAGAGCGAGTCCACTTCGACCGCGACGGTCGAAGCTTGCGGTGGGAAGAGCGGGGGGAAGGACTTGCCCATTAGGTCTCTTTTATGGCCTCAGGCAGGCGATTGGGAAGACGCCGCTTTACGATCGCGGCGAAGACTGAAAAAGACGAATCCCGCGAGAGCGATCAGCGTACCCACGGCGGAGAGGCGCAACGTGCGCATGATGGCGGCTCCGTAGCGGCCGCTCGATTCGTTGTACTGGAAGCAGTAGAGGATCGCCCGGTCGACGATCGTTCCGATCTCGCCCTGAGAAGCCTCAAGGAGCGCGAACTGAAGATCGCGCGGAAAGGGCTCGATGCCGGGAAGGAAGCGCGCCATTCGGCCGTCGGGGGCGACGAGAAGAACGCCCGACGCATGCGCCCACTGCTTGGTCTCGTCATCCCAGTAGTAGCGATAGCCGGCGGTCGAGGTGACTTGCTTGATCGTATCCGCGGTGCCGGTGACGAAATGGAAGCCCGACTCGCTGCCCGACTGACCGTAGGCGAGCGTGATCTTGTGCTTCGCCTTGACGGAGCCCTCGACCGTGTCATTCGGATCCATCGAGATGGCAAGGAAGTCAAAGTCGCGGCCGACCACGAACTTCGTGCCCTTGAGAGATGCCACAACACTTTCGAGCTGAAGCGAGCAGAGCATGGCACACGACTGGTAATAAAAGACCACGAGGACAGGCTTCTTGGGCGAGAAGTAGGAGCCGATCCTGGTCAGCGTGCCGGTCTCGTCGGTGACAAAGGCGTCGAGCGCGAAGGAGGAACCAAGCTTGGGCTCGTAGCCAACTTCCCTTTGAAGACGGCCCGAGGCCGGCTGCACGGGCCCCGACGGCCGGGTGAAGCCCGCCTGCTGGGCAGATGCACTCAGCGCGCCGAGCATCAGAGCCACGAAGAGGGCGCGCTTCACTGCTTGGTTGACCTCGCGGGCGGACGGGCTGAGACAGGCTTCGTTGTTGAGGCTGGCTTCGTTGTTGAGGCTGGCTTCGCGGCTGATGCTGGCTTCGCGGCCGTCGCGGGCTCAGAACCGGGCTGATCGGCCACGGGAAAGCCGCGTTCAAGCGCGAGCGTCATCGCTTCGTCGATGGGGATATGGAAGAGGCCCTTCTCCCGGTCGACCGGCCCGTAGCTTGAAAGAATGTCCGCTTCTTGCTTCTTAAAGGTGGCGAGATCAAGCGGCTCACGAGTCTGCAAACGCGGGGAGGGCGGCTGGCCGGCGCCCGGACCGTTCTGGGGCACGGCCATCACCGCGGCGGTAGAGGCACCGTCGCGCCAATACTGAAGCGCCCTCAAAGTGCCCCAACTGAACAGAGCGGACACGACGCAGATGACACAGATCCAGAAAAGGAATTGATAGAGCGGACGCGGATGAGCGTCTGTCTTTTCGTACTGGATCTCGGGATTGGAGGGGGGAAGCTCAGTGTGCATGGGCGGCCAACTCCTCCATTTCAGAGAGCTGCGGATCGTGCTTGACGAGGAGAGGCGCCTTCTCAAGCTGACGCGCGAAAAGGTAGAGCCAGGCTCCACCCACTGCGACGGGCATCAGCACGTCGAAGGGATGAACGGAGAAATGCTCATGCTTGAACATGGGCGCGATATTCCAGAAGAGGTCGACGTAGCGGAGGCAGAAGAGAAGTCCCGCGACCACGGCGAGGCGGCTGGCGTTCTTCTTGAGGCCGGCCGACAGCAGGGTGAAGAACGGAAGAAAGAAGTGGAGTCCCACCAGAACGTAGGTGAGCTGCTTCCATCCGCCCACGGAGCGATCGAGGTACCAGGTGGTTTCTTCGGGCAAGTTGCCGGACCAGATGATCAGGAACTGCGAGAGATTGACGTAACCCCACAGCATCACGAGCGCGAAGAGGAACTTGCCCAGATCATGAAGGAGCGAGGAGGAGACCACGTGATTGAACGGCGCATGGGTGTAGAGGCGCGACATGAGCATGATGCAGAGGCACCACGCGGAGAGAGCCTGGCCCACCATGAAGAGCATGCCCCAGATCGTGGAGTACCAATGCGGATCGAGGGAGATAGCCCAGTCGACCGCGGCGAACGTGATCACAAGGGCCTGAGCCACGAGGCCCCAGCCGGACATGCGGCGCATCTTTTCCGCGTATTCGCGATCTCCCGTCTCGTCGTACTTCCACGAGAGCGCGGAGAGCGTCCGTGCCATCAGCGCCCAGAAGAGGAAGTAGAGGATCGTTCGGCCCATAAAGAAGGGAACGTTGAGATAGGCGCCCTTTTTCTCGACGACTTCCGCCAGGTGAGGGTCGGACGCGATCCGTGCCGCATCTGCCCAGGGGTAGAGGTAGGCCATCCCGAGCACGATCGGAATGAAGAAGAGAGGGAGGAAGTAGATCGTGCGAGCGCCCGCTTCAAGAAGGCGACGCAGCAGGATGCCCCAGTGTCCACCGGACTGGTGCTGAATCATCAGCATCGAGAGGCAACCGATGGAGACGCCTATCCAAAGAAGGAAGGCGGTCAGATAGCTCTGAACCAATTGTTGGGGATTCGAGAAACCTGTCACCGCGAGTGCCGACGCGGCAAGAGCGACGAGCCCCGCGATCCGGCGTAGGGACACGATGGGGGCCGGAAGCGAAGACGTCATTGAAGACGCCATCTGCGCCGCCTCAGCCCCCGCTTCGTGCTCATGCGAAGCCATCAGTGCCGGCCCTCCGATTCCTTCTTGTGCACGGCCGCCATCGCAGCCCCTTCGCTCTCCGCGGCGCCCTCGTGGCTGTTCTGGGCACCCCGAGCCACCTGGCGACCGGCGAGAACGGCTTCGCGATCGGCTTCGGGGATCTGTTCAAGGGTTGCGAGACGGGAGAGCTGCAAGGCTTTCACGTAAGCGGCGATCGCCCAGCGATCCTTCACCGGGATCTGGGCGGCGTAGCCGTACATCACCCCGAATCCGTTGGAGATGACGTCGAACCAGTAGCCGGGCGCCTCGTTGCGGAGACGCTCGATGTGATGCGAGGGCGGGATCTTGTGTCCACGCTGGACGACCATGCCGTTGCCCAGGCCGGTCTGACCATGGCAGGGCGAGCAGAAAATGTTGTAGCGCTCATGCCCGCGTTCCAGGATCGTCGCGTCGATGGCGAAGGGGAAGGTGGTGACGAATTTACCGTCGACCTTTCCCTTGTAGAGACCGTCGTCGTCGCGCAGGTCGCCCTGGGCGACGGTGCCTTCAACGGGCAGACGCGCGGTGCGACCGTCAGCGAAGAACGCCGACTTTGACTGAGGCTTGGCCTTCGGCTGATTGTGCATGTCCTGGCGGCAGGCGGCGCCGAGCAACATCACGACCGCGGCGAGCGCGAGCGAGGGAGATCGCATTACGCGGGGATCTCCTTGACAAACGTGGGATTGAGCGACTTCAGCAACTCGGCCGTCCTCACGGCGTCGTACTTCGCGTCGGCCGCTTCGATGACGATATAGAACTTGTCGTTCGAGGCGCTCTTCGCGAACTCTTCGATGTTGAAAACCGGGTGGTACGGCTTCGGGAAGCCGTTGAGGGCGAGCATGCCAAACACCGCTCCGAACGCGGCGAAGAGAATCGTCGTCTCGAACGCAGGAGGAATGAACGACACCCAGGAATGGAAAGGACGTCCACCGATGTTCATCGGATACTCGATGACTTGGGACCAGTACTCCAGCCCGTAGCCGGCGAGGAAGCCGGTGATGCCGCCGCCAAGCACGATGGTGGGCACCCACGAATGGTGCTGATCGAGTTCGTGGATCAGCGACTCCATCGGATAGGGCGAATAGCCGTCGATCTTCTTGTAGCCGGCCTGGCGAACTTCTCGCGCCGCCGTGACAACATCGTCCGCGTTTTTGAACTCAGCCATCAGCCCATAGACGCCGACCGGATCGGGCGACTGCGCCCAGGAGACGAGTTCCTTGACGTCATGGATCAGACGCTTCGGGGTGTAGCCCTCGCCGCTCATCGGTGTGCCTCCACCGCGTTCACATGCAGAGTCTTCGCCTTGCCTTCAGCACCCGGAAGGATCATCTTCACTTCGGACATCGGGATCGCCGGCAGGAAGCGGACAAAGAGGAGCATCAAGGTCAGGAACAGGCCGCCCGTGCCGATGAAGAACATCCAATCGAACTCGGTCGCCTTGTAAAAGCCCCAGGAGGAGGGCATGAAGTCGCGGTAGAGCGAAGTGACGATGATGACGAACCGTTCAAGCCACATCCCCACGCCGATGAAGAGCGAAACAATGAAGAGCCAGATCGGACTGGTGCGCGCCTTCTTCGACCACAAGCTGTTAGGCACCACGATGTTGCAGATGATCAGGAGCACGTAGGACCACCAATAGGGCCCGCTCATACGGTTCTTCATCATGAACTTCTCGAAGAAATTCCCCGAGTACCAGGCCATGAAGATTTCCATGAAATATCCGTAGCCGACAATGAGGCCGGTGGCGAGCATGACCTTGGCCATGTTCTCAAGGTGGCGGGTCGTGATGACGTCTTCCAGGCGGTAGATCCAGCGCAGGGGAATCGCGAGATTCAACACCATAGCGAAACCGGCGAAGACGGCGCCCGCGACGAAGTAGGGCGGGAAGATCGTCGTGTGCCAGCCGGGAATCAGGGAAACCGAGAAGTCGAAGCTGACGACGGTGTGGACCGACAGGACGAGGGGAGTCGAAATGCCGGCGAGAAGCAGATACGCCTTCTCGTAGTTGGACCAGTGACGCGCCGAGTTGCGCCAACCCATCGAGGCGATACCGTAGCCGAACTTCATGATGGGGTTCTTCGCGCGGTCGCGCAGGGTGCCCAGGTCGGGGATGAGGCCGACGTACCAGAACAGGAGCGACACCGTTCCGTAGGTGGAAACCGCGAAGACGTCCCAGATCAGCGGGCTGCGGAAGTTTGGCCAGAGGCCCATCGTATTCGGATAGGGCAACAGCCAATAGAACGCGAGCCAAGGGCGACCGGTGTGGAACAACGGGTACTGAAGCGCGCAGACGACCGCGGCCAGCGTCATGGCTTCGGCGAAACGGTTGATGGAGTTGCGCCACTTCTGCTTGAAGAGCAGGAGAATCGCGGAGATCAGGGTTCCGGCGTGGCCGATACCGATCCACCAGACAAAGTTGATGATGTCCATTCCCCAGCCGACGGGAACGTTGGGACCCCAGAGTCCGATACCGATGAAGAGCAGGCCGAGAATCGCGACGCCCAGGCCGCCCGCCATGGACGCGGCCACGAGAAGAGTCAGCCACCAGGCGCGGGGCGTCTTCTTCTCCAACGTCATGT
>JBDTQB010000053.1:0-18723 GCA_039932395.1 Vicinamibacteria bacterium | reverse complement strand
TGCCCAAGGTGATCGACGCCAAGCCCGGTCTGCACACCATGCGGACGCTGCCGATTCCGTCGTTCTACCGGGGCACCGTTGCCTAGGTAGCAAGAGTCTGGAGTTGATCTTGCCGATGTTTGGGTCCGAGGGTGATGAGGATGTCTCCCTCGGCGATGGTGGTTTCGGGTGCTGGATTGAATTCCATCCGGCCGTCCGCGCGCTTGATGGCCACCACGATCAGGCCGAGGCTCTGCCGCAGGGCGGCCTCCTTGAGGGCCTGGCCGCAGAGTGAGCTCCCCTTGCCGACCGGGGTCTCTTCGATCTGCAGGGCCATGTAGTCGCTGCGGGTGGCGAGTTCGATGAAGTCGACGACACTCGGACGAAGCACCGCCTGAGCCACCCGCTGTCCCCCGATCACGTACGGCGAGATCACCCGGCTGGCTCCCGCCTTCATCAGTTTTTTCTCGGCGCCTTCCTCTTCCGCGCGGGCCACGATGAACACGTCGTCGGTCATCAGGCGCGCGCTCAGCGTGATGAAGAGGTTGTCGGCATCGGACGCGGCGAGTGCCACCAGGGTCTTGGCCCGATCGATGCCCGCGCGGCGGAGTGTGCCGTCGTGGGTGGCGTCGCCTACGAGGGCCAGGCCATTTTCCACCTCAAAGTTGGCCAGGAGATCGGGATTTCGTTCGATGACCACGAAGGGGATCTTCTGTTGGGAGAACTCCTGGGCCACCAGCCGGCCCATGCGGCCGTAGCCGCAAATGATGATGTGATCCCGCAGCGCCTGTAGTTTCTTTTCCATACGACTCCTGCCGAGTTGGCCCGTCAATTCGCCGCCCACGATCGAGCGGATGGCCGAGGTGGCGGCGTAGAAGAGTGAGAAGACGCCGGTGAGAAGTAGGACCATGGTGAACAACCGGCCTGCGGTCGACAAAGGATGGATCTCGAGGTACCCCACGGTGGTCAGGGTGATGACCGCCATGTAGACGGAATCGAAGAGCGACCAGCCCTCGACCAGCATGTACCCGACCGTCCCCCCGAGAACCAGAATCAGGACCACCAGGAGGGCCACCACGGTGGGGCGGTATCCCGCGGGCACGGATTTCATGGACGGGTGTCCTGACGGTCTGACATCTGGTCGAATCATAGACGCCACTCGTCGAATGCTCTGGAACCCGATACGCCGTCAGGCCGGATGGCGAAGTGCTATCTTTCTCCGCATCCAAATGAACCGCCTGCGTTTCGCGGGCGACGAGGTCATCAGCCATGGCAGCCAAGAAGAAGGCCCGCGCGAAATCTGTCTCCAAGCCGCTTATGAAGAAGAGCGCTGCCTTGACAAAGACAAAGGCAAAGGCAAGACCAAAGACGAAGGCCAAGACGAAGACGAAAGCCGCGGTCAAGGCCAACCCGGTCTCCGCCAGGAAGGCCGTCGCCACCAAGACCGTGAAGGCTCGCGCGCCGAAGGCTCGTAAGACGCCGGAAACGCTGCGGATCAAGTCCTTCACGCCGTCGCTTACCGTCAATGACCTCACGAAGAGCCTCGCTTTCTACACCGATGGCCTGGGCTTCATCATCGGCTCGCGCTGGTCGGGCGAGGACGGCGTGCTTCGCGGCGTCATGCTGAAAGCCGGCGCCAGCGAGTTTGGTATTTCACAGGACGACTGGAAGCAGGGCAAGGATCGCAAGAAGGGCGTCGGACTGCGAATCTATTTCGACACCGTGCAGGATATCGATGCGATCGCTGCCCGCGTCAAAGCGGCCGGTCATGCCCTGACCGACGAGCCCAGCGACAGCGTCCAATGGGGCGTCCGCAGTTTCTCCGTCGACGATCCCGACGGATTCCACCTCACGATCACCCGCAATCTTTAGTCGCCTCACGCGACGTTCCATCTTCAAGATCCCTGGAGGATTCCAAGTGCTCAAGCGAACGTGCGCCCTTTCTGCGCTGCTGTGCCTCACTCATGCGACGACGGGCTTCGGTCAGACCGGCGACAGCTCGCGCTACCTCATGCCGCCCAAGGAAGTCGTCGACGCCTTCGATGCGACACCCCTTCCGCAGGCGATCCTCAGCCCGACCAGGCAGGTCATGGCGCTGACCTATCGCAAGGCTCAGCCGACCATCGCGGAACTGTCGCAGCCGATGCTGCGTCTGGCGGGCTCACGCGTGAATCCGCGCAACAACGGCGCGCATCGTGGAGATGAGATCTACGCCATCACTCTGAAGAAGATCGACGGAGGCGCCGAAGTGAAGGTGGTCCTGCCGTTGCAGCCCAAGGTCATGAACGTGC
Organism: Vicinamibacteria bacterium; assembly: GCA_039932395.1. Lineage (GTDB taxonomy): Bacteria > Acidobacteriota > Vicinamibacteria > Fen-336 > JAGNNV01 > JAGNNV01. Next base: position 16,453 of record JBDTQB010000053.1, on the reverse strand, counting down.
GCTTCTCTCCCGACGGCGCGCATGTCGCGTTCCAGAATCGGAAGGCCGACCGCATTGAATTGTGGGTCGCGAACACCGCGACCGGTCAGGCGAAACTCGTGAGCGGCCTCGATCGCCTCAACGCAACCACCGGCGATCCGTGTGACTGGCTGAAGGACAACGTGACCATGGCCTGCGAACTGGTGCCGACGGGCCGAGGGCCTTCGCCCGTTGAGCCGTCGGTTCCCACGGGTCCAAATGTCCAGGAGACGAGCGGCAAGGCATCACCTGCCGCGACTTACGAGGACATGCTGAAGAACGCTCACGACGAGGCGCTCTTCGCCTACTACTTCACGAGTCAGCTCGCGGCCATCAACGTCACGACCGGCGTAAAGACGATGATTGGACGTCCCGCGATCTTCGACAGCGTGACCCCTTCGCCGAGCGGTGAGTATCTGCTGGTCACCAAGATCAAGCGTCCCTTCTCTCGCCTGATCCCGATGGGCGGTTTCCCGCAGGATGTCGAGATCTGGAACCGCCGCGGGGAAGTCGCGCGCAAGATCGCGGATATCCCTTCGCGGGAAGGCATCTCCCTGACCGGAGTTCAGACCGGTCCTCGGAGCTACCGTTGGCGGCAGGATCTGCCCGCGACCGCTCTTTGGGTGGAAGCGCTCGACGGCGGCGAACTCAAGAACAAGGTTCCCTTCCGCGACAAGATTGTCTCCATCACCGCGCCCTTCAAGGATGCGCCGATCGACGTTGCGAAGACCGAGTGGCGCTACGGCGGTCTGTCGTACACCGAGAAGGGTATCGGCCTGCTCACCGAGTCCGACCGCGTGGCGCGCAAGGTGCGTACCTGGATTCTCGACGGAACCGCCGAGCCGCGGAAGTTGTGGGATCGTCGTCAGGATGCGGCGTACGAAAATCCCGGGACACCCGTCAACCGCAATAGCGCGGGCGGTGGAGGAGGCGGCTTTGGCGGATTCGGGGGGAGCGGAGTCATCATGCAGGTCGGCGACTCGATTTATCTCACCGGACTCGGCTCGTCGCCCGAAGGTGATCGTCCGTTCATTGATCGCCTGAATCTCAAGACGCTCGCGACCGAGCGCCTCTTCCGTAGCGACACCAAGACGTATGAGACGGTCGTTTCTCCGCTCAATGACGACGCGACCCTGATCCTGACTCGCTCAGAGTCGCAGTCCGAGCCGCCCAACTACTTGGTTCGCGACCTCAAGGCGAATTCCTCGCGCGCGGCGACCGCGTTTAAGGATCCACAGCCCCAGCTTCGAGGGGTGAAGAGTCAGTTCGTGACCTACCAGCGCAAGGACGGCGTGAAGCTCTCGGCGACGTTGTATCTCCCGCCCGGCTACAAGGAAGGTGAGCGCCTTCCCGTCATCATGTGGGCGTATCCCCGTGAGTTCGGCGATGCCGATTCCGCGAGCCAGATCACGGGCTCACCGAATCGCTTCACGACCATCGGCGGCTATTCCCATTTGTTTCTGCTCCTGTCCGGCTATGCGATCTTCGACAATCCCACCATGCCGATCATCGGCGCGGGCGAAACCGCGAACGACACCTACGTCGACCAACTGGTCTCGAGCGCCCAGGCCGCCATCGACAAGGTCGTGGATATGGGTGTGGGCGATCGCGACCGCATCGGCGTGGGCGGACACAGCTACGGTGCCTTCATGACGGCAAACCTTCTGGCTCATTCGCGTCTCTTCCGCGCGGGCTTCGCCGAGAGTGGCGCTTACAACCGCTCGTTGACGCCCTTCGGTTTCCAGAGCGAGCGGCGGTCTTTCTGGGAGGTTCCTGATTTGTACGCGAAGATGTCGCCCTTCTGGTACGCGCACCAGATCAAGGATCCGATCCTGCTCATGCACGGCGAGCAGGACGACAACTCCGGCACGTTCCCCATCCAGTCAGAGCGCTTCTACATGGCGCTCAAGGGACAAGGCGCCACGGTTCGCTACGTCACTCTGCCCTTCGAGGCGCACGGCTATGCGGGTCGCGAGACGCTGCTCCACATCCTCGCCGAACGCATCAACTGGTTCGATAAGTACGTGAAGAACGCTCCGCCGCGCTCGAAGTAAAGGGCTTTCGCCGATCCGGCTATGCTGCGCCGCGGAGGCTGGGTCGGATGAAATCACCGCCGCCCAGTCCGAGCGCGCGACACGCCTCGGACACCGCCTCGTCGCGGCAGCCGACGAACTCGAGCAGGCGCCGCACGAAGCGCGCCTTCGCCCGTGAAGAGATGGTCATGACCGCCCAGAACTGCGTGCCGTCGATCTGGCGCGCGTGGTTGTGAGCGAGGACTTCCTGGATCTCATCGCGACTGAGTGTGAGGTAGTGATGGCCGCTCTCCTGATGTGAAATGAAGTCACCGAAGTCGCTCGAGTGATTCGTTGCGCACCACGCGAGAAGTGCAAGGTAGCGTTCCGTCGGCTCCGTCCGCTTGCGAAAGTCTTCGCCGGCGAGGAAGAGGAGGAGGCGGTCGCTGTCGGGCAAGGGACCGCTCTTTCGAACCAGCGTTGCCAGAAGGTCATCGAGAGACAGGCCCCGCGCGGCGGCCAGGTTCTGCAGGGCTGCGTAGGTCTCGTCGGTCATCTCCACGGTTTTCATGCGGCCCTCCTCGGGTGAATCTCGGTTGAGATACAAGACGCGAGCCAGGAGCCCGTGGATCCAGATATCGAGATTTGCCACGATTCAAGCCTGTTCAGATGATTGAACCGTCCAGTGACGGGATGGGACGTCCCGTGTTCGGACGCCCCGTACACCCACCTCTTTTGAACTACTCGCTCAGGGCGCGGGTAACTCGGTCCAGACCTTCGGTCAGGACCTCCGTTCGGCCGCCGAGGCTGATGCGTATGTGGTTTGGCGCTCCAAAAAAATGGCCTGCCGCGACGGCCACGCCATGTTCCGCGAACAGGCGATCGACGAAGGCGCTGGTGTCTTCACGATCGCGCATCCGGGGGAACACGATGGTCGACTCCATCGGAGCGGCCAGATCCAGGTTGGGGTGGCGGGCGAAGAACGCGCGCGTGATCTCCAGATTGGTCGAGGCGTGTCTCTGCGCGCGCTGAGCCAGGCCATGGATCAGCGAGAACGCTAAGGCGCTCAGGCGATCGGCCGGTGCAGCGCCGATGTTGTCGATGACATCGCGCACACGGCGCGCTCGTTCTGCGACGTCCGGCGCGGCAACGATCCAACCGCACCTCAGTCCCCCCAGCCCATACGATTTCGTGAGGCTGTTGATCGACAGCAGTCGGTCACCAATCAGGGAGGCCGGTGTGTAGCGCCCGACAGCTCTGGGCGATGCCGACGCCCCGCCGGTCGAGGACGACGCATGAATCAGATTCGTGACGTCGAGATAGACCTCGTCCACCAGCACATGCACGCCGGCCTGTTCGGCCATGGCCTGAAGCTCGGTCAAGGTGTCGCGGTCGGTCGCGACTCCGCTCGGGTTGTGGGGACTTGTGATGATGACGAGCCTGGTCGCCGGTGTGATCCGGGCTCGAACCTCGTCCACGTCAATCTGATATCCGTCCTCGAAGCGCCGCTCAAACGTATCGACGCTCGCGCCGAGCAGCCGACACGCCCCCGAAATCTGGTCGTACCAGGGACCTTCCATCAGCACCCGATCGCCTGGGCCGACGAGCGCCGCGATGGCCAGAAAGTTCGCGGCCGAGCAGCCCGAGGCGGTGACCACGCGATTCGTGGCGACCCCGTAGTGCTCCGCGATGGCTTCGACGAGCGGTGGATAGCCGCCCCGATCCGCAGCCATGAGATCGACGGCATCAAGTGCGCCCGGGAGATCTTCGAGCGTACACGCCATCAGATTGCTTCCGGCCAGATCGAACTCGGCCACGGGCCGGGTCTTCGCCCAATAAAGGTAGGGCGCCAGGGGAGACTTCAGCAAGGCGTCAGCTCCGCTTCGACTTGAAGCCGTAGTAGACCGGCACGCCCAGAGCAAGCAGGCCCAAGCCGACGGCCGACCGGACCGGCGCGGTACGCACGACACTCAGCACCACGACCACCGCCACGAGTACGAACAGAGCGGGGAGCCACGGATAACCCGGCGTGCGGAATCCTTCCCGGTCCGCGAAACGCCGACGCAGTCGAAAGAGTCCAGCGACGGTCAGTCCGAAGAAGACCCAGTCGGCGAAGACCACCGTGTTGAGGAGATCCTCGTACTTGCCCGTGAACAGCAGCAGGAGCGCCCAGCCGGATTGAAGAAGAATAGCGAGGGCGGGCGTTTGGAAGCGGGGATGGAGTTTCGCGAGCGAGGGGGGAAACGCGCCGTCCCTTGCCATGGCGAAATAGATGCGGGGTGACGCGAGGATCGAGAGATTCAGAAAGCCGAAGGTCGAGATCGCGATCGTGGCGGAGATAAAGCGCGAGCCTGAAGAGCCAAGCCATAGCCCCGCGACGCTCGCCGCCGGGGTCTCGGTGGCCGCCAGTCCGTGAAGACCCAAGGTGCGCAGGTAGGCGATGTTCGCGAGCACGTACACCGCGATCACGATCAACGTTCCGATGATCAGGCTGCGCGGCATGTCTCGCTGCGGGTCGCGCATTTCCTCCGCGACGCTGTTCGCTTTCTGCCAGCCGCCGTAGGTGAACAGAATGGGGATAAGCGCCGCTCCAAATGCGAGCAGGCCGGAGGGCGTCTCATCGGTGCGCGACTCTGACCACCATCCCGTGGCCGCCGCGCCCCAGAAGGCGAAGGCGATCAAGACCACCAACGCCGCCAGTTTCAATACGACCGAGACATTGACCACGAGACTTCCCGGAGTGACGCCGACGTAGTTCACGAGGGTCAGGATCACGATCGCGCCGGCCGCGATGATCACGACTGCCGAGCCCGTCTCCGGCTGATCCAGCAGGCGCAAGGCATAGCGCCCGAAATTCAGCGCGACCGCGGCCATGCCTCCCGCCTCGATCATCAGAAGTTGCGCCCAGCCGTACATGAAACCGGCCATGGGGTGCCACGCGTCGCGCAGGTAGACGTAGGGACCGCCGGCCTCCGGTTGCTGCTGGCCGAGTTCAGCGTAGGCGAGCGCTCCGATGATCGCGACCACGCCGCCCGTGATCCAGGCGCCCAGAACCAGCGGCGTCGTATCCAGCGCGCGCGCCACGATGTACGGATTGACGAAGATGCCCGTGCCGATGATGCCGCCGACCACCACCATGGTGGCGTCGAAAGGTCCGAGCGCGCGCTTCAACGACATGCGGGTTGGAGACTACCTGTTTACGCGGCGGTTTCTCCGTGGGTCAGCGCGTTCGCCGCGATCTCGTAGGAGCGCAGCCTTGCTGCGTGATCGTAGATGTGCGACACGATGATCAGTTCGTCGGCGTCGGTGCGTTCGATGAACTCACGCATCTCCCGCTCGACCGTCTTCCGCGATCCCACGAAAGACACCCGCGGACGCTGCAGGGGATCGGCTGGCTCGGTTCGATCCGGCTCCCATTCTTTCGAAGGTGGAGGCAGTCGGGTGGGACGGCCCGTGCGCAGGCTTGCGAACGACTGACGGCCCGAAGACGCGAGGAATAGCGCTTCCTCATCCGTCTCCGCCGCAACCACATTCACACCGAGCATCACGTACGGCTTGGCCAGACGGTCCGAAGGCTTGAAGCCTTCGCGATACAGGCTCATCGCCTCGAAGAGGAGCGCGGGCGCGAAGTGCGACGCGAATGAAAACGGAAGACCGAGTTCCGCGGCGACCTGCGCGCCAAACGTGCTGGAGCCGAGAATCCAGATAGGAAGCCCGATTCCGATGCCGCCGCCCGGAACCGCCTGCACCGCCTGATCGGGCTCAGGCTCATAGAGATACGCCATCAGCTCGAGCACGTCGTTCGGGAACTCGTCCGCGTTGGAATTGAGCGCGCGACGAAGGGCGCGAGCCGCGGGTCGATCCGTGCCTGGCGCGCGTCCGAGTCCCAGATCCACGCGTCCAGGAAACAACGAAGCGAGCGTGCCGAACTGCTCAGCGACCTGAAGCGGCGCCCAGTTCGGCAGCATGATGCCGCCGGCGCCGATTCGAATGGTCGAGGTGGCAGCTCCCACGTGTCCAATCAGAACCGCCGTGGCCGCGCTCGCGATGCCCGGCATGTTGTGATGCTCGGCGAGCCAGAAGCGGTTGTAGCCGAGACGTTCGGTGTGCTGCGCCAGATCGACTGTGCAGCGAAACGCCTGCGCCACAGTGCCGCCTTCAATGATGGGCGAGAGGTCGAGAACCGAAAGGGGAATCTTCATTGTTCTCAATCGGCGTTCACGCAGCTCGGAACGTCAGCACCAGCACGTCGCGAAACGCAGGCTGACCTGAGTGGAGAACCTGGACCTGCGTGACGCCGTGTCTCACGCGCCTGTCGTCAAGAAAGACGGCATCCAGTGGCTCGGTGAGAGTGAACGCGCCGAGCGAACGCCCTTCGTTGTCGCCAATCCCCGTCACACCCCCGGCGATGCCTGTCCGGGCGATGAGACCGACGAAGACCCAGTCGACGCCGTCGCGGTGCATGCCTTCGGGGGTTGGCTTGCCCGCCTCTTTCTGCGTGGGCTCGATGCGGAACTGATGCATCTCCACCTTGAAGACGGGTGCGGGAAGAGTCGGAGGCGTCGATGCCGCGAAGATGTCGAAACAGAGCCTCAGGAGCTGGGTCGTGATCGGATGAGAAGCGATCTCTTCGGTCACGGGTTCGAACCAGCGGTCCACGTCGCCATTGAGCCGGTTGTACTCCAGGCTCTGAAAGTGCGGCCCGTGAGGTTCGCGTGTGATGCCAAGGGCGCTGACCGTGAATCGCGCGTAGCGCCGGCGACGGAAACGGCCGCCATCCGCCATGTAGGTGTCGATCTTGAGATCGTTCCAGCTCTCGGCGAAACCGTCCCAGTTCACCAGTGCCTGATGGCCGATCAGCGATCGAGCCTCGGTGGCTTCGACGGATGCGAATCCGGGACCACTGCGCAGCGCGGCGACGATGTTGTCGATCGTGATCAAGGGCGATCGTCCACCAGGACGAATGGACGCGAAGCTGTGGGAACAGAGGTCACGAGCCAGACGCTACTTCGATCACCCCGCTCGACCTCAACCCCAACCTCAACTCAGCCACGATCGGCATCGGCGAGTGATCGGGCGGAGATGGTCGAGACGGTGTTCGACTGGAAGTCCATCACCCAGAGATTCCCGCGGTCGAACTCCAAAGCGACGCTTTCCGGTCCGCCTGCCCAGGTGGCGACGAGCTGTCCGTCGGAGACGCGCTTCTGCGAAATCTGCCCGGCTTCCGCCACGAAAAACCATTTCTCCGAGCCCGCGCAGCCGCGTGCGTTGGGTGTGCCGTACTTCGACACAATGGTGAGGTCGTCCGCCTTGACCTTGAAAAGCGCCTCCTTGGCGGGATCGGCATGATTGTTGTTGAGCCACAAGTGCGGGCCGACACGACGCAACATGTTGGGCTTTCCTTCGATGGTCACCGCACCAAGCAGCTTGCCGTCGGTGGCCCGAATTTTTGTGAGCGAGCCTATCGGCCCGTTGGCCACCCACACGCTCTCGCCGTCTGTCACCGTGTTCCGGGGGATTCCGCCGGCCGTGAACGCCGCCACTTCGCCGCCATCGGACAAACGCAGTTTGCGAAGCAGGTAGGTGGGCCAGGTTTCGGTCACCCAGAGAAAATTCTGATCGGCGGTCACACACACCGGTTGTCCCGGAAGTTTGTAGGTATTGAGAACTCGTCCGTCGATCGGATCCAGTCTCATCAGGGTGGAATGATCGTTGGTCAGCCATTTGTGATTCGCGACCCAGATCGCCTGACCGTCCCAGGTGATAGGTCCTGGCCATTCGCCAACGGCAAACGTACCCGTGATCTCACCATCGCGCGCGCGAATCCGAGTCAGGTTGTTCGAGTCCCGGTTCGCCACCCAGACGTTGTCTTCCTGAAACACGATTCCATCGGGGCGGATTCCAACCGAGGTCACTCTGTCCACCGGCCGCGGGCGGATTTGACGCGACAGGCCCGCCGGCCGGATCGTCGCCAGGGTGATGGTCGCGATGCCGGCGAGTGCCGCTCTGCGGGTCCAGACAACTCGGGCCGTCTGGGACGTGGGCAGGCTGATCGCATCCAGTCTTTGTAAGAAGGCCGAGGCCGACGCGAAACGCGCATCGCGGTCTTTAGCCAGACAACGACGCAGCACATCGGCGAGAGGCCAGGGCATCGCGCTCTCTTGGTAAGACGGAACCTCGTCTCGGAGGACCGCGGCCAGAGTCTCGGCGGGAGTGTCTCGATCGAAAGGACGCTTTCCCGTCAGCAGCTCATGAAGCACCACGCCGAGAGCGAAGACATCCGCGCGAGCGTCCACGTCCTGGCCGCGGACCTGTTCAGGCGCCATGTAGCCAACGGTGCCGAGCAGCAGCCCGGCGCGGGTCTCCACGGTGTGAGGAGAGCCCAGCGCATCGTGTGCCCAGGTCTGTTTGGCCAGGCCGAAATCGAGGACCTTGACGACGCCATCGACGCACAGGAAGACATTCTCCGGCTTCAAGTCCCGATGGACGATGCCTTTGCTGTGCGCGTCGGCCAGGCCGCTCGCGATCTGGCGGGTCAGGCTCAGAGCGCGCGTCACCGGTAGCGGGCCGTGGCGTAGCAGGCCTCTGAGGTTCTCGCCCTCGAGCAGCTCGGTCACCGCATAGGCGACTTCTTCGTGACGCCCGTAGTCGAAGATGGAAAGAATGTTGGGGTGAGACAGCGAGGCTATGGTGCGTGCTTCCCGCTCGAAGCGCCGAATCACCTCCGGGCCGCCGCGTGCACTGACATCGATGACCTTGACCGCGACCGCACGATTGAGCCGGGTGTCCTTCGCCCGATAAACAGCGCCCATTCCGCCCGCGTCGAGCAGATCTTCGATCTCGTAGGGTCCGAGCCTGGTTCCGCTCTCCAGTCGGACCCGCGAACCGCCGGAGGGCGTGTTGTCACCAAGGGATTCCTGGTGCCAGCCGAGGAGAGATCGGACCTCTCGCGCGAGGTCCGGGTCTCTTTCCGTCACGCTTTCGAGCAGAGCGCTCCGGCGCGCATCGTCCATCTCCAGCGCGTCCGCCAGAACCGCTTTGATCTCCTGCCAACGGTCCGACGCATCGGCCGGGCTCAGATGACCTCCTCACGGGTGTGGGTGCGACGCGCCAGCCAGGCCCGCGCGGTCGCCCACTCGCGCTTCACGGTGGTGGGCGAGACCTGGAGAGCGTCCGCGGCTTCATCCACCGAGAGGCCCGCGAAATAACGAAGCTCAACAATGCGCGCCTGTCGCGCGTCGAGCCGCTCCAGGTCGGAGAGCGCTTCGTCCACTTTCAGGGCCGACATGGCGTCACGATCGGTCAGATCCGTGGCGTCATTGAGGCTGAGCTGAATCTGGCCCCCGTTCCGTTTCAAGGCCTGACGTCTTCGCGCGTGATCGACCAGCACCCGGCGCATCGCCTGAGCGGCCACACCGTAGAAGTGACTTCGATCCGCCCAGCTCGCACGCGTGCCCACCAGGCGAAGGAACGCTTCATGCACCAGAGCTGTGACTTGAACCGAACCGTCACGTCGTTCCCGGCGCAGGTAGCCGCCGGCGATCGCCCTCAGTTCCGCGTAGGTCATCTCAAAGAGGCGGTTGCGCGCGAGTTCCGAGCCCGCGTGCCACTCCTGGAGCAACTCCGTCACCGCCCCCGGCGCCCGCAAGCCGGACCCATGCCCATCGGCAGGTGTCGGCATTTCTCAGAATTATAGGGGTGCCTGAGCCGGTACGGCGTTCGTCTACGCCTGTCCAAGTAAGAGCCTTCTTCCCCCCACAACTGAAGAGTCGAGATGGATTTCTGCGCGGAGATTTCGATGACCCTGCCTGAGCGGCTTCCTGAAACCGAGATGGAGATCGTCTTTCTGGAGGCTCTGCCTCAGATCGACGCGGTGATCGAGACGGTGGGGCGCAGACAGGGGCTGAAGGCGGATGAGATCGCGGACTTCGGATCCAGCGTGAAGTTGTCGATGGTGCAATCGAGTTACCGCATCCTGGCTCGGTTCGAAGGACGGAGTTCGCTCAAGACCTATCTGCTTACGGTGATTCGAAGGCAACTCATCGACTATCGACGGAGCGTGCACGGCAAATGGCGTCCCTCTTCATGCGCAAGTCGTCTGGGACCAGCGGCGGTCCAGATGGAGCGTCTGGTGTTTCGCGATGGACTGACCGTAACGGAAGCCGCGAACGTCTGCTCCAGCGACGCCGACGACGCAACGAATCGAGCGCTCATCGAGATGACGCGGGCGCTGCCGACGCGAAGACGGGTCACGGTCAAGTCGATCGAAGACACGCAAGCGTCGGACCTCAAAGATCCCTCGCCCGATCCACGCCACGCCACCTGGATCTCCGGTATTTCCAGGCGTCTTCAGGAGGCTCTGAACCGCGCGATAGAGGACTTCAGCCCGCAGGATCGTGAGTTGATCAGGCTTCGATTCGAACGCGGATTGGGCGCGATCGAGATTGGTCGCGCGCTGGGATTGACCCCGCGCCGTGTTTACGCGCGCTGCGATGCGCTGCTTGCCCGGCTGCGCGTGACGTTTCTGGAGGAAGGCATGGCCTGGAGCGACGTGGCGCGAACCGCGGAGTCTTCGGACTGGACGTTCCAGTGGCCGGTGGAGGCCCCGAAGCCTCCGTCGACGACCTCCACGGGAGAGCTGCCCACCGTCTGAACCCTCCGTCGCCGTGACCCTTGGCCGTAAGCTCAAGGCGATGAAGCAGCTGTCCCGGTTCGCGTCCCTGTTTGCCCTGACTCTGGTTCTAACCTCGGCTTGCGCCACCGCGAAGAACGGGCCGGAAGTGCCATCGGTCGCGGAGCGTTACCGCCAGATACCGCTCAGCGCCGACGGCATCGGCAAGCGCTACATGGGGCGTGAGATCGCCTCGGTCATGGGTTTCCAGGGCGCGCCGTGGCTTGAGCGTGTGGAACGGGAACGCGAGGAACGCACCGATCTCTTGGTCGCCGCGTTGTCACTCCATGCCGGAATGGTGGTCGCGGACATCGGCGCGGGCACCGGCTATCTCAGCCGGCGTATGGCACCCGCCGTGATGCCGGGCGGACGAGTCGATGCAGTCGATGTGCAGCCCGAGATGATTCGCATTCTCGAAGGCATGGTGCGTCAGAACGGCCTGTCGCAGATCCAGCCGATTCTCGGAGCCGAAGCCGACGTTCGATTGCCCGCCGAGTCGGTTGACCTCGCCATCATGGTGGACGTGTACCACGAGCTCGGCTATCCCTACGAGATGCTCGCAAGCATCACGCGCGCTCTGAGGCCGGGCGGAATTCTGGTGTTCGTCGAGTATCGCGCCGAGGATGATTCGGTTCCCATTAAGTTCGTCCACAAGATGAGCGAAGCGCAGGTCAAGCGGGAGGCCGCCGTTCATCCTCTGATCTGGGAGCGGACGGTCGAGACGCTGCCGTGGCAGCACATGGTCTTCTTCCGCAAGCGGAACTGAGCCAACCACAATATTCCGGCCGCTCATCCGTCCTCACAGGTAGGTGAAAGACTCGACGACCCGGATGACTGTCGAACAGGACGAGCGGATCTCGGCCGTGGTGGACCGGGAGCAGTCACGTCTGCGGAATTTCATCCGCCGTCGCGTGCCGGATCCAGGCGATGTCGAAGACATCCTTCAGGACGTCTTTTGCGAGCTGGTGGAAGCGAATCGCCTCCTGATGCCGATCGATCACGTGGCCGGCTGGCTCTTCCGCGTGACCCGGAATCGCATCATCGATCTCTTCCGAAAGAAGAAGCCGGAGCCTCTGGCCGATCTCGGTGCGAGTGCTTCTGGTGGCGAGCGTTTAGAGGTCGAAGACCTGCTGCCGTCGCCCGACGATGGTCCGGAGGCGCTCTACGCGCGCGGCGTCTTGATGGGTGAGCTCGAAGCGGCGGTGGCCGAGCTTCCCGAGGATCAGCGTTCCGTGTTCATTGGGCACGAGATCGAAGGACGCAGCTTCAAAGAGATGGCGGCCGAGACCGGCGTGAGCGTCAACACGCTGCTTTCCCGCAAGCGCTACGCGGTCTTACGGCTGCGCGCACGACTTCAAGACATTTACGACGAGGTGACCAACAATGGGGGAACGGAACATGCGTAGAGGAAAGAAGCTCTTGGCTCTGGTGATCATCGCTCCGGTGATGATGGCCCTGGTGGCGTTCATCGGCGGGACGGTCGTGCAGCAGCTCTGGAACTGGCTGCTGCCCTCGCTCTTCGGATGGCGTGAAGTCACGTTCTGGCAGGCACTCGGGTTGCTCGCGCTCTGTCGGATTCTGTTCGGCGGATTCGGGTTCCGGCCATACCGGGGATCGCGCATGGGCCGTCACATGATGGAGCGATGGAGCGGCATGTCGCCTGAGGAGCGGGAGAAGTTCCGCGAAGGGATGCGACATCGTTTTGGACACGGCCGGGAGCGCGCGGCTACCGAACCACCGACGCACGAGAACTAGCCGTCCCTGGAAGCACCGTCCTCCTCCTCTCTCGTCGAGATGGAACCTTGGCGGCGTCGCTTTCGTAGAGGCTGACAAGACCTTCCCCTTGCTTACCGAGGGAAGGTCTGGATACACTCCTCTCGGAAACCGATATGAGCAAACCAAGCGACCTTGTTCAAGGCACCCTCGACCTTCTCCTCCTGAAGATTCTCGCCCTGGAGCCAATGCACGGCTGGGCCATCAGTCTTCGACTGAGGTCGATCTCCCGCGAGGTGCTCCAGGTCAGTGAAGGTTCGCTCTATCCAGCTCTTCATAAGCTGGAACAGGAAGGTTGGATCACTGCCGAGTGGAAGCAGACCGAGAATAACCGTCGAGCGAAGTTCTATTCCCTAACCCGGCTGGGCCGGAAGGAACTCGATTCGGAAACCGCCAACTGGCAGCGGCTCTCGACGGCGATCTCGTACATCGTCCAACTCAGAGAGGTCTAAGCGTCCATGAAACTCGAACACTGGTGGTTCACTCTTCCGCTTCGACTCAAGTCCATCTTTCGCCGCAACAGAATGGAGCAGGAACTGAGCGAGGAACTTCAGTTTCATCTTGATCACAAGATCGAGGAGGGTGTCGGGGGTGGACTCACACCGGACGAAGCGCGCCGGCAAGCACTTCGCGCCATGGAGGGCCTCGAACAGCGCAAAGATGAGATGCGCGACATGAGGCGCGTGCACTGGCTGACCGACTTCGTCGACGATGTCCGCTTCGCTTCCCGGAGCCTACGCAGGACGCCGGGTTTGTCGTCGCTCGTGGTCATCACGCTGGCGCTCGGGATTGGGATGACCTCGACGCCGTTCAGCATGGTGGACGCACTGATCTTTCGTCCCTATCCGGTGCCGAATCCGGAGAGCATCGTCAGCCTGGTCAGCACGTCGCGTGACAACGCGTTCGATACGTTCTCCTATCGTGAATATCTCGACGTCCGCGATCATACGAACAGCTACGACGGCGTGGTGGCGAGTGCTCCGCCCGAAGGCGTCGGCTTCGCCGCAGACAAAGCGGCCACACCGCGGGTCCGAGGCGGCATGATGGTCTCGGGCAACTACTTCCGGGTGCTTGGCGTGGAACCGCGCCTCGGCCGCGGCTTCCGCGACGATGAAGACGTGGTCCCCGGCCGCGATGCGGTCGTGGTGCTCGGCCCCGACTTCTGGAAGAACGAATTTTCGAGCGATCCCTCGGTCGTCGGCCGCACTGTACGTCTCAACGGTCATGACTTCACGGTGATTGGGGTGGCCCCGCCCGACTTTCACGGCATGTGGATCTTCCTGCGGCCCGACTTCTACATGCCGCTCGCCATGGCGCCCGTCTTCTCAACCAAGCCTCAGAAGCGCTTCTTTGAGGACCGCGACGACCGCGGACTGAGTCTCCGCGCGCGCTTGAAGTCCGCGACCACGCTCCTTCAGGCGCAGGGCGAGTTGGCTCTGTTGGCTCAAACATTCGAGCGCGACTATCCGCAGGTCAGCCGCGATCGAAGTGCAGCGGTGCGAACCCAGTTCGAGATGCGGACGCGCGGCGATGACATCAACTGGAAGATCAGCGTCATCTTCGCGATTCTGGCTCTCGCGGTTCTGCTGGTCGCTTGCACCAACGTGGCTGGACTGCTCCTGAGTCGCGCCCGCACCCGCACCCGTGAGATCGCGATTCGCCTGTCTATGGGCGCAGGCAGGTTTAGGCTGATTCGTTTGCTGCTCACGGAGAGCCTGATGCTCTCGGTCCTCGGCGGCCTCGGTGGCGTGGCGGTTGGCTACGCGGGCATTTACATGATGAGCCGGTTTCAGATCCCGACCGAGCTGCCACTCACCGTGCCCTTTCGGATGGACACGCGCATGCTGATCGTCAGCCTGGTCCTCGCAATCCTGAGCGCGGTCTTCTGTGGGCTGGCGCCTGCACTTCAGAGCACCCGGACCAATCTGGCCAACGCCCTCAAGGCCGCGGACGTCGACCTGCCCGGGGCAAAGACACTGTGGGGGCGCAACGCTCTGGTGATCGCACAGGTGTCAATGTCTCTGATGCTGCTGACCGCCGCGTTTCTTATGGCGCGGAGTTTCCACGACAGCATCGACGATGGGACAACCTTCGCGAAGACACCGCTGCTCATGGCCAGGTTCGATCCTCGTCTGGTGCAGTACGACGCGACACAGACGCAGCAGTTCTACAAGCAGCTGACCGAGCGCGCCCGCGAGATTCCCGGAGTTGCAAGGGTCGGGCTCACCCAGAGTCCACCGATGGGACTCGACAACTTTGAGTCGCTCGCGTTCGTGCCCGATGGCGTCCAGATGCCCAAGGAGCGGGAGAGCTTCACTGCGACCATGGACATCGTCAACGAGGGCTTTTTCGAGACCATGGGTATAGCGCTCCAGCGCGGACGCGCCTTCCTCACCTCCGATACCGCGGACTCACCGCGCGTTGCCGTCGTGAATGAGCAGTTCGCCAGACACTACTGGCCCAACGAGGACGCGGTGGGAAAACGGATTCGCCTGGATCGAAGCAACGGCGAACCGGTGGAGATCGTAGGGGTCGCCCAGACGCTCAAGTACCGCAACACCACGGAGAGCCCGCTGGACTTCATTTATCTGCCTCTGGCCCAGCGCCCGACCGCGCGGATGGTGCTCCTGCTCCGGACCGCCACCGATCCTCTTCAGTGGGCCCCACCGCTCAGAGGCATCGTGCGCTCGATTGACGCCAACCTTCCCATTTCGGAAATGCGGACTTACGCCGACCTCTATCGCTATCACGCGGTTGAAGGCCCGGCCGTCGCGATCCGCCTTGTGGGAACCCTTGGCTTCGTGGGGCTGCTGCTGGCGAGTGCTGGCCTCTACGGTCTGATGGCCTACAACGTCAGCCGACGGACGCGGGAGATCGGCATTCGCATGGCCATTGGCGCCAGCCGGAGGGATGTGCTCAAGCTCATGATGGCCAAGGGCATAGCACTCGTTGGCATCGGCACGGGACTTGGTTTGGTCATGGGCGCGGGCATCGAGCAACTCATGAACACGATGCTCTTCAACGCCGGTCGCGTAGACATCGGCGCCTATCTCATCGTGGTGCCTTCGATGTTTCTGGTCACGATGCTTGCAACCTACGTGCCCGCGCTCAAGGCGTCGCGAATCGCGCCCACGCAAGCGCTGCGCTACGAGTAGTCGGCCTCAGCCGATCGACACCACGGTCACGACCACGTCCATGCTTTCTTTCGCGTTCCCCTTATAGACGCCGCGCGTCGGAGGGACGTCCGCGTAGTCGCGCCCCACCGCGACCCGGACGTAGTGAGACGTCTGATGGGAGGCGTGAGTCGGGTCAAGCGAGATCCAACCCATGCCGGGGATAAGCACATCTGCCCAGGCGTGCGACGCCGCGGTGCGCCCGTCATCGAACAGGTACCCGCTCACATAGCGGGCGAGCAGTCCTCGCCTTCGGCAGGCGGCGATGAAGACATGCGAAAAGTCCTGGCAGACACCGCGTCCCAGTTCCAGAGCGGCATCGGCATTGGTGGTGACGTCCGTGGCGCCTTTCTCATACACGATCGCCTTCTGAACCGCTTCCATCAGTCCGATCGCCGTTTGCTCGGGATCACTCGCTTCGACCGACCGCGCCAGCGCCTCGACGCGTGACGTCTCCCCGGTGTAGGGCGTGGGCGCCTTGTAGTCGTGCTCTTCCAGGGGGGAGAGCTGCGGAGGCTCGGGGGTGAAGACGTTCGGGGTCAAGACTTCGCTATAGGCGGAGACGACGAGGCTTTCGTGACTGTTGAGCACGTCGAAGACGCGCACGTCGTTTCCAAAGCGATCCTTGAAACGGCCGACTTCGCCGTGAGGCTTCGTGGAAAGGCGGAACGACAGGCAACGCTGGCCATCGGCGTCGAGCGGCTTGAGGCGCATCTCCGCGTAAGCCTCGCTGACTGGCCCGTCGTACGTGAACCGGGTGTGATGCTCGATCTTCAGCTTCATTGTTGTTGCTGCTGCTGCTGAGG
>JBDTQB010000052.1:0-18763 GCA_039932395.1 Vicinamibacteria bacterium | reverse complement strand
CTGGAGAAGTACATCGGCGATGCGCTGATGGCCATCTGGGGCGCGCCCACGGCTCACGAAGACGATGCGGATCGCGCGCTTCGCGCGGCCATCGAGATGAGGCGCGCGCTGACCCGCCTGAACAAAGAACTTCCCCAGCCGCTCGAGATCCATGTGGGACTCAACGCCGGCCCGGTTGCCTTCGGCAACATCGGCTCAAGCGAATATCAACAGTTCGCGGCCATCGGCGATGCCACCAACGTCGCAAGCCGAGTGTGCAGTCTCGCCGCCACCGGCGAAATCCTGATCTCAGAGTCCATCCATGAGCGGCTGCGCGACCGCTATGACCTGGAGCCGCTTCCCCTCGCCTATGTCAAAGGCAAAGAACTCCCGCTGCAGACCTACAAGGTGCGCGACCTCTAAACCGGCGTCGGCCGCGGCGGCGGCGGCGGGGGGCCGGGCCGGTGTTTCAACCTTTCGAGGACATCCTTGGCCGTGGAGTTGTTGGGGTCGATCTTGAGGACTTCCTTGAGATCGGCTTCCGCACCATTCGGATCACCGGATTCCATTTTCCGCCGCGAGCTGTCGAGAAGCGCGTGCACACGTTCGCGATTCCCATCCTCCTCTCGATCGGGCGTGGGCTGCGCTCTTGTGGGTTCTGGTGGCGCGGCCACGATCGCGGCAGGCGCACGACTCGTTGCAAGGGGGTTCGTTTCCACGGCCTGGGCCGGGACGGGTCCGCGAAGGGCTCCGAACACGCGACGAACTCCCGGGACGCTGCCGGCCAGACCCGCGGCAAGGTCGGCGGCGGTCTGATCGGGCGCATCGCCGGCCAGGGTGGCAATCCCGTTGGCGACTTCCACCTTGATGTGGGCGTCGCGCAACGCGCTTGAGTTGCCGAGAACCCGCTCGATGTCGAAACGGATTTCTGTGTCCGTGCGCTCGGGCGGTTCGCTCCGGGTGACGGGGACCTGTCCCGACTGGGACGCTGCGGGCACGGTGGCGACCTCAACCGATGGTGCAGGAACAGGTCCCTTCTCGGGTGCGGATCCCTTGAACATGAACCACGCGGCGACCAGGGCCACCGCACCGATTCCCATCCAGAGGGATGACCCCGCGGACGGAGGCTCTGGGTCTCGAATCGGCTGAATCGTGGGAACGCTGCGTTGAGCAGGTTGCTTGACGACGCGGGTCGCGCCCGGAGCGGTGTCGCGCGCATTGAACTTGGCTGGGCCCGCCACCTTGGGAGGCACCGTACCGTGAAGGGTGGTCAGCCGTGACGCGTGCCGGCTGCCCGTCCACTGCGGATCGAATCCTTCGTGAACCCCCTGACCCACGAACTCGGGCAAGGGCATCAGCGACAGCAGGCGCAACGCATCGTCCATCTGTTCCGCGGTCTGGAACCGGTCCACCGGGCGCTTCTCCAGCGCCTTCATCAGAAAGTCAGACAGCGGTTGGGGAACGCCCAGCGATCCGGGAGGCGGAGGAATCGTCTCGCGATGATGGATGAGCATGCTCATCGGGGAGTCAGCGCGGAACGGCAGGCGGCCCGTGAACAGTTCGTAGAGAACAATCCCCATCGAATACAGATCAGATCGCCCATCAACCTCCGCGCCGATCGCTTGCTCGGGTGACATGTAAGGTGGAGTCCCCACGATGAAGCCGGTCTGGGTTTGAGCCATCCCCGCGGCGAGTTCAAACCCTTCGCGCACCTTTGCCAAACCGAAGTCAGCGACCTTCAAGGTCTCTTTCCCGTCCGCGCCGGCCACGACCATCAGGTTGTCGGGCTTGATGTCGCGATGGACCAGTCCCAGCGCGTGGGCTGCGCCCAGCGCGGCGCACGCCTGATGAGCGAGAGCCAGGATTCGCTTTGTCGATACGTCCGACTCTTCTTTGAACAGTTCCCGCAGACTCCGGCCCGCAACGTACTCCATCACGATGTATGGCTGCCCATCGTCCGTGGTGTCGATGTCGTCCACGCGAACCGCGTTGGGATGCTGCAATCGGCGCGCGACCACTGCTTCCGACCTGAAGCGGGCCAGGACCTGTTCGTCCGCCGCGAGATGACTGCTGACGAACTTGACCGCGCGCAACTCGCCGAAGACGAGATGCCGGACCTTATAGACCGAACCCATCCCACCCGCGCCCAGCTTCTGCACGATCTCGTACTTGCCGCGCAGCACCATGCCCGGCATGAAGTCCGTCACGAGCTGGAGCGCGCTCTGATCCTTCGGGCACGAGGTGTACGCGAGGGGGTACGACGATTGGCAGGATGCGCAATACTTCATTGGGGTTTGGCCGGAAGTCTAAGACAACCGGGCCGGCGCGCGGAGACCTTAAGGGGTCGGCAGCATGGAGCGAGGTCCCGCCGACCAAAAGCAAAACGGCGACGTCGATCCGGCGTGAGCCGAAGCGACGCCGCCGTGGGCTGACTACTGAACGTCGTAGCGATCCAGGTTCATCACCTTGGTCCACGCGGCCACGAAGTCAGAGACGAACTTCTTCTGACCGTCAGCACTTCCGTACACTTCAGCCACGGCGCGCAGTTCGGCGTTCGAACCGAACACCAGATCCGAGCGCGTGCCCGTCCACTTCACAGCACCCGACTTACGGTCGCGGCCTTCGAACGCATCACCAGCCTCTTTCCAAACCGTGCTCATGTCGAGCAGGTTCACGAAGAAGTCGTTGGTGAGCATTCCCGGCTTCGTCGTGAACACGCCATGCTTGGAACCACCGGTGTTCGCGCCGAGCACGCGAAGCCCGCCGAGAAGGACTGTCATCTCGGTCGGAGTCAGCGTCAGCAGCTGCGCCTTGTCGACGAGAAGCGCTTCCTCGGCCATCTTGTGCTTGCCCTTGAGGAAGTTGCGGAAGCCGTCCGCCGTCGGTTCGAGCGGTCCGAAGCTCGCGACGTCGGTCTGCTCCTGGGTCGCATCCGTGCGTCCGCCCTTGAAGGGAACCGTGACGTCGTGGCCCGCATCCTTCGCGGCCTTCTCAATGGCAGCGCCGCCCGCGAGAACGATCAAGTCGGCGAGCGACACCTTCTTGTTCTCGGCCTGGATGCCTTCGAGCGTCTTCAGCGCCTTTGCCAGTTCCGCAGGCTGGTTGACCGCCCAGTCCTTCTGCGGAGCGAGACGAATACGCGCGCCGTTGGCTCCACCACGACGGTCGGAACCGCGATAGCTCGAAGCCGAAGCCCACGCCGTCGCGACGAGCTGCGACACCGAGAGACCCGACGCGAGCACCTTCGCCTTAAGCGCCGCAACCTCAGAGGCGTCGATCGCCGAACCGCTCGCCTTGGGCAGCGGATCCTGCCAGATCAACTCTTCCTTCGGGACCTCGGGTCCAAGGTAGCGGGAGACCGGGCCCATATCGCGGTGGGTCAGCTTGAACCATGCGCGCGCGAACGCGTCGGCGAACGCCTGCGGGTTTTCCAGGAATTTGCGCGAGATCTTCTCGTACGCGGGATCGAAGCGCAGAGAGAGGTCGGTGGTCAGCATCGTCGGCTTCTTCTTCGGACCGCCGTGCGCATCCGGGATGATCGCCTCGGCGTCCTTGGCTTCCCACTGCAGAGCGCCCGCGGGGCTCTTCGTCTTCACCCACTCGTACTTGAAGAGGTTCTCGAAGAAGTTGTTGCCCCACTGCGCCGGGGTCGTGGTCCAGGTGACCTCGAGACCGGAGGAGATCGCGTCGCCCGCGAAGCCGGACGCGTGGCTGCTCGTCCATCCGAGCCCCTGCTCTTCAATCGCGGCCGCACCCGGATCCTTGCCGACTTGCTTGACGTCACCCGCGCCGTGCGTTTTTCCGAAGGTGTGACCGCCGGCGATGAGAGCCACGGTTTCTTCATCATCCATGGCCATGCGCGCGAAGGTCTCGCGAATGTCGCGTGCCGCGGCAAGAGGATCGCCGCTTCCGCCCGGACCCTCAGGGTTCACATAAATGAGGCCCATCTGCACGGCGCCAAGCGGCGACTCAAGCTCCCGCTCACCGGTGTGACGCCCGTCCTTGAGCCATTCCCTCTCGGCGCCCCAGTAGACGTCCTGATCCGATTCCCAGGTGTCGGGACGTCCGCCGCCGAAACCGAAGGTCCGGAAGCCCATCGACTCAAGCGCGACATTCCCGGTCAGAATCATCAGATCAGCCCAGGAAATCTTCTGGCCGTACTTCTGCTTGATCGGCCAGAGGAGTCGGCGCGACTTGTCGATGTTGACGTTGTCGGGCCACGCATTCAAGGGAGAGAAGCGCTGCTGCCCGCGACCGCCACCGCCACGACCGTCGAAGGTGCGGTAGGTGCCGGCGCTGTGCCAGGCCATGCGGACGAACTGCGGACCGTAGTGACCGAAGTCCGCCGGCCACCAGGGCTGCGAGTCCGTCATCAAGGCAACAAGGTCCTTCTTCAGGGCCTGATAGTCGAGCTTCTTGAATTCCTCGGCGTAGTTGAACGCCTCACCCAAGGGAGTGGTGCGATTGGAGTGCTGACGCAGCACATCCAGATCGAGCTGGTTCGGCCACCATTCGCGGTTCGTGGTGCCGCCCGTGGTCGCGTGGGGGAACGGGCATTTCGCTTCAGGCTTGTCGGTGCTCATCGCTTTTTTCCTTCGGTTCTCGTTGGTTGATTTGAGAGTTGTTCTCGCTCGGCATGGGACATCTTCTGGCAACTGGGGCAGACACCCTGGACTTCGATGGCGTGGCCGACAATGGCGTAGTTTGTCGCACGATGAGCCTGGGCTTCGATGCTTCTATCCACGGAGACCGGAAGGTCGCTCACACGGCCGCAGGCGATGCACCGAATGTGGTAGTGCTCCCCCACATTTCCGTCGTAGCGCACGGCCTCATCGTCGGTCCGCACTTCTCGCACCAATCCCTCGTCCACCAAGGCCTTCAAATTACGGTAGACGGTTCCGAGGCCTACGCTCGGCAGGCGCTCCCGGGTGGTCCGAAAGACCCAGTCCGCGGTGGGATGCTCGAAGGTCGACCGAACAACCTCAAGGACAACGTCTCGCTGCAGGGAGTAGCGCACAGATGAGAATCATTATCGTTTATGAGTCCCATGTCAAGTTCGATCTCGAACACGGCTCCATGCCGCGATCCATGCAACTGATCTTCGATGGACAGGCACTCGACAGATGAGGGCTCAATCCCGTACGATGACCGAATGACAACAAAACGGGCGGAAGTTGTTCAGGGGCTGCGCCTGTTGGGGCTCCTGGGATTCATGGCGGCGTGCGGATCATCGAACTCACCCTCGTCGCCCACGGGTTCGACGCCCGTGGCCACCGCCACGCCCACTGCCGCGCCTACGCCTTCACCTACCGCGACCCCTGCGCCCGTGCCGACCGCGACGCCAACGGCGATCTGCGATCTGACCCTCACTCAAGCCACCTTCGATCCCCAAAGGGTCAATTGCCCGGGCGGCACAAGCACGCAAACCATGCGCCTGGTCTTCGATCTGTCCGCCAGCGGCGGCCTTCCTATCACCATCAACCGTGTGTCGACATCAGGCGCTCGATGCCAGGCCTCGGCCGCAACCTGTACTTGGCCCGACGGACCGCTCTCCTACTCGCAGTCCGTCGTGTCGGCAGGAACGACGGCGCACATCGTGGCCACCACGCAATTCAACTGCGGTTCGGGCGGTAGCCCGGCTTCGGGAGCTCTCGTGACCTTCGAAAAACTGTTCGTGAACACGAGCTGCGGTGCCGCGCGGGAAATCACGCTGACGAACGGTTTCACCATCGGCTTCTAACCCGCGAACAGTCGAAAGGTGGCCACTTTCGTGACCACCTCGCTTCACGGCCTCCGACTTACGAGTTAACGGCCGTAGTCGGCATGCAGGTCGATGGTGTTGTAGGGGTCCACATACACATCGAAGAACTGCGAGTCGTCTCCCTGCACCTGAACTTCGATTTCGTGCGGGCCCACCTCCAGGGTGAGGCGTTGGAAGAATCCATCGAAGTCGTCCACGGAGCCGGCGTAGTAACCATCGACGTAAACCGCTCCGTCGCGCGGGAAGTCCTTCAGGCGGACATCGCCGTAGGACACGTACGTGCCGTAAGTGGCAATGCCGCCACGGGAGCCGTAGACGCGACCGCTGTAGAGCGAGCCGTAGCGGTAGCCCGAGCCGATGCCGAAGTAAAGGCTCAGTCCTCCGCCCGACCCGTAGTAATGCCGGGGCGAGTAACCGCGACGGTACACGGGACGCGGCGCGTAGTAGCCGCGGCTGTAGCCGTTGGTGTTTCGGCTCCAGTTGCCGCGGTACCAGTCGTTTCGGAAGCTTCCCCGATAGTCGTTGCGATCGTAGCGGTTGGAATTGCGACCGTCGTTGTAGCCACGATTGTCGTTGCGATTGTTGCGACCGTCGTTGTAGCTACGTGTGTCGTCGCGGTTGGCACTACGACTCGCGCCCCGGTTGTCGTTGCGATCATACGAACCACGGGAATTGCGATTGGCGTCACGACCACTGCGGTCATCGCTCCGGGCCGAAGACGAGCCTGCGCGGCTGCCGTTGCTGGACGCGCGATCGCGGGATCGATCTTCGTTCTGCTGACGCTGAGGTTGTGCTTGCGCCTGAGGCTGCGAACGTTCACGGCTTCGCTCCTGGGACTGCTGCGCCTGTGCCTGGCTTTCTCCGCCGCGGCGTTCTCCGCGATTGCGATCAGCGTTGCCACGATTCCCGCTGTCCTGCTGCCGGCTCGAGCCGCTGTCGCGCGACCGCTCGGAACTCTGGCGGTTGTGATGACGCTCGCCGGCCTGAGCCGACGCCAACGAGGCCGAACCGACCCCGATGACCAACGCCGCGATGGGAACGACGACTTTGTAGATTCTCATGACTGGTTACCTCAACGTGGGAGATGTACGGCCCACGATCTTCTTACTTAGCAGCTTCCCTGCCAAGTCAGGCACCCGCTGGTTTTATTGGACTTATGCGCTCAGTTGGCCCGGAGTGTCCACTCCTTAAGACAACTTTCGGCGACCGCTGACGAGGATGAGAGCCCGTG
This sequence comes from Vicinamibacteria bacterium, assembly GCA_039932395.1. Classification (GTDB taxonomy): domain Bacteria; phylum Acidobacteriota; class Vicinamibacteria; order Fen-336; family JAGNNV01; genus JAGNNV01. Next base: position 11,792 of record JBDTQB010000052.1, on the reverse strand, counting down.
CGCTACTTCGTCCGCAGGGCTTCCGCGGGATCAACGTTGGCCGCACGCCAGGCGGGCCCAACAACCGACAGAGCGCCCGCGATCACCACCACCAGCGTGACCGCTGCGAAGCTCACGAAATCCAGCGGCTGAACCCCGAACAGGATGGAGGTGATCAACCGGCTCAGCATCGCGGCGAGGATGAGCCCCGCCACCGCTCCCGCGCCGATCATGCGGGCGGCGTTCGATACGACGTCGCGCACGATATCGCGCGTGGTGGCGCCCAGCGCCCGCCGAACCCCCAAATCGCGCACGCGCTGCTGGACGGAGTAGGCGAGGATGCCGAACACGCCGACCATGGCGAGCAACAGAGAAAGCGCGGCGAAGGCGCCGACCATGAGCGCGCGGAAACGATGGCGGCCCGTCGCGGCCGAGTCGATATCGGCGAGGGTCATGATGTCGCGGATGCTGACGAGCTGTTCTTTGTCGATGCGCGAGATGGCCGCGCGAACCGACGACACGAGGGCTTCCGCCCGGCCCGACTTCGGCCGCACCACCAGAAAGATGTCATCCGAGAGATCCTGTTCAGACGGCGCGTAGACCTGAATGAAATCCTTCGGTTCGTCCGGCCTTCCCTTGATCTGCCGCGCCACCCCGACAATCTCGCGAATCACGGGCGCCGCCTCCGGTGAAGACGAAGGCCGCAGCGCCACCTGAAGGCCGATCGGCGAACGGCCGTTCAAAGAGTTCGCGAAGGCTTCGTTCACGATCGCCACGGGAACGCTCGCGTGCGTGTCGCGCTGGTCGAAGGGGCGGCCCGCCACAATTGGCAGATCAAGGGTTGAGAAGTACGTCCGGCTCACCGTCTGGTATTCCGTCCCCGGCCTTTGGCTGTCCTCCACCGGCGGATCGCCGACGATCTCGTAGGAGAAGCCCCCTTCGTCGACGAAGCCGAGCGGCAAGGCGCTGGTCCACGCCGCGTCTTGAACTCCGGGAACCGCGCGCACTTCTCCTTCGACCTGATCGAGAAACTGCTGCAGCGACTCCGGCGTGGGGTACTTCGAGCCGAGCGGATCCACCAGCATGGTGAGAACACTCTCGGCGCGGTAGCCGCGATCAAACGACTGCACCGCGATCAGCGTCCGCAGCAGGAGACCCGCGCCGAAGAGAAGCAGCACCGCGGTTGCGACTTCGCCCATCACCAGAAGGCCACGGATCCTTCCCCCTCCGCCCGCGGTGGTGCGCGCGTCCGCGCCCATCGTTTCCTGGGGAGAGAAGCCGGTGGCTTGCCACGCCGGTGCGATGCCGAAGAGAAGTCCGACCAGGACGGCGGCGCCCGCGCAGAACCCGACCACGCGGAGGTCGAACTCGATGGTCACGGCGGCGGGCAGCAGACCTTGAGGAAGGAAGGATGGGGCCGCGTTGATGATCAGCGCGCCGAGGCCGATGCCGAGCGCTCCGCCGAGGATGGAGAGAACCATGCTCTCGGTCATCAACTGACGGACGATGCGACGGCGGCCCGCGCCGAGCGCCGATCGCACGGCGAGTTCACGGGTGCGCGAGGTGGCGCGCGCCAGAAGGAGGTTCGCCACGTTGGCGCAGCAGATCAGCAGGACGAAGCCGACCACGCCGAGGAAGACCATGGACGTCAGTCGTAGATCTCCGCCCACGATCGAATCGTGCATGGATTCCATGGCGATGCCGCGGCCCGCGTTGGTCTGCGGGAATTCCCGGGCGAGACTCGAAGCCACGGTGGCGAGATCCGCCCGCGCCGCATCGATCGATACACCGGGTTTCATGCGTCCAACCGCGGACAGCACATAGGCGCCGCGAGCGCGGGGCGGCGCGCCGGTGATCGGCCGCATGGCCCAGATGCTGCTGCGCCCTACCAGCTGAAAGTCTTCCGGCACGACACCGACCACCGTCCACATGTCTCCATCCAGACGAATCTCCCGACCGACGACTTTGGGGTCGGAGTTGAAACGGGAGCGCCAAAACGATTCGCTCATCACCACGACCTTCGCGCGCTGGACGTCGTCACTGGCAAGGAAAACCCGCCCGGCGATCGCCTTCACGCCCAGCACATCGAAGATCTCCGCGCTGACCCATTGCCGCGACACCGTTTCGGCGTTGCCATCGGCGCCGGCCATGACCATGCCGCCGACGTTGGGTGTGAATCCGGCGATCTTCTCGAAGGTCTTTCCACGCGCGGCCCAGTCCGTCATGTTGAGGGGCGAGACGAAGCTGCGCGCGGCCTTAGCGGTCGTTTCGTGGATCGCGACCAGGCGTTCAGGTTCACGAAAGGGCAAAGGGCGTAGCAGAGTCGCGTCGACAAGCGCGAAGATGGCGCTATTCGCGCCGATGCCGAGCGCGAGCGTGGTCACTGCGATGAGAGTGAAAACGGGAGCCGACCGCAGTTGGCGGAACGCGAACTTCACGTCGACTTTGAATTCTTCCATCCATTGCGTGATCTTCATTTCGCGATCTCTCTTTCTGCTCAGGCCCACCAGTTCACGCTTCACGTTTCGGAGGTCGCCCATGCGCTTCACGGCCTGAGCGTGCGCCATCTTGGGGTCGACGCCGCGGTCGATCAGCTCCCTGGTTCGCAACTCCAAATGAAGCGCGATCTCCTCATCAACTTCCTGCTCGACGGGAATCCGCCAAAGCCAGGAGCGAAGCGAACGCCTGATCACGCGAAGAGCACCTTCGATACACCGAGGGAGAACGTCCGCCACACCGCGGTTTCCGCTTCAAGCTGCTTTCGTCCTGCCGCCGTGATCCGATACAGCTTCGCGCGTCGACCCAGCTCGGAGGTTCCCCATTCCGCTTCGACCCAGCCCTTGCGATCCAGCCGATACAGAGCGGGATAGAGCGAGCCGTCCTCAATCACGAACAGCTCCCCAGTCGTGTCTTCGAGGAATCGAGCAATGGCGTATCCATGACTCGGACCGCGCATCAGTGTCTTGAGGATGAGGGCGTCGAGCGCTCCGTGGAGGAGCGCGTTCGGAGTTTTGGATGGTGTCGCGGTCATTCCGTGCATTACCTAGATAATCTGGCTATTGCATGGTAAGACGCTCCAAGCGGGCAAGAGGTTCCGCGGCCGCCGGTTTTTCCTCCCGCGCGTTGGGAGCCTGACCCGGACTACCGAACCCGGTTGCGGCCGTCCTGCTTGGCTCGGTACATCGCCGCGTCAGCCTGGGACACCAGCAGGTCCGCGGACGTTTCATCGGAGGGAACGAACGCGGCCACTCCGAGGCTGATCGTCACTACGCCGCCTCGGGACGAGGGGTGAGGAAGCGCTTTCCCCTCAACGGACTGGCGAAGCCTCTCGGCAAACGCGGTGGACGAGACCAGGTCGGCAGCGGGGATCAGAATGACGAATTCCTCGCCGCCATACCGCGCGGCAAGGTCGCCGGCGCGCCCCACGGAACTGAGAACAATCTCCGCGACGGCCTTCAAACACTTATCTCCCTCGGGATGACCGAGCGCGTCGTTGTAGGCCTTGAAGTCGTCGACGTCGACCATGACCACAGACAGGGGCGTCTGAGTGCGGCTGGCTCGACGCCACTCATTCTCCAGCATCTCGTCGAAGCGACGGCGGTTCGCGAGACCGGTCAGTGCGTCGACGAATGAAAGCTGCGATAGGTGCTCGTTCGCCAGCCTCAACGCCTCAGTCTTCTCTGCCACGAGCCGCTCCATCTCATCATGACGTTGATGAAGCTGGTGGGTACGCAGCCGGAAGACCGCGGCGATGGCGGCCGTCAGGAGGCCGAGAGCGAGGATGAGGAACCAGGGGGTTTGGTAGAAGTGGGGGCGCACCGAAACCGTGAGGGGGGCCGAAGCCTCGCGCCAGGTGTTCCCGTCGGTAGACGCCGCCACCCGGAACGTGTACGTGCCGTAAGGCAGAGTGGGAAACGAAGCTTCTCGGATGCGACCGGCGTCCACCCAGTCAGGCGTGATCCCGTCCATGCGATACCGAAAGCGAACACGGTCGGCGTTGAGCAGCGTCATCGCGGTGTACCGAATGGTGAGGGGCACCGAACCCGGCGGAAGAACGACCGTCTCGTTTGCCGGACCGCTCTTTCCGTTTACCACTGCTTCCTCCAGCAGAACGCGGGGCGGGTCGCCGGCGCCCGGGAGATGTGCTGGATCCGCTATGACCAATCCCTCGAACGTAGGCAACCAGAGATGGCCCTCGCCATCCATCGCACCCGCGGGTTGATAGCCGCCTGCGAAGGTTGTGCTGCGCAGGGCGTCGCCCGGGCCGAAGCCAAGCGAGGTCACTTTCTTCACCCGGCCCTCCGCGAAGGCGTTCAAGTCGGCCAGAGAGACGCGATAAAAGCCGCGATTGCAGGTCATCCACAAATGGCCGGTGCGGTCCTCAATGATGACCTGCGAGAGACCGTCCCAAAGCCCGTCGTCGGTACGGATGGCGGTCACCCTGCCGTCGCGCAGACGATTCATGCCTTCGCCGTTGGTGCCAACCCAGAGGCTGCCGGCCTTATCCTCATAAAGCGCCATGATCCAGTTGGAGACGAGACCCTGCTTGCGGGTCAGCGTTTCGAAGACGCCTCCGCGATACCGGACGAGTCCCTGCCCGGTCGTGCCAAACCACAGAGTGCCGGCTCGATCTTCGAGGATGGAGGAGACGCCTTCGAGCGGTGCGCCGGTGTCGCGCACGGACATGAAGGCCTTGTCCTGGAATCTCGCCAGGCCGCCGCGGGTGCCGGCCCAGACCGTGCCTGACCGGTCCTGATAGAGGACGCGCACATCAATATGGGGGAGGCCCTGCGCGGTTCCGAATATTTCGATCTTCCCGCCCGTGATCCGCGCCACCCCGGCGGTGTAGCTGCCCACCCACAGCGATCCGTCCCGGTCTTCGAGAAGGCTCGATGTCTCATCGGTGGGCAACCCCTCCTTCTTGCCGATCTTCGTGACGATGCCGTCTTCGATCCGATTGAGCCCGCCCCCCGCCGTGGTCACCCACGTGACGCCATTCTTGTCGTGCACCACCGAACGGACGTTGTCGTTCGAGAGGCCCTCAGGCGTGCCGAAGACAACAAAGGCCCGATTGCGCAGTCGATTCAATCCGCCGACCCACGTCCCGATCCAGACGCTTCCTTCGCGATCGGCAAGCAACGACCAGATCTGATTCCCGGCCAGCCCTCCCGCCGCGGAAATGGAAGTGAAGCGGCCACCCGCCAGCCGAGTCACGCCACCTCCCCACGTTCCAATCCAGAGCGATCCCTGGGCGTCGCGCGCAAGAGAGGTGAGCTGATCGGTCGGCAGTCCGTCTTCGACGGTGTAGGTCTTGATCTCGCCGTGATGAACATGGGCCAGACCACCGCCCGCCGTAGCCGCCCAGACTCCACCCGCGGGATCGGCGAGGACCGACCTCACTTCGAGATGAGGGAATCCGTTGGCCGGGGTGAAGGCTTCGAACGTGTCGTGCGCGAAGGAGACGAGGCCGCCACCGGTGGTTCCGATCCACAGGGTTCCTTCGGTGTCGAAGGCGAGGGAGCGAAGACGGAGGTTGGCCAGGCCCTCGGCCTGTGCGTAGAGCTTGGTCGCGCCGTTTCGCCAGCGGACCAGGCCATTTTCCGTGGCCGCCCAAACCGCGCCATCAGGTCCTTGCGCGAAAGCCCACACCCGTCGGCCCGCGGTCACCTCATCGGCGAATGCGACGGTGAAACGGCCATCGCGATAGATGCCGGCGCCACGGGTGTTGCCGACCCACAGATTGCCCTGCGCGTCTTCCATCAGGCCGAAGACCGATTGCGACGCGAGTTGACGGGCATCAGACAGTTCGAAGGTTGTGAAACGCACACCATCGAAGCGCGCAAGCCCTCCCGCAGTGCCGACCCAGAGGTAGCCGTCGCGGGTCTGCTGCAGACACTGGACGGTGTTGAGCGGAAGCCCCTGCTCGGTTTGCCAGCCGTCGACCTTGTATTGGGTGAGCGCCCGCGTGGGATCCCCCCGCTCGACGGCCTCTGCTCGGACGATTGCGGGCGCGAGCGCCAGCGCCAGAACGAGAGGCAGGGCGGCGGCAAGGCGGGAGGACATCGGAGTCGTCAGTCTAAGTCGCTGTCATCATCATCGGACACGTATTTGTTGGACTTAGCGAGACAAACCCCGGCATGCGCTTTGCTCTACTTCCCACCGGCACGGCCCGCAAAGGTGCCTTTCTGAGGTGAATCCATGAAGCTCCTGAAATTCCTGGCCGTTGCTCCCATCCTGCTGCTTTCGACGGAGGTGTTCGCGCAGAGCCGAGGTCATCAAAGCGGCAATTCACGCGGTCGCGATTCCTACAGCCGCAACGATGACGGACGTCGCTACGACAATGATCGTCGCTACAGCGGCGCTCGATACAGTTCTTCGTACGCGCGACCGTATTCGTATTCCTCGTATCGCCCGTACTACCCGCGTACGTATTCCATCCGTCCCTACGTCCGTCCGGTGTACGTGGGATCGGCGTACGACTACGGTTATTACAACGATGACTACTCCTACGACCCCGCCATCTCGTACGGCTACGACGACTATCCGTCGGTGTACTACCGGTCTTACGGCTACTATCCGGCACCCCGCTATCGCAACGGCTTGTCGATCGGTCTCCACATCGGCGGAGGCTCTCGGTACTCCTCCTCCCGTCGCCACCGCTAAGACAATCCCAATGTGCGTGCAAGGGCCGTCCCACCGGGACGGCCTTTTTGTGGAGTCAGATCAACCGAGAAGACGACACGATGACGCGCGCTACTTCGCGGGTGGTGCCTTCTTCACCAGTTCAATGCGGACGAGTTGTTCCGCGGGAATCTGTTCACCCTTGATGAGCTTCGCGGCACTCTCCACCGCGATGCGGCCCATCTCAGACGGGAGCTGCGCGACTGAGGCAGCCATGGTTCCGGCCTCGATCGCCTTGCGGGCATCGTCCACCGCATCGAAACCAATGACTCGGATCTTCCCCGTCTTCCCCGCCGCGGCGATCGCTTCGGTGGCGCCGAGCGCCATGATGTCGTTGCACGCGAAGATGGCGTCGATCTCCGGATGCGCCTCCATCATGTTCTGAAAGACCGTGAAGCCCTGATCACGTTCCCAGTTGGCGGTCTGCGACGCCACCACCTTGATGCCGGGTGAATCCTTGATTGCTTCCTTGAAGCCACGCAGGCGCGAGTCTCCCGTTTCGTGTCCGGCGATTCCTTCAAGCAGCGCGACGTTCGCCTTGCCACCGCTCATCTCGACCAACGCCCGGCCCGCGACCCGGCCGCCTTCCACGTTGTCCGAGCCGACGTAAGACGCGATCTTCACGCCTGCCTTCGCGGCCACGTCCGCATCAATCCGATCGTCGATGACCACGATGGGAATCCCCGCCGCGTTGACCTTCGCCAACACCGCGACGATCTCGCGCGATCCACTCGGCGTGATGAGCAGAACCTTGATGCCGGTCTGGAGCAGGTTCTCGACGATCTGCATCTGCTTCTCGGCGTCCACTTCGCGCTCGGCTGCCTGAATCACCAAGTCGACATTCTGCTTCGCCGCCGCTTCCACGGCGCCTTTCTGCATCTCAATGAAGAACGGACTGTTCAGCGTCTTCAGGACGAACGCGACGCGCGGTTTGCCCGATGTCGCCGCGGGCTTTTCCGGCGCGTGGCAGGCCGTCGAACAACTAAGAGCCAGGCCCGTGATCACCGAAAGGAATCGTGAAGTCATAAGGGAGAGATTAGCGCCGCCAAGCCCGCGCGGTGTGACGCTCAGTGATGATCGGGGCGTAGATCCGGCGTGCGGTTCTCGGAAGCGAACCGCGTATACGGAGCGAAGCGCAAGCCGCCCGACTCAAGGACGCTCGGCTCGGCAGGAAGAAGCGAGACCTCGGCTCCGGTCGATGCCGCGGTCGTTTCCGCCGTACGCCCCGGCACCGCATCGGCTTTCCGTGACCCCTTACTCATGGTCGAGAACAGCTGCGCCTTCACCTGATATCCCATCGACCTGGCCGCCGTGGTCTCGAACCGATTCTGCCCGCTCTCCCAGCCGATGCGTCGATACAGGGTGGCGAGACTCTCCGCATCGAGAACATCGGGCGCGCCCGCCACTTCAAGGGCGTGCTGCAGTTCATGACCCAGCAAGCAGATCCGTTCGAAGCGCGTGACCTTCCACGCGTCGATTCGAATCATCAGGTATCGCGTGGCTCCTTCCTTGGACAAGAACGTGAGGTAGGAGGAAGGGTCGGCGGGCCGCCCAGGCAGCATATCGGCCAGGTAGACCACGACGTCCGTGCGTTCCAGATCCTGGAGCAGCGTCGTCACCAGAGGGGACCGCTCGGCGGCTTCGGTCAACAGATGGATGGCCTCGGCGTTCAAAGGAAGCGCATGAGTCCAGGGCGGCATGGCGGCGGGGGCCGCCACCGTCGCTCTGGCGAGACCGATCATCAACGAACACGCACACGCGAAAATCTTCAGGCTCATGGCAGATCCCTCGATGTTGCTTGTCGAGATAGACGGAAAGCGCGAGGGAAAGTTCTGGCCTGACACGCTTCGCGCCCTTGGCAGTCAAGGGTGTTTCGCGTTTCCCTTCAGTGGGTTGAACGCCCTCCGCGAGCCTGATTCACGGAACATCCCATCCCATCATGAGCAACACGGGGAAGAACGGACGGGTCGGCGTTCAATCGGACGCGAAGAAAATATTCTTGATATTTTTCAGCGCGCGATCCAGATACGCCGAACGATGGCCGGCGTGTTTCCAAGTTTGGACGAGACCGCTTCGATCGCCTTTGTCACTTGACGCGTTCCCTCACGCTGCGTCTCGGGCGGATCGGCCTTCCGCAGAAGGCAGGCGGCCAGCAGCGTCGCGGCCCAGGTTCGGAAGTCTTTGGCGCTAGCAATCGATATGCATTGTCAGATGGAGGAGATTTCGGGCGTCATCCAAAGCAATTGTCCAAATGGCCTAGGCTCGAACGTCATGGTGGTGACGGCGCATTCGGCCGTCCTTGAGACAACGGAGACGACGATGGAATACATGCTGATGGACTATGTCACCGAGGGAGGCTGGCCCGAGTTGAGTCAGGCCGAGCAGGATCAGTGGCTGGGCGCGTACCGCTCGTACATGGAGGCCATGATGAAAGCCGGGGTGCTGAAGAGCAGCCAGGGTCTCGAATGGACCGCCACCGCGACGACGGTGCGCGTCCGTTCGGGCAAGACGCAGGTGCTCGACGGTCCCTACGCCGACTCGAAGGAACAGCTCGGCGGGTTCCACATCATTGATGTGCCCGACCTTGATGCGGCGCTCGCCTGGGCGGCCCGCTCTCCCACCGCCATGCATGGCGTCATCGAAGTCCGTCCGCTCAAGATCCATCCACCTGCGCAACTGCGCTTCTAAGAGGATCATCATGGGAAAGATCAACGCGTTCAACCAAATCAGCCTCGACGGCTACTTCACCGATGCCCGCAACGACATGAGCTGGGCTCACAAGGATCCAAACGACGTCGAGTGGAATGAGTACGTCGGCGGCAACTCCAGCGGAGACGGCGGTCTGCTCTTCGGGCGCATCACCTACGAGCTGATGGCAGGCTTCTGGCCGACGCCTCAGGCTGCGGCGATGATGCCAGAGGTTGCCGCCGGAATGAACCGCATGAAGAAGTACGTCTTCTCGCGGACGCTTACTGAAGTGGCCTGGCAGAACTCAACTCTGCTCAAGGACGATCTCGCAACCGAAGTCCGGAAGCTGAAGTCAGGGCCATCCGATCTCGCGATCCTCGGAAGCGGTTCGCTGATCGCCCAGCTCACCGATCTCCGTCTGATCGACCAATATCAGTTCGTGATGAATCCGATCGTTCTGGGCAGCGGCCGCACGACCTTCCAGGGCGTGAAGGAGCGTCTCAGCCTGAGACACACAAGCACACGGACCTTCAAGAACGGCAACGTCGTCATATCGTACGAGCTTCCGAAGTAGCAAGCCTTGTTGAGGAAGGAAGACGCGCGCGCGGTCGCAGAGCGGGTGGCCCGGACCAGTTACGGACGGCTCGTCGCGTTCCTCGCCTTCCGCACGCGGGACGTCGCTTCGGCCGAGGACGCGCTGTCCGAAGCCTTTGCCGCCGCCCTGACCACCTGGCCGGTTCAGGGGTGTCCGGACAACCCGGAGGCGTGGCTTCTCACCACGGCGCGTCGCAAGGTCATCGATTCCGCACGTCACCGCGTCAGGGGCGAGGACGTGGCGCGGGCACTTGGGATCCTGATGGAGGGTGCTTCGAGCGAAGCCGCGGAGATTCCCGATCAGCGGCTGGCCCTGCTGTTCGTCTGCGCGCATCCAGCGATCGAAGAAGGGATCCGCGCGCCACTCATGCTTCAAGTGATTCTCGGACTCGATGCGAAATCAATCGCGTCAGCCTTCCTCGCCTCCCCGAGCGCTATGGGTAAGCGTCTGGTCCGCGCGAAAGAGAAGATCCGGAAGGCGGGCATCCCGTTTGAAATCCCGACGGCCGACGCCTGGCCAAGCCGCGTGCACAGTGTTCTCGAAGCCATCTACGTCACGTTTTCGGAAGGGTGGTCGGATCCTGGCGGAGTGGACCTCGCGCGGCGCGGTCTCACCGGTGAGGCTCTCTTCCTCGCGCGGATGGTCGTCGACCTGTTGCCCAACTCAGCCGAGGCACTCGGGCTGCTGGCCCTGATGCTGCACGCCGAGGCGCGCCTCCCCGCGCGGCGCGATGCGACGGGCGCCTACGTTCCCCTCCCGAAACAGAACGATCGACGATGGAACACCGACCTGATGATGGAGGCGGAAGGCTTGATTCGTCGGGCCGCCGAGCTGAACGACATCGGCCGGTACCAGCTCGAAGCGGCCCTTCAGTCGGCCCACACCTTTCGGCGCAAGACCGGGCACTCCAACTGGAGCGAAGTGGTTCATCTCTACGACGCCCTGATGGCGGTGGCGCCCTCACCGGTGGTAGCGATGAACAGAGCTCTGGCGGTGGCCGAGGTCAATGGACCCGACGCCGGCCTCGCCCTTCTGCCCGACCCGGCGAACGATTCGCGGCTTCTGGAATACCAGCCGTACTGGGCTGCCCGCGCGGAGTTGCTGCGGCGCCGCGGTTCAGTCGACCTGGCCCGCGACGCATACGACGTCGCGATCGGTCTGGAGCGGGATGAAGCCGTCCGCCGGTTTCTGCAGCGACGTCGTGACGGCCTCAGTACAATTGACTCATGAACCTGCGATACACCGCCTTCGCCGCCGTGCTCAGCCTGGGTGCTCCGGCTTCATGGGCCTTCGCCGCGGATGAAATCGTCAAAGGCGTGGTCTTCGACGATCGCAATGGAGACGGCACGCGCCAGCCCCCCGAGCCAGGCATCGCCGGAATCTCAGTCTCCAATCAAATCGACGTGGCGCAGACCGGTCCCGATGGCTCGTACACGTTACCGAGCCGCGGATACGGGGTCGCCTTCGTCAGTGCTCCTCGTGGCCGGGCCGCGGCGGGTGCCTTCTGGCGCGCGATTCCAAGCGTCGACACGGCCGTCGTCGACTTCCCTCTCACCTCCATCGCCGACAGCGATGACTTCACGTTCCTTCACGCCTCCGACACGCACATCTCGGAAGCAAGCGTCGGTCGCACACGCAGCCTCCTGAAGATCGTGGCGGATCGCAAGCCGGAGTTCGTGGTGGTGTCAGGCGATCTCATCAAGGACGCGCTGCGTGTCCCCGAAGCCGATGCATCCAGGCTGTATGAGCTGTACGTCAAGGAGATGGCGACCTCGACCCGGCCCATCTGGAGCGGGCCGGGCAATCACGAGAACTTCGGGATAGAGCGTCATCATTCCCTGGTCAGCCC
>JBDTQB010000051.1:0-18768 GCA_039932395.1 Vicinamibacteria bacterium | reverse complement strand
TGGCGCCGCCCAGATCTTCCTTCGTGACTTCTTCGTGCGTCACCGTCTTGATGACATCCGGACCGGTGACGAACATGTACGACGTGTCCTTCACCATCAGATTGAAGTCGGTAATGGCCGGCGAATACACCGCTCCACCCGCGCAGGGCCCAAGGATCGCTGAGATCTGCGGAATCACGCCGGAGGCCAGGGTGTTGCGCAGGAAGATGTCGGCGTAGCCGCCGAGGGACGCGACGCCTTCCTGGATGCGCGCGCCTCCGGAATCGTTGAGTCCGATGACGGGCGCGCCCATCTTCATCGCGAGGTCCATGACCTTGCAGATCTTGAGGGCGTTGGTCTCGGAAAGACTGCCACCGAAGACGGTGAAATCCTGAGCGAAGATGAAGACCAAGCGTCCGTCGATGCGTCCGAAACCGGAGATAACGCCATCGCCCGGGATTTTCTGATCTCCCATGCCGAAGTCGGTGCAGCGATGCTCGACCAGTTTGTCGAGTTCTTCCAGCGTGCCTTCGTCAAGGAGGATGTCGACGCGCTCGCGCGCGGTGAGTCGGCCCTCGCGATGCTGTCGTTCGCGGCGTTCAACACCTCCGCCTTCTTCGGCACGGCGGACCTTGTCACGGAGAACGGCGAGTTGATCGGCCATAGCTATGTGTTTCGTTGTCGGAGAAGAGAAGTCGGGGACAGCTTAGGGAACGATGATCTTGGTGATCGGACTGGGTTCGCTTTCGTTGCCTGCCTGGTCGACCGCCGTCACGTCGTAGGCCCTGGCCCCCGGCGCCATGTTTCCGTGGCGGGTTCTAAGAATCGGGCCCTGGGTTTCGAGAAGCAGGGCACGCGGCCGGGTGTCGAGTGCGAGGTAGACCCGATAGAAAGCCACATCGGGGGAGGCGGAGGCGGTCCACGAAAGCTCCACGAAATTCGAGCCAATGTCCGCCACGAGCTTCAATGGCGCATCGGGCGGAACAATGTCCTTACTCTCCACGCAGACGGGTTCAGTCGAAGCGCTCTCGACGAGCGGCTTGAACGACGTCGTGTATCTGAGGGCATAGCAGGGCTTGTCTCCGGGCTTGAGAGTTGAATCGACCCAGGAGGACGCTTGAAGGGGCTCGCGCGCGAGACGCGGAAGGCCGTCGGTCCGGAAGATGCGAATGCCGGTAGGAGGTGTCGGCGCGGGTGTCGCGGTGGGGCTGGTCTTTGGAGCAGCCAATGCGGAAGGCGTTCCTCCAGGAGGCGGAAGGGCCGCGGCGAGTGCCGGAGGAACCGACGGCGGCGGGATGGCCGGAGCGGGCGTCGGCGTCGGGGACGGCATCGCGGAGCCCGGCGGAGCGACGCCTGGAAGCACTGCCGGCGAGGGCGACGGAGATGGAGATGGAGGCGCTAATGGGGTTGGCCAGGGTTCCGCCCCGGGAGGATTGACCCAGGAGAGGCTGACGCCGGTTGCTGTGTTGACGGCTTTCAGTTCGGTCGGGGGAGAGGGAACAGGGAGAGGCTTGAAGGCGACCGGGGCTGACATATTCGATCGGGCCTTGCCGGAAAATGCCCGGACCGAGAAGCGCGCCTCGGCGGTAACAATCGGAAAGGTCTTGGCGCGAGCCTCGCCCGGGGCGACTTCCTCTCGAAAGATGGGTCGCGCGAGCTTGCCGAAGTCTCCCGTCGCCGGACCTTGGTACCACTCAAGTTCGATGACCGGGAGCGGACGGTTTTCAGTGGTGAGGCGCGGGGCGGTGGCACGCAACTCCAGAACATTGCCGATCTGGTTGACCTCGACCGCAGTCGGAGGCTGTGGTGTCTTGAGGTAGGGCGCCAGAGGGTCGGCGCGCTTGCCGCAGGCCATCAACACCGCCAGACTCAGAAGGGCGGTCGCGGCGCGACCGACAGAAAATCGACGGCTCATAGCGTGCGGGTAGTATAGAGATCCGATGGGTTTTCCCTCGCTACGCACGTTGGCCATCGTGGGAGGCGTCTACGACCTGGCTCTGGCGATCCCCATGATGTTTCTGCCGGAGTTCACCGCGCGGCTCTTTGGGGCGCCGCCGCCCGTTCCCGTGGTCAACGCCCAGCTCAACGGCCTCTTCACTTTGACGCTGGCGCTTGGCTATTTCTGGTGCGCTCAGGACGTCGATGCGCGCCGTGGCTATCTCTGGATCGCGGGCGCATTCGTGAAGATTTCAGGGGCCCTGCTCTTCGTGAGCGATCACTTTCTGCGCGGATCTCCCCCGGCCTTCCTGCTCTTCGCATTGACGGATGGCTCGCTCGGACTCTTGACGCTTGCTGGCCTGCTGCTGCTTGGCAGGTCGCGGGCAGACTCCTAGTAGGCCTTCGTCTGAACCTTCTTGAGAAGGTCGTCCTTCGGAAGTTTGCCTGCGGCGAACGCGTCAAGATCGGATTTCAGCGCTCGGATGATGACCGTGCGCGCGGGTTTTGCGCGGACCCACGGTTGAGGACGTGAGACCAGCTCGACGGAGACGGTCACCATGTCGGTCGGCTGAAGAGATTTCAGGAGGGCCGCGTCTTCGAGGACGGTGGTGACGAGCGCGTCTTTGACGTCTTTTTCAACCTGCTCGGGCGGACGAGTGTCGTCGATCGCGTCTTCGAGAAAGAAGGTCCACGGAAGGGGGATGCTGGCAGCGGCCACCTCCGCCCCCGAAGGACGCTCCTCTGCCAGAAGCTGCCGCTCGGCATCAGTGAAGGCGGCATCGGCCATTGCGCGCATGCGTTCCGCTTCTTTCCGACTCTCGCGAATTCTCGCCTCAAGATCTGTGAGGTCACTGGGTCGCTTGCTGACCATGACCTGAGGACCGGCTGCGGCCATCGGCCTGGAAGTGGAGACCGAGATCTCCGGAGCGGGCTGCCCGGGGACCGTGATCGGAACGGTTGGGAGCGAGCGTGGCGGGAGGAGAAAGATCGCGCCGACGCCGTCGAGGTAGATGAATCGTGTTTCGGGCAGGCCCGCGAGAAAAGGGACGGGCTCGGCCGGGCGGCAGGCGGTCGCGAGGCGCTGCTCTAGTCGTGCGGCAAAGCGCTGGAGATCGGCGCGGCGATCGGCCGGTGTGGCCTCGGTTGAAAGGGCGGCGGCGAGGGCGAGGGCGGTCAGCATCGGAAACGTTTGGACGAGACTAGCGGTCCTGCGGTTTGGCGGTGACTCGGACCAGGTTCTTCATGAGCTCGCTGGTGCGAGCGGCATCGGCGCCGGTTCGAGAGTCGATGTAGGCAAGCCCGGCCGCGATCTGCGCCATGTCGTACTGGCGCTGGAGATCGCTCTCCGTCCGTAGGCCCGAAAGACGTGCTTCGAAGAGACGCGCCTGGCGGTCTTCGCTGGCCCTCAGCAGCTTCTCAATGACGGCTGGCGATGGATTGGAGACCATCTTGGCCGCGTTGCCGGTGGGTGCCGACGCATCGGCGGCCTGAAAGAAGGATCGACGAAGGTCGTCGATCTCCGCTTGATGGTGCGCCTCCTGCGTTTTGAGCGCGTCCTGTAGAACGTCATAGGAAACAAACCGGGTGTTGGTCGGCGACGCGGTCGAATTGGCGGGAGCAGGCGAAATGGCTGCCGCGGTTTGGGTCGACGCCGGCATCAGGGTATTGCGACCCGCTACGGCGAGGCCAATGCCGAGAACCAGACCGGCGGCCGCAGCGAGGCCAGCAGGAAGCCAGGAAACGCCGAAGCGGGAGATGGGAACGACGCTGGGAACCACCGCAATCGGCACGTCCCAACCGCCGAGAACTTTGCGGACGCCCTTCAACTCGGAGTATTCAAGACGGCAGGGAACGCACTGCGCCAGGTGGTCGCGGGCCCGCGATCGCTCGCCCAGTTCGCCATCATCGTAGAGCAGCGCGATGATGTCTTCGCGCAAGGCTTCACAAGTGGGATTCGACGTCATCGGAGTGTGTCCTGCATAGTTTTGAAAGGCGAGGAAGAGATCTGGTTCATACGGATCCTAAGACTCAAATGAGTCGGGAATGTGGGAAGCGCTCGTCACGCCCTCGCGCGCCAGATGCTGTTTCATTTCGACCAGACCTCGATAGAGACGTGTCTTGACGGTCGACGTGGGCAATCCCAGTGTCTCCGCGATCTCGGCAAAGGTGAGGCCTTCGTACTCTTTCAGGATGATCACTTCACGCTGATCCTCGTTGAGTTTCTGGATGGCGGCTCGCACGCGATCGGCTACCTGGTTGCCTTCTGTGAATTCAAGAGGGGATGCCCCCTTGGAGACCAGAGTAGGGATCCTCGGTTCGGGTTCGTCAAGACTGACATAGCTCTTACCCTTCTTACGACGCAGGGAGTCTCGACAAAGATTGAGGGCGATCTGGTAAATCCATGATGAAAACTTCGCCTCACGTTTAAACGCCTTGAGACCGCGGAAAGCCCTCAGGAAGGCTTCTTGGGTGATGTCTGCCGCGTCCTCAGTCGACCCGAGCACACGCCACACAGCGCCCCGGATCTTGCTCTGCCAACGAGACACAAGCTCGTCGTATGCGGCCACTTGGCCAGCTTGGAACGCTTCGACGAGTTGTTCGTCCGACATCTGCGAGGTGGTGAGCATTTAGCCGGAAGTTCTTCTGGCTTCTAAGGTTGAGACGTATCGACGGGCAAACAGTCTCACGCTTTGGGGTGAGTCTGTTTGTATATATCGAGCAAATATTGTGGATTGACGTGCGTGTAGCGCTGAGTCGTCGATAGGCTGGAGTGGCCAAGCAGCTCTTGGATCGACCGTAGATCTCCTCCGCGCTGAAGGAGATGAGTTGCGAACGAGTGCCTCAGAGTATGAGTACTGGCCTTGGTTCGGATCGCAGCGAAATCGAGTCCCCTGGCCACGATTCTTCTCACGGTGCGATCAGAAAGAGCCTTGCCATGGGTGCCAGAGAAGACTGGACTCTTTCCGTTAAGTGCTTTTCTTGAAGCTAGATATCGGTCCAGGGCTAGACCTGCTGGTCCACCGAATGGGACCCAGCGTTCTTTTCTTCCTTTACCAAGAATACGAAGAGACTTATTGCTTCTATCCACATCGTCTAACACCAGTCCGACGATCTCGGAACACCGCATGCCGGTCGAATACAGCAGCTCAAGGACCGCCGCGTCTCGCTCTCTGGATTTATTATCTTTATCAGAAGTAGAAACAAGATCTGCGGCTTCTCTCTCTTGGAGGTGGCTCGGAATCTTGAGGTCCTTGCGTGGACCGACCAAGCTTCGTGCGGGGTTCTTGGTCAGCGTCCCCTCACGACAAAGGTACCGGAAAAACGATCGGAACGTCGCCAGCTTTCGGCCGGCCGTTGTGGCCGATGCCTTGTGCGTGTGGAGATCCGCGAAAAACCCGCGGAGGAGCCACAGGTCGATCTCTTTGGATTCTGGCTCATGACCGAGACGCGCTTGGGCGAAGCCGTGAAGCTGGCTCAGATCCTTTGAGTACGCCCGCAGGGTATGCGGAGACGCATTACGTTCGTCAGAAAGCGACGTAACGAAGCGAGCGATATCCTGCTTCATGGCTCATGCGGGCAGGGCGGGCGCGGCGGGCGCGGTCGCAGGAGGGCTCTTGAAGCCACGCTCGACAAATCCCGCGAGCGAAACCAGCGCGCGATCCGAAAGAGCGCGACGACGCATGCGCTTGTCGCGGATGGTCTCGCCTAGTTCAGGAAACAAACCGAAGGCGATGTTGGTCGGCTGATAGTGCTTCGGGTCGCTGCCGGAAATGTATCGACCGAGCGCGCCCATCGCAGTGTCGATGGGAAAAGGCTCGGGCTCAAGTCCGTGGACCCGACTTGCAGCGCCGATGCCGCAGAGAAGCCCGGAGGCCGCCGACTCTACGTAGCCCTCCACGCCGCTCATCTGACCAGCAAAGAAAAGCCCCGGGCGGCTGCGCGCCTCAAACGTCGCATTCAGCGTCTTGGGCGAGTTGATATAGGTGTTGCGATGGATCATGCCGAAGCGGATGAACTCGGCATTCTCGAGTCCCGGAATCATGCGGAAAATTCTCTTCTGCTCAGGCCACTTGAGATGGGTCTGAAATCCCACCATCGAGAAATGGCTGGCGGCAAGATTGTCCTGCCGGAGTTGGACGACGGCAAACGGCCTTCGACCGGTGGCGGGATTGTTGAGGCCCACCGGCTTCATCGGCCCAAAACGCATCGTCTCCGGGCCGCGACTCGCGATGACCTCAATCGGCAGGCAGCCCTCGAAGAAGAACTCCTTTTCAAAGTCCTTCACCTCTGAACATTCGGCCGCCATCAGCTCCGTGAAGAACGCACGGTACTCCGCTTCGTCCATGGGACAGTTGAGGTAGTCGTCGGTACCCTTACCGTAACGCGACGCGCGGAACACCTTCGTCATGTCGATGCTGTCGGCCTCGATGACCGGACTCACGGCATCGTAGAAATGCAGATGCGTATCGCCGACGAACCGGGCGATATCGGCAGCAAGCGCGTCAGAGGTGAGCGGACCGGTGGCGACGATGGCGAGCGGTTCGGTTGGAAGAGCCGGGCGCTCCTCACGGTGGATCACCACTCCTGGCAACTTGGCGATCTCTTCGGTGATGCGCTGAGAGAAGAGGCCGCGATCCACGGCAAGGGCGCTGCCCGCCGGCACGCGCACTTCATCGGCCACGCGGACGATGAGCGAGTCGAGCCGACGCATCTCTTCTTTGAGGATGCCGGCGGCCTGATCGAGGTCATTGCCGCGCAGCGAGTTGGAGCAGACGAGTTCCGCGAAGTCAGACGTCTGGTGCACCGGCGTTTTGAGCACCGGCCTCATCTCATAGAGATCGACACCGACTCCGCGTTTGGCGAGTTGCCAGGTGGCTTCGCTTCCGGCGAGACCACCGCCAATGACGCTGACTCTCGGAAGCGACGTCAAACGGCGTTCTCGGCGGCTTCAGCAGCCTCGGCTTTCGCGAGCTTCGCCGCTTCCGCTGCTTCGGCCGCGATCGCTGCGTCGATGGACCACTGAGGCTGACCGTCCATCGGCTTCTCGTAACCGCAATCTTCGTCGGCGCATGCGAGAACCCAGCCCTGCTTCTTGGTGTCTTTCTGAAGCAGATAGGGCTTCGCGCACTTCGGACAAGGCTCGGCGAGCGGGCGGTGGTACGCGGTGAACTTGCACTGCGGATAGCGGCGGCAACCGTAGAACGGTTTGCCGAAACGACCCTTGCGCTCGACCACCTGGCCCTCGTGACACTCAGGACAAAGGAGGCCGATGTCCTTGGCTTCCTTCTTCTTGATGTATTTGCAGGTCGGGTAGTCGGAGCAGGCGATGAAGTTTCCGAAACGACCCTTGCGCCACGCGAGGGGCTTTTTACAGTCAGGGCAGAACTCGTTCTCAATGGGCTTGAGTTTCTCGAGCTCGAGGCGGCCTTCGGCGCCGCGAACGAGTTTCTTCGTGACCTTGCAGTCGGGATATTTCGGGCAGGCGAGGAAGAAACCGAAGCGTCCCTTACGAGGCACCAGCATTTCGGCGTGCTCAGGACACGGCTGTGACAGAGCCTCTTCTGAGGCTTCAGGCGCCCCTTCGGCCGCCCCCGCGAGCTGACGGGTGGTCTTGCAGTCAGGATAGTTGGAGCAGGCGAGGAAGCGACCGTATCTCCCCCACTTCATGACCATGCCCGAGCCGCACTTGTCGCAGATCTCGTCGGTCTTTTCTTCGACACCCTTGACCGAGCGCATCTTCGTCGCCGCGGTCTTGAGGTCTTTCTCGAACTTCTTCCAGAACTGATTCAGCGTGTTGAGAAGCGTGTCCTTGCCGTCTTCAATCTCGTCAAGCTCGCGCTCCATGCCGGCGGTGTACTCGACGTTGACGATGTCTTCGAAGTTTTCGATCAGAAGATCGGTGACGAGGAAGCCGACTTCGCTCGGCCACAGACGGCCGTCGCGCTTCTCGATGTAGTCGCGCGCTTCGATGGTCGAAATGATCGACGCATAAGTGGACGGACGTCCAATGCCGTTCTCTTCAAGTTCCTTGACGAGGCTCGCTTCAGAGAAACGCGGAGGCGGCTCGGTGAAGTGCTGGTCGGTGTCGAGCTTCTGCAGCTTCAGCTTCTGGCCTTCTTCAAGAGGAGGAAGACCGTCCTTAGCTTCGGGCTCGGCATCCGCCTCGGCGGTGTTCGCGGCGGGGCCACCCATGGCTTCGGTCTTCTTGGCCTTCGCCTTGGCCACTTCTTCCATCGACTCTTCGTAGACCGCGAGGAAGCCCTTGAACTTCATGACCTGACCGCGAGCACGCAGCATGTACACACCCGCGGTGATCTCAACCGCAGTTTCATCAAAGACAGCGGGCCTCATCTGAGACGCGACGAAGCGGTTCCAGATCAGCTCATAAAGCGCGATTTCGTCTTTGCCCAGATGCTTGCGAAGGCTGTTGGGAGTGAGGCTCAGATCGGTCGGTCGGATCGCTTCGTGCGCGTCCTGAGCGCCTTCCTTGGTCTTGTAGAAGATGGGTTTTTCGGGAAGGTAATCGGCACCGTAGGCGTTGCCGATGTGATCTCGGACCGCGACCAAGGCGTCGTCTGAAACGCGGGTGGAGTCGGTTCTCATGTAGGTGATGAGACCGACACTGCCTTCGCCGCCGACTTCGAGACCTTCATACAGTTTCTGCGCGACCTGCATGGTCTTCTTGACTGGGAAGCGAAGCCGCCGGAAGGCGTCCTGCTGCAGCTTTGAAGTGATGAACGGGGGCACGGGATAGCGCTTGCGCTCTTTCCGCGTGACCTTGGAAACCGTGTACGCGGCCTTTTCGAGATCCTTGCGAACAACCGCTGCCTCGGCCTCGGTCGTGATCTCGATCTTCTCGCCATTCTTTCGGGAGAGGCCCGCCGGAACGATCGGCGGAATGCCGCTATCGAGATGAGCGGTGACCGACCAGTATTCCTCGGGGATGAACGC
Organism: Vicinamibacteria bacterium; assembly: GCA_039932395.1. GTDB lineage: Bacteria > Acidobacteriota > Vicinamibacteria > Fen-336 > JAGNNV01 > JAGNNV01. The sequence goes on along the minus strand of JBDTQB010000051.1, from coordinate 9,900 downwards.
CTTGATCTCCCGTTCGCGTTCGCAGATCAAACGAAGGGCGACCGACTGAACTCGGCCGGCGGAAAGGCCGCGGCGCACCTTGTCCCAAAGGATGGGAGAAACCTTGTAGCCGACGAGGCGGTCCAGAACGCGGCGCGCCTGCTGCGCATCGACTTTGGGGATGTTCAGTTCTTCGGGATGCTCAAACGCCTTCTGGATCGCGGTCTTCGTGATTTCGTGGAAGACCACGCGCTTGAACTTCGACTTGCCCTTGGCCCGCTTGCCGCCCAGCTCCTGCGCCAGGTGCCAGCAGATCGCCTCTCCTTCACGGTCCGGGTCGGCCGCCAGAAAGACTTCGTCCGCCTCCTTGGCCGCCTTCTTCAGCTCGTCCATGATCTTCTTGCGAGTCGGAAGGATTTCGTAGTCGATCTCGAAGCCGTTCTCGACGTCGACGCCCAGCTTGCTCTTGGGCAGATCCCGGACATGGCCCATGGAGGCCTTAACGGTGTAGCCCTTGCCGAGGTACTTATTGATGGTCTTGGCTTTGGCGGGCGACTCAACGATGACGAGGCGATTTGGCAAGGTGGAGGTCTTTCTTCCTTTGGCTTTTGGGGGGCGTCTTCCTTATTAGGTTATGCCGGACTTGCGCTGCGAAACAAAGTGCCAGGCAATCTTTCGATCTTTCCGTCGAGTTCGAGCTCCGAAAGGCGTGCAATCAGGTCGGATGGCGCAAGCCCCGTGTCTAGAGCGAGTTGGTTCACCGATTTCACCACCGAGTCGCCTAGCTTTTCGAGCACGGGATCGCGCGCCGGAGATTTTTTTGTAGGGGTGTTGACACCCAGTCCGAGGTGTTCGAGCACGTCATCCAGACTTCGGATCAGGGTCGCGCCGTCCCGAATCATCAGGTTTGGACCGTAAGAGAGCGGGTCGCCCGGGCGGCCGGGAACGGCGAGAACGTCTCGTCCTTCATCGAGGGCCAGACGGGCGGTGATGAGCGCGCCACTGCGGTTTCCTGCCTCGATCAGGATGACGGCTTCCGAGAGCCCGACGATGATGCGATTTCTCCTGGGGAAGTGCGGCGGCGACGGTCGGGTACCGGGGATGAACTCTGAGATCACGGCGCCGTGCCCTTCGATGCGACCTGCCAGAAGTTCATGTTCGGCGGGGTAGATGATGTCGACGCTCGACCCGAGGACGGCAAGCGTTGTCCCATTTCCCGACAGCGCGCCCTCATGGGCCGAACCGTCGATCCCGCGGGCGAGGCCTGACACAACCTCGAGGCCTGCGGCGGCAAGCCCGCGGGCGAGATCGCGCGCCAGGGAGCGGCCCGATCCGGTAGCCGCTCGCGCGCCGACAATGGCGACGCGGCGACGGTCGGAAAAGCTCCCCTTGAAAAAGAGAACCGGCGGAGGATCGTAGATGGCCGCCAGGGAACTGGGGTAGCCAGCGTCCCCGAGAGCCACCATCGACTGCCCTTTGCGGCACGCGTCCTTGTAGATGAGCTCGGCCTGTTGTCGAGCCGATCGTCCTTCCAGAGCCTGGAGTGCCAGCTCGCCGAGTTGCGCTGCGAACCGACGTGGGCCTTCGTAAAGCTCGTTCACTCCGCCGGCCCTAAACAAGCTCGCGATCTTGTGCGGACCGAACCCGGGAAGCGTCATCAGGGTGAGCAGCCGCAGTGTGTGTTCTTCCATTTGGAGATTGTGGCGGGGCGGTTGTTCAGACTGGGTCCAAACTGCGAAAACCGTGTTTTGGGTCGACGGGCCTGATAATTGGGGTTTGATCCCCGCATGATTCGATTCGAAGAGATCGCTGAAACCGTCCAGCTCCATCACCCAGGGGCCGATCTCGACGTGTTGCGACGTGCGTATGTCTTTTCAGCGGTGGCTCACAAGGGGCAGGTGCGGGCGAGCGGCGAGCCCTATCTGTCCCATCCTCTTGAAGTGGCGAGCATCCTGGCCTCGTGGCGACTTGATCCGATCTGCGTGGCCGTCGGCCTGCTGCACGACGCGCTCGAAGACACGCTCGCGACGCCGAAGGAAATCGAGGAGAAGTTTGGACCGGTGGTCCTTCACATCGTTGAAGGACTGACGAAGATCTCGCAGATCACGTTCTCCTCCGTTGAAGAGCGCCAGGCCGAAAGCTTCCGCAAGCTGCTTCTAGCGATGGTCGACGATGTGCGCGTCATCGTGGTGAAGCTCGCGGATCGCCTGCACAACATGCGGACTCTTCAGCATCTCCCCGAAGAGAAGCGGATCCGTATCTCGCAAGAGACGATGGAGATCTACGCTGCGCTCGCAGGGCGGCTGGGCATGAGCCTCATCAAGAATGAGCTTGAGGACCTCGCCTTCCAGCACCTCGAGCCTGAGGCCTACAAGTCGCTCGCCAAGAGAGTTGAGGCGCGACGGCCGGAGGCCGAGGCTGTCATCGCGCGCATGAGCGGTGTCATCCGAGGACTCATCGACGAAGCCCACATCGAGGCGCGGATCGACGGGCGCGTGAAGCGTCTGTTCTCGATTCATCAGAAGCTGATCCGCCAGAAGATCGACCTCGACGAGCTCTACGACTTCATCGCCCTCCGCGTGGTCGTGTCGTCGGTGTCCGATTGTTATGCGGTGCTGGGTCTCCTGCATCACGCGCTTCGGCCGGTGCCGGGACGCATCAAAGATCTCATCGCCATTCCGCGGCCCAACGGCTATCGCTCGCTCCACACGTCTTTGGTCGGCGACCACGGCACGCCTTTCGAAGTCCAGATCCGGACTGAAGAAATGCATCTCATCGCCGAGGAAGGCATCGCCGCGCATTGGAAATACAAGGAGGGATCGGGGCCGGCGCTTTCCAAGGACGATCAAACCTTCGCGTGGCTGCGCCAGCTTCTCGAAGACGTTCAGGACCCGAAGGAGTTCCTGAGTTCGCTGAAGCTCGATCTCTATCCAGAAGAGGTCTACTGCTTCACTCCCAAGGGCGCCGTACGCACCCTGCCACGGGGCGCCACGCCGATCGACTTCGCCTTCGCTATTCATACAGAAGTGGGCCGCCGTTGCGTGGGAGCGCGCGTGGGCGGGCGCATCGTGCCGTTGCGGACGAAGCTGAAGAACGGCGACATCGTGGAGATCCTCACCGCGCCCGGACAGCATCCAAGCCGCGACTGGCTGAACTTCGCGGTCACGTCACGTGCTCGCTCCCGCATCAAACATGATCTCCACGTCGCGGAGAGCCAGCAGGCGCGCGATCTGGGACGTCGCCTCATTGAACGAGAGTGGAAAAAGTCGCACCTGCGCGGGAAGACGCTTGAGGATGAGGCGCCCAGAATCGAAGCACTCGGTCGGGAAATGGGCGTCGGAAGCCGCTTCGAGGACGTCTTGTCTTCCGTCGGTTTTGGTCGGCTCGACGCCGCCTCGCTCATCGAGAAGCTGACACCTTTAGAGCTTCGCGGAAAGTCGGCTCCCCCACCCGAGCGCCCCGTGCGGTCGGTCACGCCGGGCGACGCGCGCATCTCCGTCCAGGGCGTCGACCATCTGCTCGTCTATCGAGCGGGTTGCTGCTCACCGATTCTGGGCGACGCGATCATCGGCTACATCACGCGCGGACAGGGCGTCTCGGTCCATGCCGAGAGTTGCCCCAACGTGCGGAACACCATGGTGGATGCGCAACGGCGTGTCCCCGTGTCCTGGGATGCGACTCCAGGGGAGACGTATCCTGTTCGTCTCAGCGTCGAAGTTCATGATCGCACCGGACTGCTCGCTGCTCTCACGACCGCGGTGTCGGATCGGGGTGGAGACATCCGCCGCGCCGAGGCGCGGACCTATGACGATCGGCCGGGGGTCGTGGATCTGGTGGTGCGGGTGAAGGATCTGAATCATTTGAAGTCGCTTGTGCGCGCGATCAGGGAAGTCAATGGAGTCGCACGCGTCGAGCGCACATCGCTTGCTGACGCTCCAAAATAGGAGAAGCTAAAGATATGCCCAGGAAAGTCGTTCTGACCGACAAGGCGCCTGCGCCGATCGGCCCCTACTCACAGGCGGTCAGTGTGGGCGATCTCCTGTTCCTCTCCGGCCAGATTCCGCTCGATCCGAAGACCGGCGAGCTCCACGACACCGACATCGAGACCGCGACGGAACGCGTCCTCGACAACATTCGCGCGGTCCTGGAATCGGAAGGCCTGACGTTTGCGCACGTGGTCAAGACCACCGTCTTTATGCGCGATCTTGGTCTCTTCCCGCGAATGAATGCGGTCTACGCGAAAGCCTTCCCCGAGAACCCTCCTGCGCGGTCGACCGTGCAGGCCGCTGCGCTGCCCAAGGGTGTGTCCGTGGAAATCGAAGTCATCGCGTCGCGTCAGGCATAGACGCGCCTACGGGTCTTCGCAAGACCGGCCTTGGAAGAAGCGCCGAGGCGCGTGGTGGGCCCGCTCGGATTCGAACCGAGGACTTACCGGTTATGAGCCGGGGGTTCTAACCGCTGAACTACAGGCCCGCCCGGGAGACTATCAGGCGACGGAAGGGCGAGCTAGCTGGTGGGCGGAACCGGCATGACGGGCGTCGCCGGCGGCTGTTCAACGACCTGAGGACGGTAGCCGTCGATCCCGGCATTGCCCACGCCACCCGAGGGCACCAAAACCGTGCTCGGATCCACTCCAGCGGTCTGAGTGAGGTTGGGGGGCAGCGTCGCGTTAACGACGTCGACGGTCGCCGTCCCCGGGGGCACGTTGGACGCCAGGTAGACGCCGCTTGAGTTCGTCACCACGGAGAAGATCTGGCCGTTGGCCGCCGTGATCAACACGCTGACCCCGGGCAGGCCGGGCTCGTTCGACTCCTGAAGACCGTTGCCGTTGTTATCGAGGAACACGATGCCAGTGACCGACCCCACCGGCCCGCCCGGAGGCGTCGTCGTCGTCGGACGGTAGCCATCGATGCCCGCGTTGACTGTACCGCCGGATGGAACGACCGCGGTGCTCGGATCGGTTCCCGCCGAGGTGTGCGTGACCCCTGGAGGCAGAGTCGCATCCACCACGTCGATGGTGGCGGTGCCCGGAGGGACATTCGCTGCCATATACATGCCGTTCGCATCGGTGGTCACTACGAACGTCTGGCCGTTCGCCGCGGTGATGGCGACGCTGACGCCGGGGATGCCGGATTCACCCGGACCCTGGACACCGTTGTTGTCGAGGTCGAAGAACACAAGACCCGTGACAGAACCTGTCCCGGCGGGAGCCGGCGGTTGATAGCCGTCGATGCCGGCGTTGTTGATCGTGCCGGGGAAGACGTTGATTGTGCTCGGGTCGACACCGGCCGTTTGAGTGAGGCCTGGAGGCAACGTTGCGTCGTTGACATCCACCGTTGCAGCCCCCGCCGGAACGGTCGGAGCGAGATAGACGCCGTTGGGACCGGTGGTCACGACAATCGCAGGGCCGGATGACGGAGTGATCGTCACTTGAACGCCCGGCAAACCGGGCTCACCCGCGTCCTGAGCTCCGTTCCCGTTGGTGTCCAAGAAGACGGTCCCGGTCACGCCGCCGGTCGTCGTGGAGGGCGAGGAGGCGTTGTAGCCATCAAAGCCTGCGTTGGTCACGGTGCTGGCGGCGACGGTGACGGCACTTGGATCTGTCCCGGCGGTTTGAGTCAGGCCCGGAGGCAGGGTGCTGTTCAGGACGTCAACGGTGGCCGCGCCGGCCGCAGCGTTGTAGATGCTGTAAGTCCCGGTCGCATCCGTCGTTCCCGGCAAGACCTGACCGCTCGATGTGGTGAGGAGAACAGTGACGCCCGGGATGCCGGGTTCACCAACATCCTGCGTCCCGTTACTGTTCAAATCAAGGAAGACGACCCCGATCACCGTTCCGGTAGGAGTACCGGTCATTCCACCGGGCTGGTAGCCGTCGCTTCCCGCGTTGCCGACTCCGGCCGCGGGCACGAACACCGTGCTCGGATCAATTCCAGCTGTTTGCGTGAGGTTCGGCGGCAGAGTGGAGTTCACAATGTCGACGGTCGCCGGACCGGCGGGCACGTTGGGCGCCGTGTAGTTTCCGGAGGCGTTGGTCGTCACGTAGAAGATCTGGCCATTCACGGAGGTGATTTCGACGCTGACGTTCGGGATGCCGCCTTCACCTGGATCCTGAGTGCCATTGCCGTTGTTGTCGAAGAACACGGTGCCGGTGACCGAACCCGTGGGACCAGGCGTACTCGTCGGCGGGGCGTAGCCATCGGTTCCTGCGTTCGTCGGAGGCCCGGCGACGACATTGATACCCGTGGGATCCGTGCCGTTTGTCTGGGTCACGTTCGGAGGCAAAGTGCTGTTCACGATGTCAACGGTGGCCGGACCGGTCGGAACGCCCGTCACCGTGTAGTTCCCGTTGATGTCCGTGGTGAGGACAAAGACCTGGCCATTCGAGGCGGTGACGACCACGCTGACGCCGGGGATGCCCGGCTCGCCCGGGTCAAAGCTTCCGTTGCCATTCGTGTCGAGGAAGACGAAGCCGGTGACTCCGCCGGGACCCGTCTGCGTGGCAGGGCGATAGCCATCGATTCCCGCGTTATTCGCACCAGCCGCCACAATGATCATGGTGGGGTCGGTGCCTTGGGATTGAACGACGCCGGGGGGAAGCGAGCTGTTCACGATATCGACCGTCACAGGATTGACCGGGTCGATGGGCACGCCAGGGATGTTGTAGTTACCGGCCGCGTCGGTCACACCAGTGAACACCTGGCCTCCGACCGTCGTGATGATCACGCTGATTCCCGACAGGTCGGAGTCACCGGCGTTCTGTCCGCCGCTTCCATCGACGTCCAGATAGACGTGCCCAAAGACGCTTGCTGTCGGTGCCGCGGAGGGTGGAGGCTGGTACCCGTCGTTTCCGCCGGGCGAGACGCTGCCGGGGACAACGGGAACGACCTCCGGATCCACCCCTGCCGTCTGAGTGAGTCCAGGCGGAAGGCTCGCATTGACGACATCAACCGTCGCATTTCCACCGGGAAGACCGGTTGCGGTCCACGTCCCCGTGCCGTTGGTCACGACGATGTGCGGCACTCCGTTCGAGTCGGTGATGACGATGGACACGCCGGGGATCCCGGTCTCGCCGGGGCCGCTCTGCACGCCATTTCCATCAAGGTCGATGAAGACGACGCCGGTGAGGCCGCCTGTCGTGGCTGGCGTTCCAGTAAGAGTGAACCCGTCAATGCCCGCGTTGCCAGTGCCGCTTGCGGGCACAACAACCGGGGAGGGATCCACGCCGGCTGACTGCGTGACTCCCGGCGGCAAGGTTGAATTGACGATGTCGACGGTCGCATTGCCCGCCGGAATGTTCGACGCGGTGTAGTCACCATTGCCATTGGTCGTGGCGTAGAACAATTGGCCGCCCGCGGTCGTGATCTCCACGACCACCCCCTGAATGCCCGGCTCACCCGGATCCTGGACGCCATTCCCGTTGATGTCGAAGAAGATGTGACCGGTCACGCTTCCCGTAGGCCCGGGTGCGCTCGGAGAGGGAGCATAGCCATCGAGACCAGCGTTGGTCGGAGGGCCGGCGGTGACGGTGACGGTTGTTGGATCGGTGCCCGCAGTCTGAGTCAGCCCCGGCGGAAGGGTCTGCTCAACGACATCAACCGTGGTCGCTCCGAGGGGGACGTTCGGGACGAAATAGTTGCCATTCGCGTCAGTGGTGACGAGGTAGGTGGTGCCATCAGAGGCGGTGACGACCACGGACACACCGGGCATGCCGGGTTCGCCTGGGTCGCGCGTGCCATTGCCATTGGCGTCGAAGAAGATCGTTCCCGTCACGGACCCTGTGACCGGCGTGCCGGGTGTGACGGGAGGCCGATAGCCGTCGTAGCCTCCGAAGACGACTTGTCCGGCGACCACGGTCGCGGAACTCGGGTCGACCCCGGCGGTCTGTGTGACTCCGGGCGGGAGGGTCGCATCAACCACGTCGACGGTCGCGGGTCCCGGAGGCAGGTTCGTGACCGCCCAGACACCATAGGAATCGGTTGTGACAAGGTGAGTCAGGCCCAGCGCGTCGGTCACGATCACGCTGACACCGGGAAGACCCGGCTCGCCGCCGTCCTGAATTCCGTTGCCGTTGGAATCAAGGAAGACGACTCCATTAAGCGTACCGGTGGTGATGGGAATCGCGGGCGGGCGATAGCCGTCGACTCCGGCATTTGTCGGAGCGCCGGGCGTGACGTTGGCGGAACTTGGATCAACTCCAGCGGTCTGCGACAGGCCGGGCGGGAGGGTGGCTTCGAGGACGTCCACGGTGGCTGGACCGGTCGCGATTCCAGAGACGCTGTAGTTTCCCGCGGCGTCCGTCATCGCGGTGTAAACAGTGCCCAACCCGTCCGTGATGATGACCGTGACGTTCGGAATACCAGGTTCGTTCGGACCCTGACTTCCATTTCCATCGAGATCAAGGAAGACGCGTCCGAACAGGCCGCCGAGGAAAGGTCCGTTGGGTGTTGGTGAAGGGGTCGCTGCTGGAGTGACACCGGGAGTCGGACTCGGCGTCGGCGTCGCACCAGGAGTTGGAGTTGGAGTCACCACCGGAGTTGGAGTGGCCGGAGGGGGGGGAGTCGGTGTGGACGTCGGAGGAAGCGGCGGGACCGGGGGCGGATTGCCAGGGCCGCCAGGACCACCCGGGCCAGTTGGAGGGGGCTGGACAGGCGGGGGCTTCGGCGGTTCGACCGGGCTCGTGATCAGGATGCCGCCGGAAAGCGAGCCCGAAGCGCCAAGGCGACCGATGGGTGTTTCAAGCACGCAGGGCTTCTGGTCGGCGAACTTCTGCTTCCAGCGCACGCTGAGCCACTCCATGGCTTCGCGAGCCTTGTCACGGGTGATCGGACCAGAGGGTCCCGGATCGAAGCCAAGCCGCTTGATCGTGTTGATGTAGTCCTGCGGCGAGGCCTTCAGGCGCTGGAGCCGCAGCTTGCCGACCATCGCGCCATTGCCAAGCAGGACCGCGAAGGAATGCTTCCCAACGTTGAAGTCGCTCGTCAGAATGGTGCGCCATTTCGGGGTCGGATCGCCGGTGGGGCAGACATCGACGCGTCGGCATGAATCGGCAAGCCAGGTCTGGCCATCGCCTTCAGAGGTCCAAACAGACACGGCGTACAGACCAGCCACAGGAATGTCTGCGTAGAGAATGGCGTGCACGCCGTCTGGGCCCGCGCGAAGATCCGCGTCCTCGGACAGTTTTCCCTTCTCAACCGCCGACTTGGGAGCCAGCGTTTCGAAGCGGCTAGCGCGAAGCTCAATCGGCTCATCGGCAGGAGGCAGTTCTTGTTCGAGCTCAAGCGCTTGAAGCAGGGTGCGGGCCAGATCCTGGTCGGTCGTCAGTGCCGACGCGCGCCATCCGTTGAGAGGTTCGATGGGGCTGAGGCAGGGAGGCGAAACCTGAATCGACTCAAGCGACGTTCCCGGAGGAAGGACAACGGAAATGGTGTGATTGCCGGATTCCATGCGAATCCAGCCAAGGTCGACGTTGGCGTACTCATTGCCGCTTCCGGTGGGATGGTGAGTTTCAACCGCGTCTAGCTGACCGTCCTTGCGAATCTCCACCTGGAAGGGCTTATCCGGCGCGCCCTTCAAACGAAGACGAACATTGTAGTCACCGCTACGTACGATGGGCAGATCGTAGGCTGTCTCGCCAGACTCCTGACCTGCGTCTACGAACTCGCCGCGCTTGCTGACACCGGTGGCGCGTTTGTATTTGGAAGCCGGAAAATTGCGCTGATCCTTCCACGCCAGGGTACGGAAAATATCGTCGGCGTTCTGGACGCCCTCCAGCTTGTCTTCAAAGCCAATGCTGCGCATCATCATCCGCGCCCACTCGGAATGGGTGACGGGCGATTTGCGAGGGTCTCCGTAGAGGGGTACGAGTGCGGCGACGGAGAGGATCCCAACGATCCAGAGTGCGCGTTTAGTCTTCATAAGGCG
>JBDTQB010000050.1:0-19002 GCA_039932395.1 Vicinamibacteria bacterium | reverse complement strand
GAGCAGAAGAGGATGACGAAGTCCTGAACGCATCCGGCGAGGCAGCCGCCGATGATGATCCAAAGCGTGCCGGGCAGATAACCAAACTGCGCTGCGAGGGTAGGGCCGACCAGCGGGCCGGGCCCGGCGATGGCGGCGAAGTGATGACCGAGCAGCACCCACTTGTTGGTGGGGACGTAGTCGCGCCCATCTTCCTTCAGTTCGGCGGGAGTGGCACGGGTGTCGTCGAGCGCCATGATCTTGGCGGCTATGAACGACGAGTAGAACCGATACGCCAGCATGTACGAGCAGGCGGCCGCGACCACGAACCAGGTGCCGGTGATGGGTTCGCCGCGGGAGAAGGCGATGCCGGAGAGAGCCCCCGCGCCCAGAAGTGCGACCAGAATCCAGCCGATCGCGCGCACTGTCGAGTTCATACCTTGTTGATGTCTCTCTTATGAGGGAACGAGATGCGATTCCTGGAGAACCGAAGGGCCGCCCACGAGGCCGACGAAACGAACGCGACTTTGGCAGGGAGCATAAGCCTGTTCGAGCCGGAGCTGCGTGCTACATTCGCGGCCTCTTGGTGTCGCGAAAGTTCTGGATCGAAAGACGTCGAGCGGGGCTCGTGGCCCTTGTCGCGATCGGTGCGATCGCATGTCCTTCGGGCGCGCCTCGCGTTCAGGCTCCCAGTGGTCCCCAGTCCCTTCTGATCGCGAAAACAGGCGACGGCCGCGCGAACATCGCCCCCGTGACCATCGGAGACGAGACACGGGACGCCTTGCTCGCCAGCCAGTCATGGACGGTGGCGTTTCCGAAACGAGCAACTCTGACCTTCGGCGTCGGCGCTCATTTCGATGGCGTGGGTGAGACGCCCGGCTGGGGGCGTTTCGCGGTGTCTCTCGATGGCAGGGAGATCGCAAAGGAAACGGTGAATCCGCGCGTCGCCCACGACTGGAAAGACACCACCATCGAACTGGAATCACCGCCCGCCAAAGGCGTCATCTCCATCTCCATCCGCTTCACTGATAAGGATGGCGCCGATCTTCCGCAGCCCTCCGAGCTGAAACTCGCCATGTCTGACCCAGTCATCCACGACAAGGCCGGGTACGGCCTAAAGAAGGGTGTGATTTTCATCTCGATCGATACCTTGCGACGCGACCATGTGAGTGCCTACGGCTACGCAAAGCCGACCACGCCCACGCTTGACGCTCTCGCGAAGGGAGGCGTGCTGGCCGATGACGCGGTGAGCGTCAGCTCATGGACGCTGCCTGCTCATCTTTCGATGATGACGTCTGTCCTGCCTGGAACCCACGGCGGGACGGACATGAAGCGCGCCTTCAATCACTCCGTGCCGACGGTGGCGGAATTGCTCAAGGCGCAAGGGGTGGCGACACATGCCGTGACCTCGCATCTTTACGTCTCGAAAACGTACGGCGTTGACGCCGGTTTCGATTCGATGAACTTCCGTCAGGATCGTCTGGCCGAGAACGTCGCCAATCACGCCATGGACCTGATCGACCGTTTCGGGGATCGACCGTTCTTCATCTTCCTGCACTTCTACGATCCGCATTGGCACTACGCGCCTCCCGCGGAGACATTGAAGATCTTCGAGCCTGTGCCCTACGCCGGGAAGATGACCGGCAACCTGAACGACTTCCAGAAGCTGCGGGCCGATCAAGTGAAACCCGCCGATCTGGATCATTTGCACGCGCTCTACGACGGCGAGATCCGCTACACGGACAACGAGATCGCGCGGCTGATGACGCACCTCAAGGAGCGCGACGTCCTTCGCAACACGCTGATGGTCGTGACTTCGGACCACGGGGAAGAATTCCTGGAGCACGGCTCCTGGGAGCATCAGAAGACTCTCTATGAAGAAGTCATCCGCATTCCTCTGATCGTTTCGGGGCCGGGTGTGGCGGCGCGTCGCGAGACTCAGCCGGTGGACCTGCTCGACATCGCTCCCACCATTCTGGATTTCCTGGGCGTCAGGATGGCGCCGACCATGAAGGGCGTGTCGCTGCTTCGCGCGGTGCCCGAGCATCGTGAGATGTACGGGGAGACCGACAACACTCTGGATGGTTCGCGCCTCTCCTTCCTGCGAAACGGTTCTCAGTCCTGGAAGGCGATCCTGCGCTCCGATCGCGTGAAGAAAGTCGTGCGTTCCTCGGAGTGGTATGACCTCGCCGTCGATCCCGCGGAGAAAACGAACCGCCCTCCCGCCGAATCCCTGCGCGCGACCATTGAAGCGCGTACTCAGGACACGGCCTTAAAGTCGCGTTCGACGGACGTGGGCAAGAGCGTGGTGTTGTCGGCGGAGCAGCGCGAAGCACTGAAGGCCCTCGGCTACGTCAAGTAGCGCAACGCAACGCCTCCGTCAGACGACGATGGCACAGACGATGTTGGCACGCGTCTTCAGCATCGGCTGAGCCAGAGACGCCTCGCCATCGATGCGCGACGTCATCACGGAACCAGACGAACCGCCCGTCTACTTCGCGCTCATCCGATAGACCTCGCTGCCCGCGAGCAGATAAGCACCGACGCCGTAGACCTCCGTCTCGTCCGGTCCCGTTTTGCCGGGCGCCGCTCCGACTTCCTGGACGTAGCCAAGTTTGCCGCTGGGAAGCACGGCGCGATTCAACGCCGCCCAGCCCTTCCAGATCGCCGGCTCGTACGTGGCGCGATCGAGCAGCCTTTCATTGACGCCCCAGGCGAGCGCGTAGGTGAAGAACCCGGTTCCGCTCGTTTCAGGGATCGGAATGCTTTCGGCGCTCAACAGGCTGACCGGCCAGTAGCCGTCGGGCTTCTGAAGCGTGACCACCTTGGCCGCCATGTCCTTGAACAGCGCGGTAAAACGCGGCCGAGCGGCATAGTCCTTGGGCAAGTACTGAAGAACGCGCGCCAGACCGGCCATGACCCAGCCGTTGCCGCGGCTCCAGAAGACCTTCGCTCCATTCGGAGCGCGCTGATCGAAGTAGCGACTGTCGCGGTAATACAGATTCTCCGCCGGGTCGTAGAGATAGTCGGTGGTTTTCCACCACAGGCGCGCCATCATGTCGGCGTAGCGGATGTCGCCGGTCTGACGCGTGGCGAGGGCCAGGGCGGGAGGCGACATGAAGAGCGCATCGCACCAGATCCATTCGCGGCTGGTCTTCTTCTGATCGAAGTCGAGCGCCTCGTCGAACGGCATGGTCAGCATCTCGTTGAAGAGAGTGAGCGCCGCGGCCGTCATCTTCGGATTCTTCTCTCTCGCGTTGAGCAGGAAGTAGCTCTGCGTGATGGCCTGGTCATCGGCGTGGAAACGGTTCGGCCCGTGCCTCCATTCATTCGCTTCGCCGGTGGCACGCATGGCGTCGTAGTACTTCGTGGGTGTCTTCGACAGAGGTGCGAACGCGTCAAGGCTCGCCCAGAACGGCGCCTGATGCCATTCCCAGAGCTTGTGCGATGACGGATTCGCGAGTTGCCAATCGGCGACGTGGGTCATCTCTTCGACGATGGTCTTGCGCGATGGCGTCGTCAGCGCCGATGAAGACGACGCGGACGACCCGGCGCTGGCTGATGGCGCAGGCTGGACGGGCGCGTTGTGACATCCCGCGCCGAGGAAAACGGCGATGGCCGCCGCGAACCGAAGGAAAGGGGTAGGGCCGGCCTGGATTCGCTGCATGATCTCCGCCTCCTTGGCGGTCGTTGGGACGTCAGAGGAGTTGAGCTTAGAACCCGGCGCGCAGGGTCAGAACGAATTCGTTTGGATGAAGCTTGCCGCGCGACGTCGCGACATCGTGGTAGCTGTACTCGGCCGTCATGTCCACGTTCTGGATGATGCCGACGCGGAGACCCAAGTCGTACTTCTTCCAGTCCCAGCCGATGGAGGGCGCTGGAAACATTGGGGCAACGGTGAAATTGTTCTTGATGTTGGAGAAGCGGAAGACCGGGCGGATCCAGGTCAGCACTGGAGTGTCGCCGGAGAGGAAGATGTCGTTGAGGGGAATGGTCACCGATGCTTCGACTTCAGCGCCCTTGCGAACGAGGTCGGCGATGTCTTGATGAACGAACTGACCGAAGACGCGGAAAGCGTTCAGTCGCGCTTGCAGGTTGGCTCCGTATTCGACCTTAGGGTCATCGTTGTTGAACGCCAGCGGGAAGACCACGCCGCGAAGCAGAGTCTTGTCGCCAAGATAGAAGCTGCCGCGAATCGCGGGACGCTCCTGAAGGTTTCGGCTGAAGCGCCACCCGACCACGTCGAACGCATGTTTCGCGTCGGCGTTTCCGCCGCGGACGCCCACCCCCACGCCCTTCTGCATTCCCTGGGAGAGGTTCAAGTCCTGGGCCTTGGCGTCGTACAAGATGGGGAAGCCCGATTCGTAGATAGGAGACGTGCCGCTGATCGGACGGTTGGTATTGCCGGGGATGCGTTCAGGCGTGCCGTTGTCGCCGGCCAGAAGATTCGGGTCACGGAAGAACAGCGGATTGCCGTTCACAAGAGTGCCGCGCCAGTAAATGTGCTCGCCGATGTCGCCTCCAACCTCGACGCCAATCTCTTCGAAGCGTCCTACCGCGGTGCCCCACAAGCCGTAGCTTTCCATCGAGCGGGTGAGTTGCTTGGTGAAGCGCGGGGCCTTGCCGAACTGCGCGTAAAAGGGATGACTCGTCGGCGCCTCCAGCATGCCGGTGCGGTTGCCGAAACGGATCCAGGCCTGACGCAGCGACACGCGGTCGTCGGACGATGTGGGATTGCGGTCGTAGAGATCAAGGAAGTTGACCTGGAATCCGGCGTGAATGTGCGGAGTCAGGTTCGCTTCGCCCATCAGGTTGACCGTGGAAATTTCAAACGACGGGCCGCGGGCCGTGGTCCGCTCGAACACCTGGGTCTGACCTGGAGCCAGGAAGCTCGCCGGAAAAGGGAAGTCGACCAGCGATTCCGCGAACTTCGAATCACGGAAGTGGGTCTTCACTTCGACACTCAACCTGACCGTCGGCTCGGCTTCCGGCATCGGTTCCGCCTGGTCCGCGGGAGTGGTGGCGGTGGCGACGGTTGTTTGAGCGGCTTTTGGAGCGCCCTTCGTTTCTCCGGCCAGGGCGGGTGCGGTCACGAGGGCGAAGGCAAAAACGGGTGCGGCTTTGATGAACAAGGGCATAAGGGTGCGCATTTTATCGAACAGGAATGACTTCAGACGGTCATTGGTATCATCAGCCCCTCGAACGTCGCGTGCGCCCGTAGCTCAATGGATAGAGCGTTGCCCTCCGAAGGCAAAGGCTAGTGGTTCGAGCCCACTCGGGCGCACCAATCAGGACGGCGAGAAGGTCTCACTCTGCATTGCCGAAACGCTATTCGATGTCGGTCGAAGAAGGCGGCGTTTGGGCCGCCCTTGGGCCACCGGGTTTCCGCTCGCGCCAGCGCTTCCATTCTTCCGCGTTCTCACGCCGATACCAGATTCGCCGCAGGGATGGTCTGACCCACCGCCCCGGTCTTATGAAACGATGCACTGGGTCACCGGGATCTTCGACGCGCTCAGCGCCGTCCCGACAGCGCGCCGAGGACGCGCGCGAAAACGCTCAGCACCGTGGCGGTGGTTTGGATCGCTTCGGGGCTCGGCCCGTTCTGTTCGGTCTGACCGCCGATGAGCGCGGCCGGCTTCGGATCCTGCTTGAGCTCGTGGTCGTAACGCATCCCGAGCGGCAGATCCGTTGTCGCGTACTTCCTGCCGGTAGCGCTCTTCCCGACACGCGTTCCGAAGGCGCCCACCGAGTATCCGACGCCTGAACGCGAGAGGTTCACGTTCACCGGGCCGAGCCTGATTCGTTTCCGAAACCTCAGTCCCATGGCTACTTAGCCTCCGCGAGCTTGTCGTAACAGATCAGACGCTTGAGGGAGTCCGCTTCGGCTCGACACGAGGCCAACCCGTCAGAAACGGAGGGAAACGAGACGATCGGCGCCACCGCGGCGGAGCTCGGAGCGAGCGCGATGCGCAGTGGTGCCGGCCCTGGAATCTTGTTGATCATGGCGCGCGCCATGTTGCCTGCGTACATCAGTTTCAGTTCCGGCTTCGCCATCGCCGCCTCTATTTCGGGGATGTAGTTTTTTGAAATGGGTCCCAGTCTCTCCATTGTGTTCATGGATCGGAGTCGAACGTCCCAGTCCGGGTCATTGAAAAGCGAAACGATCGTCGGCGCCAGGGGCGCGAACCGCGGATCTATCCGACTGGCAATCTCCGACAAAACGCTCAGCCGGACCTGTGTGCCGGCCGCGGTGAGTCGCTGAACGTAGCCTGAAATTTCTTCCGCGCCCATGGTGGGCCCCGGATTCTTGGGCAAGGGAAGGAGGGCGACCGCAGTCAACGAGTCCGCTTCGGAAGGTGTTGACGCGCTGCTCGGGACATACGACGAGCTCGACCCCGACGAAGACCCAGATCCCGACGCAGACTTGGTGTGCGGTTGAACGTACGTACCGTCTTTCCGGGTGTAGCCCTTCACATGGACGCTCTTCTGAGCCCAGGTCGTATCGACCAAAGACGCCAGAACGAATAGCACCACCAGCAACCGACCCATAGCTCTATTTTTCGTCATCACTTCCGCCCTCTCTCGATGTCCGCCTTGATTTCCTCTACTTCGCCGCCGGCCCGGGGATCTTCTCGAGAACATCCGTCGGCACAGAGCCCCCACCTTGGCACCGACCGTCCAAACCTTCCATGTCCCAGCGGCCTCCGAGACTGCCAATGCCGCGGTTGCGGTGGTCAGAACCAGTGTCCTGGTCATGAGTTGCCTCTAGCAAAGGGGTCCCGGACAGAACGCGCACGAGAGACTGCCGTGCGACGAGCACGTTCCCGTCCGCGTGGTGGAGCAGGTATACGCGCCGTCGGAGCAGCGTCCTGTCGCTTGGCCGGGCATGTCATTGATGCACTGACCCGACGGTCGGTTGCCTGTGCACAATGGAAACCCACCGCTCGGGGTCGAACTCGGCGTCGCGGTCGGGTTCGGCGTTGGAGTCGCCAGCAAGTTCAGTGTCGTTATCAGACTTTGGGCGAACAGGCCGGCGCGGAGACCGACGGGAAGATTCGAGGGATTTGGTCCGAACAACGTGGCGCGCACGGAGGTGGTGGTGAGGGGGAGTGAGCACTCCACGACGAACTGCGTCAGGGTCACTCGTGTGACTGTGCCGCGCGCAATGTTTACCGCCGCAGATATCTGCGAACCGCATTGTCGTCCCGTCGAGTCTAGAAGCTGCAGGAACACCTGTGCGCCAGTGATGTCTGTGCCGTAGGTCACGTCTCCATTGATCGTCAGCCCGGAAGTGCACGTTCCACTCGAGCAGGTCGCAGTCGAGATCGAAGCCCCCGCCGATGTTGTAACGGCGATTTGATTGACCACCGCTGTCGTCGTCGTCGTTGGGGCGGTCGGAACCGAACTGCTTCCTCCTCCGCAGCCTGATAGCGCGATCATCAACGCCCATGCCGCTCCACGCCCGTACCTTGCCGCCCTCATAAACTACCTCCTAGTATTTTTGAAGCAGCTGAACCACGTGGTCCAGCACCATGTGCTCGATCCGCTCCACATTGTGGGCGTCAACTTCCCAAAGTGGACCTCGCAGTTGTCCAACACCGAGATGATCTTGTGACTTTCCGACACGCTTAGAGTGCTTGCTCCGAAGCCGCAACCGAAGACTTGCGCCATTTCACTTCTTCGCTACGTTGGCACCCGAACTTTATGGCCACCGCCATGTGCCGCATGCTAGCGCGATTGCGAAGGCATAATTTCCCAAGCCGGTTTCGTTGTCGCGGAGTCGCGTCGCTCCCTCAGTGTCGGTTCCAGACCACGCCGGCACGGACAGTCCCGCCAAACGTCCCACCAGAGTCAGCTCTCGTGCTCCTTCCTTCAAAGGCGGCATCCTCGCCCAAGGTCTGATCCAGGCCGTTTCAACGGTACCTCGCAGCCAGGCGGCCTGCACGCACCTCAGGTCTAGACTCCACGGCGAGGTCTGTCCGATGAATCCACGTCTGCGCTCGCGTTGTCTGCTTCTCCTCGTCGCGTTCGGCGTGTCGTCGGTCGCCACCGCTGAAGGTCTGAAGCATCCGTACTGCGGTACGTACCTCGGCGGCGAGCTCGCATCGATCGTGAAATCTCAAGAGGCGCGCGCGCGTCGCGGCGTGAAGGCGTCGGCCGGTCCCCTCGCCGCGGATGTGACTCGCCAGGGCGATGTCGCGATGCTTGTCGATCGGGGCGATCTGGTGCTGCCCGCGAATCCGCTCGATCTTCAGGGCAAAGGCCTGGAGTTCCGGCCAGGCTACGTGGTGTCGCGCGTGGATCGTCCGCTTGATGCGGACGGAACGCCCATCACCCTCGGCGATGATGACTCCCGGGCGGTCACGCTGCCTTTCGCCTTTCCCTTCTTCGGCAAGAGCTATGACACGGCCTTCGTGAACTCCGATGGCAACCTGACCTTCGAAGCCGCCGACAACGCGTCGACGTCTCGAACCCTGGGGCGCCTCATCGCCGGCCCGCCGCGGATCGCTCCGCTGCTTGCTGATTTAGATCCGGGCACCTCCGGGCGCGTGACCACGATGTCCAGTCCCGGCGCTTTCAGCGTCAAGTGGACGGACGTGCCTCAGTTCGACGTGGGCGACAAGAACACCTTCGAGTTGACGCTGTTCCCCGACGGGCGCATTGCCTTCGCGTACGACGGGTCGTTTCTCTCCGCCACGCTCTCGGAAGGCGCCGTGGGCATCGCGGCGGGGGGAGGGGTGGAGGGACTGCAGACGGCCGATCTTTCGACGGTGGCGGGTCTGCCTTTCGCGCGATCGGTTGGTGAGTCGTTCAGAGGCGAGACCGATATCGACCTCACGGCGGTCGGCCGGGCTTTCTATTCGAGGTTCGGTGACGACTACCAGCAACTCGTCGTCTATACGGATCGCACCTACATCCCGCGCTCGCAGGGCGCCTTCGCCTACGAGAACAACGTCCGGAACACGATTTCGGGGATCGGTCAGTCGGCAGTGGACCAGGGTGCCGCCTACGGATCGGCGGCTGCGCTCGAGAGTGTGGTGTTGATGGACTCCATCAACAAGTACTCCGCGAACCCGACCGATCGCATCCTGCGTGAAGAGACGACGCTCTCGGTTCTGGCTCACGAAGTCGGACACCGGTGGCTCGCCACGGCCCGCTTCAACGACGGAGGCGTCAGCAGCGGCGAACTGCTCGGACGTCAGCAGGCGCACTGGAGTTTCTACATGAACTCCAGCGGTTCTCACGACGAAGGCAACCAGATCGAAGATCTGGGTGGCGGACTCTTCCGCACCGGACCGTCGTCACAGCGGTACGGTCCGCTCGACCAGTATTTGATGGGGCTTCGGCCGGCCGCGGAAGTGCCGCCGTTCTTCGTGATCCGCAACGCGGTGCTCAACGGAGCGCAAACCGCCGAACGCGCGCCCGAGTCGAACGTCGATATTCGTGGAACGCGCAAGGACGTCACGGTCAACGATGTCATCGCCGCACTTGGACCGCGTCAACCAGCACCAGCTCCCAACCCCGCACCGTGGCGCATGGCGTTCGTGTTCGTCACAAGCGGCGCATCCACCGATACCGCGGCCATAGCGCTCGTCGATCGCATCCGCTCCCAGTTCGAGGCGTTTTTTCCCGTGTCGACGGAAGGGCGTCTCTCGGTTGAGACGCGTTTGAAGTAGCTCCTGCCGAGCCCGACGCGACCCGGCCCGGCTCTCGATATCGAGGGAACGCTGTTCCTTCTTGGGAAGGGTGGCGTCGGCAAGAGTGTTGTTGCCGCGGGACTCGCGGCATTGGCCGTCCGCCAGGGGCGACGAACCCTTCTGGTGCGGCTGGGCGAGTCAATCTACAAGGGAGCCGATCGATCTCGGTCGCCCGTCATGTCCAAGGACGGGTTCGAAGTGGTGGACCTAGAACCGCAGTTCGCGATGGACGAGTACGTCGACAAGGTTGTGCGCGTCCGGGCTCTCTCCAGTCGCATCACGGGAAGCGAGGTGTATCGCAAGTTCTTCGCGGCCGCACCCGGTCTGCCCGAACTCGTGCTGTTGGGACGCATTCAAGCCTTCTCCAACGAGGCGATCGCGCACGGGGCGTCGCGATGGCAGTCCATCGTGGTGGACTGCCCGTCTTCCGGCCATGGCTTGCTGATGCTGGAAACGCCGTTCGCGGCGTTCCGCGCGGTTTCGATCGGACCGTTCTCGCGCCTCGCCTCGCAGATCATGGAGTGGCTGAAGGCGGAGGTGCGCATCGGGGTCGTGGCGATTCCCGAGGAGATGGCGGTAGTGGAAGCCATCGAGTTTGCCGAAGACCTCAAGGAACGGACCGGGCTCGCGCCGTCGCTGGTCATCCTCAATCGCATGCGGCAAGACGTCCTTTCTCCTGAAGCACGTCAGGCGATCGCGGACTCGGAGGTCGAAATCGATTCGGCGGATCAAGCCCTGCTCGACTGCGGCGCGCGCGTCCAGCGAAGATCGCGGCTCGAAGCGTTTCATCTGAAGCGCCTGAGCAAGGGTCTTGGGATGTCTCCGATCATCCTGCGGGAACTGGCCAACACCCGCCCGGCAACCATCGCGAAGGCGCTCAGCGCGGAGAGCGCATGAAGGGGCGCGCGGCCATTCGACAGGCCCTGGAAGGGAAGCTCGTCATCGTCTGCGGTCCCGGTGGCGTGGGGAAGACCACGACGTCGGCGGCCCTGGCCTTGGCCGCCGCGAATGCGGGCCGCAAGACTCTGGTCTGCACCATCGATCCGTCGAAGCGTCTACGAACCAGTCTCGGCCTGGCGCGTCTGACCGGCAAGCCTCAGAAGGTCAAAGGACGCTTGTACGCGATGCGTCTTGATCCGAAACAGACCTTCGACGATCTGGTGCGCAGGCACGCGGCGTCGCCCGAGGCCCGCGACCGCGTCCTCTCGAACCGCTTCTACAAACAGGTCTCAAGGCACCTTGCCGGGACACATGAAGTCATGGCGATGGAGGCGCTTCTCGGAGTCGCCGACGATTTCGACCTGATCGTGCTTGATACGCCGCCTTCGTCGTCCGCCCTCGCTTTCGTCGATGCGCCCGAGCGTGTGCTCGACTTCGTGGACGGGCGTGTTCTGCGTTATTTCCTCAAGCCTTACTTCATCGCGGGTCGCCTGGCTCTGGAGCCGCGCACCATCATCGGCCGGACCTTCCTTCGCATTCTCGATTCCGCGGTGGGCCTTCAGTTCCTGCGCGAGTTGTCCGAGTTCTTTCTCGCTTTTGAAGGTCTGTTCGATTCCTTCCGCGTCACCGCCACTGAAATGGAGCGCGCCCTGAAGGCGAAGGAGACGAGCTTTCTCCTGGTGACCACGCCCGCGTCATCCCGCATCGAAGAAGGCGAGGCGTTCGCGTCCGCTTTGCGGGCCCGATCGCTCCACGCCGCGGCGATCATCGCGAATCGGGTTCACCCCTGGGCGATGGAGAGTCCCCGCCGGCTCCGTCGAAACGCGAGGACCGGCCTGTCGAAGGCGGTCCACGCGGAACTGACCGTCCTTGCCGCGCGCGAGGATCGCATCGCCGACGAAGATGCCCGTCATCTGCGGCAGATAGGAAAGGCGAGTGATCTTCCGGTGGTCGCGGTGCCTGAACTCGAAGGGGATGTCCACGACCTCGCGTCGCTCGCCGCACTCTCCGCTTGGCTCTATCCTGAAGGCACGTCATCATGAGGATCATCCTGTTCTCGGGGAAGGGCGGCGTCGGTAAAACCACGCTGGCCGCTTCCACCGCGGTGCGTTGCGCTATGAAGGGGCACCGTACCCTTGTGATGTCCACCGACGCGGCCCATTCGCTCGGCGACTCGCTCGCGATGTCGATCGGCCCTGATCCAACCCGCGTCACCGACAAGCTCGACGCGATGGAGATCGACGTTCATCATGAACTGGAGCGTGAGTTCGGGCCGATCCGCAACTTCCTGACCCGCTTTTTCAAGGGCCAGGGCCTCGATGAAGTCGTGGCCGACGAGATGGCGGTGCTTCCCGGAATGGAAGAGCTGTTCTCATTGCTGCGCGTGGCCGAACTCGCGCAGAGCGGGAAGTACGACGTCCTGGTCGTCGACTGCGCGCCGACCGGAGAGACGCTGCGCATGCTGGCGGCCCCGGATGTTCTCCGTTTCTACTTCCGCAAGATTTTCCCGGTTCAACGTCTGCTGGCGCGCACGGTCCGTCCCGTGGCTCCGTTCGTGACGTCGGTTCCCGTCCCGGATGATGACGTGTTTGTCGCCATCAAGCGTCTCTACGAACGGATCGAGCGGCTCGATCCGCTGTTGCGCGATCCCAAGGTGACATCCATTCGGATCGTCCTCTCGCTGGAGAAGATGGTGATCGCCGAGTCGGAACGGCTCTTCACCTACCTCGGCCTCTACGGCTATTCGCTCGACGCCGTGATCGCTAATCGAGTGCTGCCCGAGTCGATGAAGGGCGTGTACTTTGAGCGGCTTGGGCGGGCGCAGGCCGGACACATGAAACGGGTGCGGGAAGGCTTTGCCTCGATTCCCTTGTTCGAGTCTCCACTCCGCGACGAGGAAGTGATGGGAGTGCCGCTGCTCGCCGCGTTGTCGGTCGAGGTCTACGGCGATCGTGACCCCGCTGCCGTTTTCCACGCAAGCCGGCCCCCGAAAGTCGAGAAGCGGGGCGACGGATATGTCTTCTCGTTTGATCTTCCCTTTGCCAGTAGCGAACGCCTCGCCGCGTACGCGGTGGGGGACGAGCTGTCGATCACCATCGACAACTGGCGGCGTAATATCGTCCTCCCGCGGTCGCTCACCGGCCGTGAAGTCAAGGAAGCGCGGCTAAAGGCGGGGCGGCTCAGCGTGGTTTTCGGAGGTCGGTGATGGCGAAAGTGGACGAGCGGGCCGCACCGAAATCGCGCAAGGCCTGTTGCTTGATCTCGGAGATGCTCGAGGAAATGGGCCTCAATTCGCGCAAGGCCCGTCAGGCCAAGCGCCAGGCACTCCTCGGCATCATGACCTTCTGCCAGTGGCAGATCTCGCGTATGGATGAGGCGGCGGAGACCGAACCCGCCGAGCCGCGCAGGCGCCGAGGCGGACGCGTCAAAGTCGTCTAAAAAGAAGATGGGCGACCTTTGAGGGTCGCCCATTCGTTCACGCGTGAGCGTGAGGCTTACTTCTTTTTGATGGGAGCGGGCGTCGCCTTGGCCGCTGCCTTCGGAGCGGGTGTCGCCTTCGCGCCGGGCTTCATGGACGCGGACGCTGTGGGAGCGACGGCCATCGGAATGGCGTCGACCACGTTCGGGACGGTTCCAAGCTCATCCTCGACGCCGACGAAGACGTCATAGACGCGCACGCCGAGCTCGCGGTCGTCCGTAGACGACATGCCGAGGCTCTTCGGAACGATCGCGGTGTCGGTATTGAAGCGGACTTCCACGGTGTCTTCGGTGCCGAGGTCCGCAGCGGTGAAGCGGATCTTCTTCTCGACAAGCTCGCCGTTTTCAAAGGTGTGCTTGAAGCCAGCGCGTCCCTGAGCGGTGACGGTCAGCGAGGGCGGCCCGGCGGGGTAATTCTTCGGCGAGTAGGGCGCGTCGAACTGGAGATAAAGAATGATCGGCTTCTTCGGATTCTTGAAGGAGAGGACAGCTTCCTTCTTGGTCCAGGTGGTCTCGACCAGTGGATTCGGACCGGGCTCGGGATTGTGCCAGCCCTCTTTGAGATACACACGGACGTTCTCGACCTGGGCAAGCAGGGTCATCTTGGCCACGGTGTACTCGCGCAGGCCGAAGTCCTCGCCCTTGAGCGGGATGCGCTCGGCGCGGGGCGCGGTCGGATACAGACCCATGGTCACGGTCGCGTCGCCAATGTACGTGACGACGGGGATGAAAAGGGTACGGGTGTAGGTGTAGGTCTTGTTGGCTTCCCACTGCGACGGAGGAGGCGTGATGGCGTGGTCGTCGGTGAAGAGGGTGACCTTGCCCTGATCGATGAAATGCACCAGCGCGCGATAGTCGCCTTCGATCTTCTTGAAGTTGGGGCCGGTCGTCCAGGTGTAGGTGACCTCGATGGCGCTATCGAGAGGCGCGCTCATCCGGTTGGCCTTGAAAGAGGCGGTGATGTCGTTTGCGGGGACGGCACCGCGGCGGTTGCATCCAAGCACCAGCAACAGGGGGGTGATGATCAAAAGGGCGCGGTGAATCCGCATCGTGGACATGCCTCCAGAAGACGTTGTTAAAACTCGGGTTCGAAGCAGCCCCGCTGGGCCGCCATCTCTGCGACCGGCTCCTGGAACGCGACATCGGAGCCATGACCGCAAAGGACACCTGTTCCCAGACTCCTGCACGCGGCGAGAAGGTCAAGGAAGAGACTATTGTACGGGGCGGCCTCGAAACGTGTCAACGAAACCCCTGTTTCACGGCGTTTTCTTCCGACCGGGATCGAACACGGATAGCCACGCATTGATCTGATCGGGCGTCTCTCGCCGCGCCTGCTTTTCGCCGGCTGTTCCCTGGCGGTGGGGAGGGCGATCGAGCCGCCTTGCGAACTCATGGGATCTCTCCAGAGCCGCCCCGAGGTGGCGGGCCTTGTCGCCAAGCGACTTGTCTGAAGTGACCACGGTGAAGTCACGCGGCGTTTTCGAGTCGGACAGCATGCGGAGCATGGTGTCGTCGGCGGATCTTGCTTCGCTAAAGATGACGCGGACTTTATGCATGTGTCCGACGCTCTTTGCCCCCTCGGGCGGCGGTCCGTCGAACACGATGGTGGCTTGCGCCCCCTGAGTCCGGCAGAACTCCGCTACGGTCCGGGCGCAGGCGTCGCGATCGGCCAGGCCCTTCGTCGCGAGCCCAAGGGCGTGGGCGAGATTGTTTCCGTCCACAAGATAGGGCATGAAAGACTCGTGAGCGATGCTACTATCCGACTCTCCGCGTGGGAAAAAAGACGAGGCCTCTGACTAAATGAGTTTTGCCGAAAAAGGTGCCGTCGGTGACATCGAACCGGCGTTCTTCATCGGGTATCTGCACCGTCTCAAAGCCACGGGCACCCTGAAGTTCGATGACGCGCCCATCCAGCGCGCGGTCTACTTCCGCGACGGTCGCGTCCTGTTCTGCTCGTCCAACGGGCCAGATGACCAGCTTGGTGCCATTCTGATCGCGGGCGGCAAGATCAGCCAGGAACAGTTCAACGCCATCGTCGCGGGCCTCGAACCCAAGCAGTCCATTGCCGCGGCCCTCGCGCAGGGCGGCCATGTTTCGCAGCGCGATATCGGCGATGCGGCGCGGCGTAAGGTCGAGCAGATCATTGCCTCCTGCTGCGCGCAGACCAACGGAAGCTATGAATTCGAAGACGGCGTTTTGCCCAAGGGCGCGCTCGATCTCAAGCTCACAACCGAGAAGGTGTTGATCTCCGCGTTCGAGCAGCTCGAGCCGTCCGGGTTCCTGAGCCGCATCCTCAAGAGTCCCCTGGCGGTTCTCGCCGCGGGCGAGACTGAACCCTCCGATCCTGATCTTGCCCGCGTGCGTGCCGCGCTGGACGGGGTTTCAAGCCTCGCGGACATCGGCGGTTCGGTCGGCCTTCCCCTCGCCGCCATGGAAGCGCGCGCGGCCGTCCTCGTCATCATGGGGGCGGCGAATGTTGTGACGTCCCAGATCGAAGAGATGGCGCTTCCTGAGCTTCACGAAGGTGGTGAGGTCAATCCGGCGCTGATGCCGGCGCTCACGGAAGAAGAGCCGCTGGAGGCCGAGACCATCGCCTTCGTTGCTGCGCCTACTCACGACCAGACGATTGCCTCCGGTGAGGTCCCCGTCGACAGCGGGCTGGGTGAGGGCGAGTCGACTCTGATTCTTGACCCCGCCGACAACCCCTTCGCCGGGTCCAGCGACTCGACCCTTGTGATGAGCAACAGCGGCTTGGATGGCTCGGAGAGCGGCACCTACCGCATCACGGGAACGCCCAAACGCGAAAAGGCCAGCACGCAGGATCTCGACGCGATCAAGGAACTCATCGGATCGACCACGCCGCCTCCCGGCGCTTCGTCGCTTCCGAGCGAACGATGGGACCCGGTTTTATCTTCTGATGGTCGGCCGGGAAAAAAGCGCTCGGGCGCCTTGGCCTTTTTCCAGAGTCCGGCGTTCGTCCGAAGCGTCTTGGCGGCCGTCCTGTTGGCAATGGCCGGCCTTGCGTGGATGTACTACACCGATCGTCAGGCCGGTTTGCGCACCGTCGCCGTGACCACCGCCACGCCGGCCTCGGTACCGGCTGCGGCTGCAAGTCCGGTCGCGGGCTTGCCGACTCCGCCCCCTGGAGCCACGCCGGCGCCGATTGGCGCAGCAACCGCCACCCCGGCTACGACGACGCAACCCGTCGCGGCGGCGTCCGTCGTCGCGACTCCCGTGATGAAGCCGACACCGCCCCCCAAACCCGTAACCACCCAAGCGACCAGTTCGTCTCCGATGCCGTTGCCCAACGCATCAGTGAAGCCGGCTCTGCCCGCTCCTGTCACTGCGGGATCTGGCGCCAACGGATCTGGCGCCAAGGGATCTGGCGCCAAGGAATCTGGCTATGACGCGCTGAAGGCCGGCAACTTCGCGGATGCTGCCACCGCATTCGAGACCCAGGCCAAGACCCACGCATCCGAGTTCTCGATTCAGGTCCTCGTCGCCTGTTCTCCGCAAACCATTGAGAAGGCATTGCAGAACGACCCGTCCCGCGACCTTTACATTCTGCCCGCGACGATCGGAGGGAAGTCCTGCTATCGCCTGATGCGCGGCTTCTTCAAGACCCAGGCCGAGGGCACCTCATCCGTGTCATCGCTCCCCGCCTACTACGTCACCGAAGGCGCTAAGCCGAAGTCCGTTCCTGTCAAACCGCTGCTTCGTTAGTCCGTCCAGAGAGGCGAGACTTTTAGTGCAGGGCCGTGGCTTGAGACGCCTGATACCGGTCGTGGCCGTGCTCGCCTTGTCCTGTGCTTCGCGCAGGCCGCCCGCGCGCTCAAGGCCGGCAACTCCCGTCGCAACCCCCGAAGCCTTCGAGCCTGCGGCCATGCGCGCGCCCAGTCCCACGCCGACGCCCTCGGCACTTCCCAAGGACTCGTTCGAGAGCGAAGTGAAGGCTGCCCGTAGTTACCTGGAAGGCTGGTTTGGCGCGACGATCACGATGCCGCCCATCGAAGTCCTGAAGCCAGGCGACTTGTCTCCCGAGCTTCCTGGCCACTATCAGGAAGGTGTGATCCGCCTCCGTGCGGAGACGACTCAGAAGCAATCGGAGCTGCGTCGAGTTCTACGCCATGAGCTCACCCACGCCGTGATCGATCAGCGCACGCGCGGAAACTGCCCGCACTGGCTTCAGGAGGGGATGGCGCAGTTCCTCGACGGTACCGACGTGGTCTCGACCGAGAAGTTGCTGCGTCGCGACCCCGCCCCCCTGCTGCCCCTGTTCCGGATCGAAGGACCGTTCAAGGACCGCGATACCGTCACGCGTGAGCGCGCCTATCAGGAGAGTGCTTCGGCGGTCTCGTTTCTCATCTCACGCATCGGCCGGAGCGGTATCCTGTTTTTGATTCAGCGCCTGGGCGAAGGCCGTCAGCTCAATCAGTCGCTGGTGGAAACAGGCTTGTCATATACCGAACTCCAGCAGGCCTGGGAATCGTCGATCCGTCCGCTCCCTCGCCCAAACCAGCCGCCCTTCTAGAACGCCTGAGGCTCACAGTCCGGCGGAGGTGTACCAGGCGAAGGTCCGCGCGAGGCCCGACTCGAAGTCGACCTGAGGCCGATACTTCAAGAGCTTCTTCGCCGCCGAGGTGTCGGCGAGCGAATGACGGATGTCGCCCGGCCGTGCGTCCTCGTACTTGGCCTCGACCTCGCGTCCCGCCAACTTCGCCAGAGTTTCAAGCAGCTCGTTGAGGGTATGGGCTTTGGAAGTGGCGATGTTCACGGTCTGGCCCTTCAATCCGGGGGCCGACAGCGCGAGGAGATTGGCGTGAACCACGTTCGAGATAAACGTGAAGTCGCGGCTTTGCTTGCCGTCGCCATAGATGACCGGCTGCTCGCGCTTGAGGAGCGCCTTCGAGAAGCGGCTGATGACTCCGCTGTAGGGCGACGAAGGATCCTGCCGCGGACCGAAGACGTTGAAGTAACGCATGGTGAGCGTCTGCATGCCGTAGAGCTCGGCGAAGATGCGCACATACGTTTCGCCCGCGAACTTCGCGGCGCCGTACGGAGACAGCGGACGCGCGGGCAGGGTCTCGACCTTGAACCGTTCCTTGCGGTCGCCATACACGGAGGACGAACCGGCGTACATGAAGCGCTCGACGCCCGCATCGCGGGCAGCCACCAGCATGGCCATGGTCGCGGTGGCGTTGGCGTGATGGGATTCAAACGGTTTGGCGACGGACAGCGCGACGGACGGAACCGCGGCCTCGTGATAGACGACCTCGATGCCCTTCATCGCCTTGGCCGCGGTCTTGGGGTCGGCGCAGTCGCCCGCGAGAATCTCGATGTCGTTTCGAACCGACCTGAGGTTGTTCCTTTTGCCCGTGGAGAAATTGTCCAGGACTCGCACCTTGTGGCCGCGCTCAAGGAGCGCCTCAACAAGGTTCGATCCGATGAAACCGGCGCCACCGGTCACGAGGATTCGCTTCATTGACATCGTGTAGGCATTCTACGCGGGGACAAGGCCAAGCGGCGGATGTTCAACGGGCTGTTCACGGGAGTCCCCAACGCTCGAGCCGCCGAGCGGAGCCTCTATCGCCCAAGACAACTAAGCGAAGGCGGCCACCCTTCGACTTCGCTCAGGGACCGCACTGGGGTCCGTCCGTCAACTGCGGCCCCGCAGCTAGGACAGAGGACGGAGCCGAATTTACTTCGGCGTAGTCCGACTGGGGTTTGGGGGGCGTGCTTCGACTTCCTAGGTAACGAACCGGGTCGCTCAGCAACCGTTTCGGATTCAGCTAAAAGGTGTCCGGACGGAGTTGGCCTGTAAGCCGGATTCTGTCCGTCCCGTGTTGCCACGGAAGTGGACGATCATCCCTCTAGTGCCGCGATTGCTCGCGGCCTCATGCAACCAACC
>JBDTQB010000049.1:0-19153 GCA_039932395.1 Vicinamibacteria bacterium | reverse complement strand
GGCGGATTTGATAAAGACGGAATTCATCCTTGAGTCCTTGCGATGTTCCCGGAGTGAACGTGAGTAAGCTCGCGGGCAGGGGAGTCCCGATTCTAACTTTGAACCCCTTCCATTCTCTGCCCTCGCCCGACGAACCGCGTTCGCCCCGCTCCCTGGCCGACCTCGCCCGCAGGCATGGTCTCGACGCGGGGTTTGACGAGGTGCGGGTGGCCCGTGCGCGCGCACCCGCTGTCCTCCAGCACTTCAAGGGTTGGGTCGAGATGGGCCGGGCCGGGACCATGGACTATCTGGTCGAGCAGGCCGACCGTCGTTCCGACCTGACCACCGCTTTTCCATGGGCGCGTTCCATCATTGTCTGCGCGCTTCAGTACGACACGCCGCATCCCTACTCGGTGGTCGCTCCGGAAGACGCTGCCTGGATAGCGCGGTACGCCTGGGGCGACGACTATCACGACGTCGTGCGGGGCCGTCTCGAAGCGCTCAGGAAGAGCCTCGGCGCGGCACTTGGAGTGTTCGAGTCGCGCGCCTATGTCGACACGGGGCCGGTGGCGGAGAAGGCCTACGCCGTGGCGGCCGGCCTGGGCAGCTACGGCAAGAACACCTGCGTTCTCAATCAGCGTCTCGGTTCCTGGTTTTTCATCGGCGTCCTGATCACGGATCTCGATGTTGTGGCCGACGCGCCGACCAGCGATATCTGCGGCTCCTGCCGCGCCTGCCTCGACGCGTGTCCCACCCAGGCGTTTCCTGCGCCGTATGTTCTCGATGCGCGCCGCTGCATCAGTTACCTCACCATCGAAGTGAAGGACACCGTCGACCCGAATCTGCGTCCGTTCATGGGGAAGCAGATCTTCGGCTGCGACATCTGCCAGGACGTCTGCCCCTGGAATCGCAAACGCCGCGTGTCCGGTGGCCCCGCATTCGCGCCGCGGGAGCACAGCGTGTCGCCCTCGTTTGAAGACCTCGCTTCGCTGACCCCTGATGAGTTCCAACTGCGCTTCCGGAAGAATCCGGTGAAGCGGTCAAAGCGGCGGGGATTGCTGCGGAATGTCGCGCTTGCGATTGGCAATGCCGGTTCGCGGAAACATCTGCCGTTGCTCGAAACGCTCATCTCCGATGAGGATCCGATCATCCGGGAGCACGCGCTTTGGGGACGAACGCGCCTGCTCGAGCGGCTGGAGATGGAAGACAGTCCTCAGCCCGGTCGAGTATAAGAACCCATGATCCCCGCGCCCGCGAAGAACCTCTTCGGCCTTTCTCTGGCCGAAATCGAGGGAGTGGTGACCGCGCTGGGCGAGCCGCGCTTCCGCGCGCCGCAGATCTATTCGTGGCTCTATGCCAAGCGGGCTCAAGCTCTTGGGTCGATGACCAACCTGCCCGCATCACTTCGGACCGTCCTTGGCGAACAGAACGAAGTGCGGCGCATCGAGGTCGCTGATCGGCAGCTTTCCACCGACGGGACGATCAAGACGCTTTTTCGATGCGACGACGGCGCCACCATTGAAAGTGTCTATATCCCGGAGACGCGGCGGCAGACCATCTGCATCTCGACGCAGGCCGGTTGCCCGGTTAAATGTGCGTTTTGTCTAACCGGAATCAGCGGCTACAAGCGCAATCTGAAACCCTGGGAAATCCTGTCGCAAGTCGCCCAGGTCATGGACGACGCGGCGCGGGTTTCGCCGGACGATGCGCGTCCCTGGAACATCGTGGTGATGGGAATGGGCGAGCCGCTTCTCAACTACGAAAACACCATGGCGGCGCTTCGCATCCTGATGGATCCGGAAGGCTTCGCCATCACTCCGAAGAAGCTCACCCTTTCGACGGTCGGCATTCTGCCCGCGTTGGAGAAACTCAAGCTCGAGCCGGTGCGTCCGAACCTCGCGATCTCGCTGCACGCGCCCAACTCAAAACTACGTGGCGAGCTGATGCCGATCGAGAACAAGTACGCGCTCAAGGACGTCATTGAAGCGGCCGACTCCTACCCTTCGCCGCGCGGCGGTCGCGTAACCTACGAGTACGTCCTGCTGCGCGACGTCAACGATAAAGACGAGCACGCGCATGCGCTCGCCCGGCTTCTGCGTGGACGTCACGGCAAGGTGAATCTGATTCCGCTCAACCCCGCCGGTCCGATTCCCTTCAATGCCCCCCGCAAGGCTCAGGTTGCCCGCTTCGAAGGCATTCTTATTGATGCGGGCATTCCGGTCTCCGTCAGAAAGCCGCGTGGGCAGGACGTGCTCGCGGCCTGTGGCCAGCTTCATATGAAGAAGAGCCCCCCTCCCTCTTAGAAGCGGCGCACGTTGAACTCCATCGTTTCGTCGCCCGCGCGGGTGAGCCGCCGTTTCATCTGGCTGCTGGGCTTCGTGCTGCTTCTCTCCGCATTCGCTTTTGTCGTCGGCTTGTCGGATGCACCCATCGAACGCGCGGAGATCTACTTTCTCGACGCCGCGCGCGCCATGATCGAGCGGTCCGACTGGCTCGTTCCGTACTACCGGGGCGAGCCGTTCTACGACAAGCCGCCCCTGACCTACTGGCTCCTGGCTGCGAGCTTCCAGGCCTTCGGTCCCAGTCTCTTCTCCGGACGTCTTGTAGCCGCCTTGCTCGCTCTCGCCACCCTCGTCGTCACCGCTCTCGCGACGAGACGCCTCGTGACGCGCGACTCCTCCGGCGAAGTCTCCAGCGAGGGCGCGGCCGCTGCTTTCTTCGCAACCGGCATCCTGGCGACGAGCTACGCGTTCGTCAGCTTCGCGCGACTCACGATGTCCGACATGCTGCTCACCCTTTTGACCCTGCTTGCGGGCGTTGCGTACCTGCGCGCCGAAACGGAAGCCCGTCAGGCATGGCTCGTTCCGTGCGGCGTTCTGCTCGGTCTTGGCTTTCTGGCCAAGGGGCCGATCGCGTGGATCTACTTTGGCGCTTTGCTCTTGGCGTTCGCGGTCATCGAGCGCCGTGTGCCCAGAATCTTCACTCCCGCAGGCGTCGCCGGAACGATCGCCGCGGTCGGCATCGGCCTGAGCTGGTTCTGGTTTGTCTATCTGCGCGAAGGCATCGAGCCGCTCAAGTGGTTTTTCCTGCGCGAGAACCTTCAGCGCTTCGCGGCCAGGACCTACGACGCGGACC
The DNA here is from genome assembly GCA_039932395.1 of Vicinamibacteria bacterium. GTDB lineage: Bacteria > Acidobacteriota > Vicinamibacteria > Fen-336 > JAGNNV01 > JAGNNV01. The sequence continues at coordinate 16,039 of JBDTQB010000049.1, read as the reverse complement.
AGCCCTTCTGGTACTACTTCGCGGTGTACGCGGTGGAGGGTTTGCCCTGGTCGCTGCTCGCGATTCCCGCCGCGATCTTCGCGTTTCGCGCTTCGACTCCGAAGATCTTCCGCGTTCTTCTGGTGTGGTCGTTGCTGATGCTGGTGCCGCTCTCGCTGGCCAAGGGGAAGATCGACTACTACCTTCTTCCCATGCTGCCGCCCCTCAGTATCCTGATTGGTGGATATCTCGCGACCGGCCGGCCATCGAAGGGGATTCTGAGGACGCTGGCAATCGGCGCGGCCGTCCTGCTGGCGGCAGCCATTTTCTTCCCCATGCTTCCCGCACCCTTTGCTCCGCCCGCGAGTGCTGTTTCCTGGATGCACGGGTTCCTGGCGATCGCCGCTGCGGTCAGTCTGGGCGCCGCCATCAAGCCCCGGGCCGACGTCGTGGTGCTGGTTTGCGCGATCGCGGTTCTTGGAACATCCTTCTTTCTCTTCGGCGCAGTCGTTCCCGCCTACCGCGAGGCGCAGCCGACGGATGAGCTTCTGGACCACATCGCCCGCGAGCGTGTGTTCACGCCCGACCTGAAGATCGCGGTGTGCGACGACACGCTGCGTCTTCAACGCGACATTCTTTTCTCGCTCCGCATCCCCGTCGTCGAACAGTGCGAACTCTGGGCGGTCATTTCGTCCTCTTTCAAGTTCCTGGTGATCGTGACGCCCGCCCAGGAGAGGTCGTTGCGCACCGCGGAGAACGTCCGCCACATCGCGACCTTGAAGCTTCTCCCCGCCGACATCACACGGATCGGCACATTGCTTCAGGGCGCGACGATTTCAAAGGTGGGTCTGCTGGCGAATTTCCAGACCACGGATCCGGTCGCGCGATGGAAGCGCAATCGAGAGTTCAAACACTGGCTCGATACCCCGGAAGGCCAGAAGGCCGAAGCGGACCGTCTCGAGCGAGAGCGACTGCTGGCGGAAGAACGCCGCAAAGCAGGACTCAAGTGATGGTGCCCGCGCTCGCGTTCGCTAATATCTAAGCTCTTCGTGAACCCAAACGCGTCCAGAGGAAACCATGATCAAGCGACCCTTCGTCCTCGTTGCGACACTGCTCCTGGCGATCGCGTCATCCGTCACCGCGCAGCCACGCGGTGGCGGCGGCGATGATTCCAAGGACGCGACCATCGCCTCGCTCCAGGCGGAGATTCAGCGTCTTCAGACTCAGGAGATGCACCAGGGTCAGCAGATCCGCAAGGACATTGACGACTGGATGTGGTTCTCCCGCATGGCCGACGTCGCGAAGGTGGACAAGGTGCGCTTCACTTCGTCGAAGCCGCCCAGGCAGACGAATCCCACCGGCCAGGGTTACGGCAACCCCATGATTATGTCGGCGTACACCTTCATTCCGCTGACCCTCAAGCCGAACCAGAAGGCGCCGCTGATCGTCATGGTTCACGAAGGCATCCACTCAAGCTTCGACATTCTTCAGAACCTGCGCGCCGCGCGCGAGTTGCTCGCCGAGGGCTACGTCATCGTGGCGCCGGAGTATCGCGGTTCGACCGGGTACGGCGGCGGCTTCTACAACCAGATCGACTACGGTGGCGCAGAGATCGACGACACCTACTCCGCGCGCAACTGGGCGGTGGAGAATCTTCCCGTCGATCCGCTGAAGGTCGGCATCATCGGCTGGAGCCACGGCGGATATCACACGCTCCTCAACATCCTGACCTGGCCGAAGGCCTATCAGGTGGCGTACGCGGGTGTGCCGGTGTCTGACCTGATCGCGCGCATGGGATACAAGAACGACGGCTACCGCGCGATCTATGAAGGCTTCCTCGGCAAGTCGGCCGATCAGAACGTGGCTGAGTACAAGAAGCGCTCGCCCTACTCCCTGGCCTCGAAACTCGAGACGCCTCTCCTCATCCACACCACCACCAACGATGAAGATGTGAATGTGCTCGAAGTCGAACACCTCATCGACTCGCTCAAAGCGGCGGGGAAGAAGTTCGAGTACAAGATCTACGACAACGCTCCGGGTGGGCACTACTTCAATCGCATCGATACCCCGCTCGCGAAAGAATCGCGGAAGGAAGTCCTTGCCTTTCTCGCCAAGTACCTGAAGTAGACGTCTTGGATCAGAAACCCCGGGACTGGACCCGACGCTTCACGCCTTTCTTAGCGGTCGTGGCGTTGTTCGTCGGCTGTGGCGCGGCCGCTCCGCTCGGCAAGACCGAACCCGCAGTCGCGGCCAAGCGTCCGCCCAATCTGGTCGTGGTTCTGCTTGACGACGCGGACGTCGAGATCACCGAAGCGATGCCGCGCCTTCGCACGCTGTTCTTTGACAAGGGCGTTCGGTTTTCATCCCACATCGCGAACACCCCTCTGTGCGGGCCGTCGCGTGCGATCCTGATGTCGGGCCAATATGCCCACAACAACAAGGTCTACTACAACAACGGTCCTGAAGGCGGCTACACCCCGTGGCAGAAGGGCGGCTACGACGAACACAGCCTCGGATCATGGCTTCAGGTGCTGGGCTACCGCACCGGTCTTTTCGGCAAGTACATCAACGACTATCCGACGGGTCAGGCCGAGACCCTTGTCCCGAAAGGCTGGGATGATTTCCGCGGCATCCTTTCCGACCGCGAAGCGCACAACATTCATTTCACCATGAACGAAAACGGCGCCTTGAAGCTGTACGAGGCGTCGAAGGGCGGCTACCAGACGGACGTTCTCAGCGCGCGCATGGACAGTTTCATCCGTGCCAAGACCGCGGCCGACAAGCCATTTTTCGCCTTCTTGTCGTTGAGCGCGCCGCACGTTCCTCCAGAACCGGCCGAGCGTCATCTCAAAGAGTTCGCGGGCGAGACGGCGCCGCGCAAGCCCTCCTACAACGAAGCGGACCTCAGCGACAAGCCCAAAGCGCTGCGTGAGCAGTCGCAACCTTTGACCAAGGCCGATGCGCGGCAGATCGACGTGACTTACCGTGAGATGAAGCAGTCGTTGCTCTCAGTTGAGGACGCGATGGAGACGCTCATCAAGACGCTCACCGAAACCGGAGAACTGTCGCGGACCTACATCTTCTTCACGTCCGACAACGGCTGGTTCCGCGGCGAGCATCGGATTCCCGGCGAGAAGTACGCGCCGTACGAAGAGTCGATCCGAGTTCCGATGATCGTGCGTGGCCCGGGTGTTCCGGAAGACCGTGTGGTCGACAACGTCATCGGCATCGTGGATCTCGCGCCGACGTTGCTTGACCTCGCGGGCGCGCCTGAAACAGAGCTGTCGCAGCGCGACGGCCGCTCGTACGCTCCCTTTCTTGCGCCGGCCTCGAAGGCGCCCATTCCGTGGCGGGAGTCGACTCTGATCGAGCACTTCGGAGGGGGAGCGCCGTTTCGAGTGCGGTCGTACTCCGGCGTCCGTTCCGAGAACGATGTCTACATCGAGTACGTCACGGGCGAGAAGGAGTACTACGACCTTCGCAAGGATCCGTACCAGATGGATAACCAGGCTGCGTCCTTGAAGCCGGCGGACGCCAGCCGGCTTTCAGCGCGCGTGGCAGCACTCAAGGATTGCGTGGCCGAGGCGTGTCGCAAGGCGGAAAATGGAGCCGCGGCACCTCCAGGCTCTAAGCCGGAGTGAGCCAGTGCAGGCCGAAGGCCAACACCAGGACGGTCGCGAGCACGCCCCATCCGAAGCGCGCCGGATCGGTCTCGTGACGATCGAATTTGTCTGAGCGGTTGAGGTAGATCGCGACCACGAAGAGGGTCACGAAAATCAGCGCGGCTTTCGCGAGATCGACTCCGTAGGCTTCGTTTGAGAAGGAATTGCCGGGCAGACTGGGCTCGAAGTTCGTCGCGGAGTTCGTGAACATCAAACGATAGGGATTGACGTTCTTTCGCCAGTCACTCGTCATACTGTCCGTGATCTGACTGCCAAGAACGAAGAGCAGCACCGCCGTCGCCAGAAGCTTCGGCGACGCTCCGTCTCGCAATGCCCGCACCAGGAAGAAGGCGGGAATGAAGGCGACGGGCGCCATCAGTCGCGCGGGGGAACCGAGAGACGCACCGTCGTGAACCGCTGACGTCAGCCACACGATGAGAAACAGGCTGAGCATTTCAAGAACGGCGCGTGTCTGGAGTTTTCGCGCCGCGGTCATGAAACCCAAAAGAAGAAGAGGCGCGAAGACGAAGAGGCCGTCGCGTCCGCCGATCAGGGCCTTCACCAGACCCGCGAGGAAGCGTAGCGAGAAAGGGTTGGGAGAGCCCACGTACTCCTCGGCCTGGCGGATGTAGAGGCCCTCGGGTCGAAGCAACCCGGAGATGTGGAAGCAATAGAGCAGCGAGCTGAAGGCCGTGAGCGCGAATGCGAAGAAGAACAGCGCTTTGATCGTCGCAGTCGTGCGCGGCCGGATCAGACCCATAAGCGCAAAAAGGCCGGCCACGAGCGTGAGCTTGGGATGGATCCACAGCAGGTAGCCGCTCACGAAGCCCGTGAAAAGCGCGGGAACCGCGCCGAGTTTGAGTTCGCTCCCACGCAGCCGACGGATCAGCCACGGAAAGATGAGGAGCGAAACGCTCTCAGGAAAGAGCTGATAGCCGCCCACGTACACCGGCGCCGACAGGAGCACGATCGCCACGAACACCGCCGAACCGAGCGCGTCTCCGGAGATTTCCTGAGACAGACGCCACAGTTGCCAGGCACCCAAGGCCCAGATAAGAGAGAGCAAGACGGCGACGTAGATGCCGGGATCGCGTTCCGGCAAAACCGCTTCGCCGATCCCGAGCCCCACCGCGATGATCGCGGGCAGGCCGGGTGGCTGCAGGTGGTACATACCGCCATGCAGTCCACGCACCGTCCAGTTGCCGACATTCCAGACATGATCCGGTGGAACCTCGACCGGTTTGAACAGATCGGAGAAGGCGTCGCGTCCGGTGAGGATGAGGTTGCGCGTTTGCTGGAAGCGCAGCGAAAGGTCCGGAGTCTCCGTGCGACCGCTGCTGATGTCGGCGTCCGTGTCGCGCAGCAGGCTGAAAGCGATGCGCAGATACTTCGGCTCGTCTCCGCCGAAGGCTTGAGCCTCCTTCTCCTGTTGAGGCACGCGCACGAACGCGATGATCAGAATCAACGCGAACCCCAAGACGGTGAACGGTAGCGTCGGGCTCACTGATTCGAGGAAGGAAATCGGAGCATCGACCGAAAACCGGCTCTGAAAAATCGACCAGATGATGACGATCGCGCCCAGGCACATCAGCAGGTTGCGACCTGGAAACAGCAGGTACGCGAGCAGCGGAGGGAGATTCGCCGCAGCCACCACACCGCTCGCGAGGAAGGGCAGCGCCGTGATGAAGACGCCGGTGGCCAGATTTTTCAGCATGGGGCGACGAGCGAGGAGTCTATGACCGATCCTCGGAACACCCAGCCATCCCTTATCGAATCATCGAAGGACGAGGGGGGGCGGCTAAGCTTGCGCCAATGACGACTTGGATTGTCACCGGCGGCGCCGGCTTCATCGGATCGAACTTCGTACGGCGGGCTCTGGAGACAACCACTCATCACCTGGTGGTGTTTGACGCTCTGACCTACGCCGGCCACCGCGAAAGCCTCGAGGACCTCGTCGGCGAGCGCCTCACCTTTGTTCAGGGCGATATCGCGAACCGGGATCAGGTGCGGGCGCTTTTCGCTGCCCATGTGCCGCAGGCGATCGTCAACTTCGCGGCCGAGAGTCACGTCGATCGCTCGATTGATGGTCCGGGCGATTTCGTTCGCACCAACGTGAATGGAACCTTCGAACTGCTGGAAGCCTCCCGCGCGATGCTGACGGCGCTCTCAGCCGAGGACAAGGCCGCGTTTCGTTTTCTTCACGTCTCGACGGATGAGGTCTACGGCTCGCTCGGCGAGACCGGAGCCTTCCGTGAAGACACGCCGTATGCGCCCAACTCGCCGTACTCGGCATCAAAGGCTTCGGCCGACCATCTCGTGCGCGCCTGGCATGAGACCTACGGACTCCCCGCGATCATCACGAACTGCTCGAACAACTACGGTCCGTATCAGTTCCCCGAGAAGCTCATCCCGCTGATGATCATGAACGCGCTCGAAGGCAAGAGCCTTCCGATCTACGGGGACGGCGGCAACATCCGCGACTGGCTTTTCGTGACCGATCACTGCGACGCGATCCTCGCCGCTCTGCAACGAGGCAAGGTCGGTGAGAAGTACAACGTGGGCGGGAACTCCGAGCGCACCAATCTCCAGGTCGTGGACGCGTTGTGCGCCGCGATTGAAGCCGAGCGCCCCGCCGCGGGAAACGAAGCGCTCAAGGCCGCGGGCAAGGCGAGCTACACCGATCTCAAGACTTTCGTGAAAGACCGCCCGGGTCACGACCGGCGCTACGCCATCGACGCCTCCAAGATCCGCCACGAACTAGGCTTCGAGCCGAAGCACGCGTTTGAGTCGGGACTCCAGCAGACGGTTCGCTGGTATCTGGACAATGCCGATTGGAGTTCCGCGGTGACGCGTGGCAAATACGACCGCGAACGTCTCGGCGGCGTTTCGTCGACCCTCGAAAAGAAATAGGAGCCGGTCATCAAAGGCATCATCCTCGCCGGCGGGTCCGGCACAAGGCTCTATCCGCTCACCCTGGCGGTCTCCAAACAGCTTGTCCCGATCTACGACAAGCCGATGATCTATTACCCGCTGACCACGCTGATGCTTTCGGGGATCCGCGACATCCTGATCATCACGACACCGGAAGACCAGGAGGGCTTCAAGCGACTGCTGAAGGATGGATCCCAGTTCGGGATCCGCCTCGAATACGCGGCTCAGCCGAGTCCCGACGGTCTGGCCCAGGCGTTCATCATCGGCCGCGAATTCGTGGGCGATGACAGCGTCGCTCTGGCGCTGGGCGACAACATCTTTTACGGTGACGGATTGCCGCGCGATCTGCAGATGGCCGCGAAGCGCGAATCGGGCGCCACGGTTTTCGCGTATCGCGTGAAGGATCCTGAGCGTTACGGCGTCGTGGCATTCGATGCCCAAGGGCGCGCCACGAGCCTTGAAGAGAAGCCGAAGCAGCCGAAGTCGAACTTCGCGGTGACCGGTCTTTATTTCTACGACAACCGCGTGCTCGACATCGCGGCTTCTCTGAAGCCGTCGCCACGCGGCGAATTGGAGATCACGGACGTCAATCGCAAGTACATGGAGCTATCCGACCTCAACGTCATCATTCTCGGACGCGGGATGGCGTGGCTCGACACGGGCACGCACGAGTCGTTGCTTCAGGCCTCGACGTTCATCCAGGCCATCGAAGAGCGACAGGGGCTGAAGGTCGCCTGTCCCGAAGAAGTCGGCTTCAAGATGGGCTTCATGAAGCTTGAAGACGTGGAGCGCGCGGGCAAGGTCATGGCGAAGAACGAGTACGGCCAGTATCTGCTGCGCATGGTGGCGGAGGAACGCGGGCTTTGAAGGTCACCGAAACCGATCTGCCAGGCGTCGTGATCATCGAGCCCCGGGTCTTTCAGGATCCACGCGGTTTCTTCCTGGAGACCTTCAGCGCCAGTCGCTACGAAGCGTCAGGCATTCCCGGCCCCTTCGTCCAGGACAATCACTCGCGTTCTCTCAAGGGCACGGTGCGCGGTCTTCATCTGCAGGTTTCAAAACCGCAAGGGAAGCTCATGCGCGCGGTCTCCGGCTCGATGCTCGATGTGGCGGTTGATGTGCGTGTCGGCTCGCCGAATTTTGGAAAGTGGACGTCGGCGCTCCTGTCCGGGGAGAACTTCAAGCAGCTCTACGTTCCGCCGGGCTTCGCTCATGGGTTCGCGGTGCTGTCGGACGTCGTGGATGTCGAGTACAAGTGCACCGGCTACTACGATCCAGGCGACGAGCTCACGGTGCTCTGGAACGATCCCGGCATCGGGGTCGAATGGCCGGTGAGCGATCCGATTCTTTCTGCGCGCGACAGTAAGGCGCTTCCGCTTTCGGAACTGATGGATCGCCTGCCGCGATTCGTGGCCTAGCCGCCGATGCGGATCCTGCTCACGGGTGCGGCTGGCCAACTCGGCCGACAGATTCAAGCCCAGAACAAGGACCACGAACTTGCTGTGTTCGGCCACGGCGCTCTCGATATCACCTCTCTGGGCGACGTGCGGGCCGCGGTCAAGGCCCACGCGCCCGACCTGATCCTGAACGCGGCCGCGTTCAACGATGTGGATGGCGCGCAGGCAAGTCCCGATGCCGCGTTTCGTGGAAACTCTCTTGGTCCTCGAAATCTTGCATTGGCCGCCGCCGAATCAGGTGCTGCGATTCTTCACGTTTCCACCGACTATGTTTTCGATGGCAAGCAGCGCACGCCGTATCACGAGTACGACCAGCCGGCGCCGTTGTCCAACTATGGCCGCAGCAAGCTCGCGGGCGAAGTCGCGGTACGTGAACTGAGTGCTCGTCACTACATTGTCCGCACGTCGTGGGTTTACGAAATCCTCGGCAACAATTTTCCGAACACGCTCCGCCGCCTCGCCGGCCAGCAGTCCGAGTTGCGAATCGTGAGCGACGTCAAGGGTTCACCTACTTCCGCGAAGCATCTCGCGCAGTCCATCCTGACCTTGATCGGCACCGGCGCCTACGGCACGTATCACCTGTCCGGAGCGGGCGACGGCGCTTCCTGGTTCGAAATCGCGAGTCACCTGTTCAAGGAATTGGGGCTGACCACGACGCTGACTCCGGTGACCGCGGCTGACTTCCCAAGACCTGCCCCCCGCCCGGCCTATTCAGTCTTGCGTACAATTCAGCAACCGCAGATCCTCCTGCCGCCCTGGCAGGACGGAATTGCCGAGTTCGCCCGCGAAATCAAATCCAAAGCTGGAGATACCGCTCAATGAAGTTTCTTGCCTGCGCGACCGTTGTCGCCCTTGCCGCAAGTCCCGCCTTCTCGCAAGAGAAGGTCGACTACGCCTCCGTTCAAAAAATCCGCGACGAGGCGCTCGGAAACAGCTCTCAAGTCATGGAGACGATCCGTCAGCTCACCGACGTGATTGGACCGCGCCTCACCGGTTCGCCCAATTTGAAGACCGCCAACGAATGGACGCGCAAGCAGCTCGAGGATTGGGGCATGGCGAATGCCCATCTCGAAGCCTGGGGTCCTTTCGGCCGCGGCTGGTCCTACGACAAAGCGTCAGTGACCATGCTTTCGCCTCAGGGAGCCGCGTTCATCGCCGTCCCCAAGGCGTGGACGCCTGGCACCAACGGTCCGCAGCGCGGCAAGGTGGTGCGCGCCGGACGTCTTGAGTCCGAGGCGGATCTCGACAAGTGGAAGGGCAAGCTTGAAGGCGCCATTCTCATCATCGGCGATGCCCGCGAGTTGAAGGCCCCCGAAGCGAATCTCTTCCAGCGCTACGACGACGAGAAGCTCGCCAAGCTCGGAGTCTTCGAGTTCCCCCGCCGTCCCGGCCCCCCCGCCGCAGGCGCTCCCGGCGCTCCCGCCGCCGATCCGCAGGCGTTCATCCGCCGCTTCGCGTTCCAGAAGACGCTCCGTGAGTTTCTCGCCAAGGAGAAAGTCCTCGCCACCATCGAAGGCTCCGGCCTCGACGCCGGCATGCTCCGCAGCGGCGGCGGCGGTTCGCGCGAGAAGGGCGAAGAGACAGGTCCCCTGGCACTCGTTCTCGCGGCCGAGCACTTCAATCGCATCGCGCGCCTGATGGACAAGAAGATCGACGTCGAGCTCGAAATCGACGTGAAGGCCCGCTTCTACGATGACGATCTGATGGCCTACAACACCGTCGCCGAAATCCCGGGAACCGATCCCGTCAAGAAGAACGAGATCGTCATGGTCGGAGCACATCTTGACTCCTGGCACCTCGCGACGGGTGCCACGGACAACGCCGCGGGTTCCGGCGTGGCCATGGAAGTCATGCGCATCCTCAAGGACATGAAGCCGAAGCGCACCATCCGCATTGGCCTTTGGACCGGTGAAGAGCAGGGACTGCTTGGTTCGCGCGCCTACGTGAGCGAGCATTTCGGCGGCCGCCCGGCTCCCGCTGCGGGCGCACCACGCCTTCCGGGAGGCGGAGGTCCTCAGGGCCCGATCACGTTGAAGGCGGATCAAGCGAAGGTCTCGGCGTACTTCAACCTCGACAACGGCACCGGCAAGGTCCGTGGCGTCTATCTCCAGCAGAACGCCGCCGCCGCGCCTATCTTCGAATCCTGGATGAAGCCCTTTGCCGATCTTGGCGTCACCACGCTGACCATGCGCAACACGGGCGGCACGGACCACCTCTCGTTCGACGCCGTCGGCATCCCCGGATTCCAGATGATCCAGGACGAAGCCGACTACGACACCCGCACCCACCACACCAACCTCGACACCTTCGACCGCATTCAGCGTGAAGACATGATGCAGGCGTCTGCGGTGATGGCTTCGTTCGTCCTTCACGCGGCCAACCGGGATGAGATGTTCCCGCGCAAGCCGCTTCCCAAGGACACCATCATGCCGGCGGCCGCCCCGTCGCCCATGCCCAAGAAGAAGTAACGAAGAAGAAGTAACCACGAGGCTTCGATAGAGTTCCCGCTTGGAGCGGGAACGATCGAAGCCAGAGTCGCACGCGCCGGAGCGCAGTCTCCAGCGCGAAGGCAGGTTGCCCGTCCGGGTGATCTGCCTTTTTCTTTTGGCGTACTTCGTGACGCGGCTTTCGAGCCTCGGCGCGCTTCCCATCTTTCTGGATGAGTCCGTTCACATCCAGTGGGCTGAGCGCCTGGTCCACGAGGGCCGGGTGCTGAGGCCGATCGGAGCGGGGCGCGTTCTTGCTGTCGTCGCATATGGACTGGCTCTTCCCTTCGAAGATCGTCTTTGGGCAGCCCGGGCCATCGCAAGCGTCGTGGGCTCCCTGACCCTCATTTTTATAATGCTGCTGGCGGATCGGCTATGGGGGCGTCGGGGCGCGCTGATTGCGGGCGGGTTGTCTCTCCTGAGCCCGTTCGCCCTGGTCTATGACCGGCTCGCGTTGTCCGATGGGTTTCTCACCGCGGCGCTCACCGGCATGATGCTGGCGGTTCTGGTTCTTGTGCACGGCTCGTCTGGCCGATGGGTTCAATTCGCGATTGTTCTTTCGATCGCGCTTTCGGTGTTCTCGAAGGTCTCGGCCTTGCTGTTCCTCGGAAGCCTGCCGCTGGCAGCCTTGATCCTTCCCACCGATCGCATCGCCACCCTTCGTCGACTCTTCGCCCCGACGGTGATCGGCCTGGCGGCCTCGACGCCCATGCTTTGGTTCTTCTACGCGAACAGCGGAGAAATCCGCGAACAACACATCGTCGATCCGCTGACGTCGGGTTCGGTGATGTTTTCGACACTCCGAGACATGTCGCAATGGTTGCTCGGCTACTTCACTCTCCCGACCCTGCTCACGGCTGCGATCTCGTTCGTTCTGTTGAGGGACCGCCGCGTCCTCTGGCTGGCCGCATCCTGCGCTGTGCCCTTCGCGTTGTTCGCGCTCTTTTCCCAACCCTGGTCGGCACGGTATGTCCTGCCCACTCTTCCCCCATTACTGGTTCTCGCCGCTGGAGGAATCGACTTGGTGTCGCGCCTTGTCAGCCCGCGCCGGGCGGCTTGGACCGCGGTCGGGCTCACGCTTCTGGCATCGATGACCGCCCTTCCGTTCTCATGGGCGCTGCTCACGCATCCCGAGGACGCGCCCTTCCCGCATGACGATCGCATTCAGCTCGTCACCGGATGGCCTGCGGGCTACGGAGTGCGCGAGATGGCTGAGCGCATCCGCCGGGAGTCGGCCGCGGGTCCGCTTGAGGTCTACGTCGACACCGGAGCCAATCGCACGGTGGCCGCCGGGCTTACGATTCTGCTGCATGGCGCACACGCGGTCGAACGGACCGAAGGCGACTTTGGTTCAGCCGAGTTCCGCGCGCGCATGAAGCCCGTGCCCGGTCGCCGCGCCCTGATCGCCGCCGGGCCACGATCCGACCAGCTTGACTTCAAGCCTCTCCTCCAAGGATTCGGGTTGAAACGCCTTGAGGTCTATCAACGTCCCGGCGGCGAGTGGGCGGGCACACTTTTCGAAATCCAGGCCGTGAGCACGCCTGCGTCGATCGGAGACCCCCCTGAAGGGCTGCGTTGTTCTAGGATCGGTGTGAAGAGATGATTGTTCTGCTCTCCTTGGCCTTGACGGCAAACCTGATGACCCAGAAGGCGACTCCGTCTCCGACTCCGGAGGTCTCACCCTTTTCCGCGCGCCGTCTGGCCGCCGAGAAAATCATTGGTGAGGCACCGGGCGAAGTCTCCGTCGCTTACCGGGCACTCGACGGCAGCGAAGAGTGGATGTTTGATGCGGACAAGACCTACCACGCGGCCAGCACGATGAAGGTCCCGGTCATGGTGGAACTGTTCCGGCAGGAGGCTGAAAAAAAACTCCGCCTCTCCGATCAAATCGAAGTGAAGAACGAGTTCAAGAGCGTGGTGGATGGCTCTCCCTATTCGATGGACTTTGGCGACGACTCGGACGACACGGTGTACAAGAACGTCGGAAAGCCGATGACTCTTGAAGACCTGAACTTCCAGATGATCACGGTTTCGTCGAACTTCGCGACCAACCTTCTGATCGACCGTCTGGGGGTCAAGAATGTTCGCAACACTGTGACCTCCCTGGGCGCCTATGGGCTCGAAGTCCGCCGAGGCGTCGAGGACCAGAAGGCCTTCGATCAGGGCATCATCAACGAGACCACGGCGCGCGGGCTTTTCATCACGCTTAACGCCATCGCGAAGGGCAAGGCCGTGTCGAAGGCCGCGAGTGCGCGGATGGTCGACGTGCTGGCGGAACAGAAGTTCAATGAGGGCATTCCCAAGGGCCTGCCTCCGGGGACTCGGGTCGCTCACAAGACCGGCACCATCACGAAGATCCACCATGATGCGGCGATTGTCTATGGCGATCACCCCTGCGTGCTGGTTATCCTCACCCGTGGGATCGAAAAAGAGGCAGACAGCGACGCTCTCATGGCTCGTATCACCAAAGCGCTGCTGCCCTAGCCAGGGTCCGATCGCCGAGCGTTATGAGTTTTGTTCCCAGTCGTAGGAAGTCGCATGAACTCGGCCATTTGGGCGCGTCTTGCGATGCTATGCTGACGAAATCGTCGAGGAAGCTTTGAGCGACACCGCAAAGAAAACGTTTGGCAAATATGAAGCGCTAAGCCACCTCGGCTCCGGGGCGATGGGAGTCGTTTGGCGGGCCCAGGACCCGGTTCTTGGTCGCACCGTTGCGATCAAGACCATTTCCGCGTCTCTCGGTTCCGACAACGAGAACAAAGAACGCTTCCTTCGCGAAGCACGCGCGGCCGCTCAGCTCAACCATCCGAACATCATCACCGTATTCGACTTCGGCCAGGCCGACAGCGAGTTGTACATGGCGATGGAGCTTCTCGAGGGAAAAGACCTCAAAGAGCTGATCACCGCCGGCACGCTGACGTTCGAGCAGAAGCTCGACATCATGGAGCAGGTGGCGGACGGTCTCGCCTACGCCCACGGCCGTGAGGTCATCCACCGCGATCTGAAGCCCGGCAACATCCACGTCCAGCCGAACGGTCAGGTCAAGATTCTCGATTTCGGTCTCGCCCGCCTGGGCAGCTCCGATCTCACCAAGACCGGCGTGGTCATGGGCACGCCGAACTACATGTCGCCCGAGCAGGTGATGGGCGAGCGCGTCGACGCGCGCTCCGACGTCTTCTCCGCGGGCGCCGTGTTCTACGAACTTCTCACGAATCGCAAGCCGTTCGACGCGGAGTCGGTTCATGCGACCCTGTACCAGGTCGTCCATCGGGAAGCGCCGCCCCCACGCCAGTGGGATCCGCGTTTGCCTGACGAGATTGTCACGATCATCGAGACGGCGATGTCCAAGCAGGTCGATGGCCGCTACCGCAATGCGGGCGCTCTGCGTGATGCGATCCGAGCCTTCCGCTACGGCGAAGATCCGGAGGTCGTCGAGTACGAGGAGACCAGTGATGCGAACACCGCTCCTCCCCCGGCCGACGCCACCGCGATTTCCGCCTCACCTGCCCTCGCGAGCACGACCGGAACGTCTAAACCCGCTCCTTTCAAGAGCTACGGTCGCACGAGCGGTGGTTCGGCCTCGGTCCCTCCGTCGGCCGGAGTCTCGTCCACGCCTTACACCACAGGTCGCGTCGGTCGCTCCGGCTCACGTCCGCCCAACGGTCGCTCCGGAAACGATCCGCGATCCGCTTCCGCATCCATTCCTCCTCCGCCCCAGCCCAAGCCGACCAGCCCCCTTTTGATCATCGGAGTTCTCGCCGTGCTGGTCATCGGCGGCATCCTTCTCTACGGCGTCATGAACAAAAAGGATAGCGGCATCGCCCAGTCCAGCATCGATGCGCTGACCGCGAACCTGGTGGAGACCCAGCTCGATCTGGCGCGCCGGGTCCTTGATGACAAGGACTACAAAGGTGCGATCGATCAGACCGCGCGCATCCTGAAGCTCGATCCAACCAATCCAGAGGCGCTTGGCATTCGTGAACAGGCGCAAAGTGCGACTCGCGAAATCGAGACATCCGTCGCCGCCGCCCGAGACGCGATCGCCCGCGGCGATTCCGCCCAAGCGTCCGCGGCCGTCGAGCGCGTCATGGCGCGCGATCCGAAGAACCCGATCGTGGCCGAACTCTCAAGCAAGCTGAACTCAAACTTCGCGGCCCGCGCCACCGACGCGAAGGCAGAAATGGAAAAGGCCAAGGCCTTGGCCGATGCTAAGGACGGCGCTTCCGTGGAAGCCGCCTACCTCGAAGCCAAGAAGTTCTCGGATGCCGCCGCTGTGACCTTGAAAGAACGTCAGTTTACTTCTGCGACCCAGACGTACCTCCAGGCTCGTGACGCCTTCGATCGCGCCCGTCGCGCCATCGAAGCCAAGGAGAAGGAAGCGGCCAAGGCGACCCGTCCGACGAGCACGCCCGCTCCTACGGCGACGGTTGCCGTAGTGGTTCCTGGTCCGACGGCCCTTCCTACATTGACGATTCGTCCGATCCCGAGCGAAACCATCGCTCCCATCGCGACTCCGGCACCTACGGCTGCTCCGGTTCAGACCCCGGTCGTCGCTCCCACCGTGGCGGGCCCGCCTCCTGAATTGCGCGAGTTCATCACGGGCCGCACCCGGGTGACCGCAGCCGTTGATCCCAGCGCCAAGACTCCGAAGGGATTCGACATGTCGGGCGTCGCCTTGCAGGATTTCACTGGCCGCTTCGAGTTTGAAGTGACCCCGACTCCCCTGGTCCCAGGCGCCCCGTTCCGCGTCCGCATCTTCCTGAAGAACGAAGGCCAGCGTGAGGCGAAGCTCGACACCCTGGCTGTCAAAGTCGCGCGCAACGGAGAGGTCACTTCGCCCGCGGTCCGCATCCAGGAAGACACCGTCAAGGTGGACCAGCGCCCGATGATCGCGGAAGTTGCCGGCTCCTGGGTAGCGGGCACCACGCGCTGGGCTATGGATGTCGACGTGATGTCGAAAAAAGGCGAGCGATTCCGCTGCAGCCTGAGCATGAAGTAAGCCCACCGCTTCGTTTCGGTCTTTCGGCCATGACGCTCACGACTCGATTACGCAACGCGTTCATTGGCGGCCTCGTCGTCCTGGTTCCCATTGTCATCACGGTGAAGGCGCTGTGGTGGCTGTTCTCGTACCTTGACGGCCTCGCCCATCCTCTCGCCAACTTGGTTTTCGGCCGCGATATCCAAGGCCTGGGGTTTCTGATTACGATTGCCACGGTGCTCCTGGCCGGCCTTTTGTTCTCTACGGGTCCGCTCAAGAAACTACTCGATGGCGCCGACGCGGTTCTGGATGTTGTGCCGCTTGTCGGATCGGTTTACGGAACGACGAAGAAAGTCCTGTCGGGTTTTGGCGGCCCGCAGTCGAAGGATGCATTCCAACGCTTTGTTTTCGCGCGCCTTCCCGGCCGCACGACGCCCGGTTTCGTGACCGGATCCTTCAAACTCACCCTGCGCGACGGCACCACCCACGACGTGCTCACGGTGTATGTGCCCACGAACCATCTCTACGTGGGCGACGTGGTGATCC
>JBDTQB010000048.1:0-19237 GCA_039932395.1 Vicinamibacteria bacterium | reverse complement strand
CCTGACGATCCTGCTTGTAGCCGCGCTCAGGGAGATCAAAACCGCCGATGCCGAGACCCGTTTCATTGCGCGACAGCGACGACACTTCCGCGCGCAGGGTATGTGTCTTGGCCCAGGCGTGTTCGAGGCGTCCCGAAAAATCCATGCGGTCCGTGCCGGAGTCAGCGAGCTGAGAGACGCGACCGGCGGGCGTCAGAGCCGAGACGGTGCGCGCCGTGTCGGTGAGACGTCCTTCCGCCGAAATAGAGAGCGACGTCCTGTCCTTCTGAAGCGGCCCGGACAGATCGAAGCCAAAACGGCGGTACGAATCAGGCACGCGAGAAGGAGCAAGCGGAGAGCGCGAGTTGAGGGCATCGTCGCGGAAGCCGCTGCGCGCCGTCCGGGTCCAATCGCCAAGGCCCGGCTTGGTCTGAATGTCGATGAAGATCGGCTGGGCTTCGTGAAACTCAGCGGCGTAGGGATTCATCACGAAGCGAACCTGACGGATCTGCGATTTCGGGGGAAGGCGCCCGCCGGAGAAGCCGTTGACCCGCATCGACGCGCCCGGTCCGGCAATGGCCCGCAACGCAGCTTCGAGCTCATCCGGATCGTCGGGCATGTTCGCGAGGTCGGCTTCGGTCAGCGTCGTCTTGTAGCCGGTTGATGCGGAGCCTCGCTCATCCGGCGTGACCGAAACATCCTCAGCCAGCTTCGCGAGGCGGAGCTTCGCCTCCACTCTGGCCGCTCCATCGCGCACCTTCACTTTCTTTTCCCAGGTTTCAAACCCCGGGATGGAAACGCGCATGCGATGCTCGCCACTTTCCACTCCGCTCAAGGATGCGTCTCCCCGAGCGCCCGTCATGCCCGAGATGAGCTTCGATGAGTCGGGATCAATCGTGACGGTCGCGCCGGGAATGCGTCCCCCCGAGGGATCGGTCACGGTGACGACGACGTCCCCGGACGGGACCGCGAGAGCGAGAGACAGCAGGAGGGATGTGGCGAGCATGGCGTTCGTTCCTTAGCGCTTCTTGAAGTGATCGGCGCCGAACACCGGATTGATCTTGATCTTCTGAACGGTCCACTCTTCGGTCGGACCGTCCTGCACCTTGATGGTGATGGCGTGAGGCAGGGCGATGCCGTCTTCGTTCTTGTAGTCGGAGAGGAACATCTGCGCTTCCTTCATCTCTGGAGCGACTGGCCCATCCGCCGCAGGAGGAGGACCACCTGGCCCACCCGGGCCGCGACGGAGCGCCATTCGACGGGGGATTTCCTGATAGACGAGCATCATCGGACGCGACGTCTTCTGATCCAGGAACAGCTTGCCCTTGAAGTCGCCGGGACCCTTGACATCAAGAACCTCGGCCTGGCCGTCGGGGGACTCCGCGGTGCCGCCGTAGGTGAACTCAACGCCTGGCGTCCCGGAGCCTGCGAGCAGCGCGACCGACAGACGCGTCATATCCTTCTCGAGACGTGCGCGCAGATGTGCGGGATCGCCGCCACCCTCCGCGCGGATCTGGATGTTGCCCATCGGCGCCGAGACGGGCCCGCTCCACTGGGTATCGCCATCGATGGCCGAGCCAATTGAAATGGGAGGCATGCCCGCCATGGGCGAGAACGAATCGACGAAGAGGTACTTCGTGGGTCCGCCGAGGTCGAGCTTGATGTCGCCCGACATCTCCGGGCCTGGCTGTCCGCCTTCGCCCGGAAGAACGCGACGCATATCTGCCTCGAAGGTGAGGCCTTTCACGGCAGCCAGCTTTGTTTCTCCTCCGAGGGAAGCGCGAAGTTTGGCGAGAAGTGCGGTGGCCTTGGCGTCGGTGCCTTCCGCGCCAACGAAGCCGGCGGTGGCGAGGGCGAAGAGCGCGGCCGCGGCGATGTCCTGAATCTGACGTCTTTGCATGGTGCTGATTCCTTTCATGGAACGGTGAGAGATGTGTGTGATCTGGAAAGTGATACGGGCGTGGACGCGGCAAAGACGTCAAGGGCTGTAACGAGGTCGTAAAGAAGCTGTAAAGCGTGGTTTTTCTTCAAGGTCGGTCGAACCGCGGTGCTACATTTCCGTCCTAGTTATTGACGTGACACCGACCCCTTTCTCGCTTGGTTCTTCCCGCTCCCGGATTGAGGGCGGAGCGCTGCTCGCGGTCATCAGCCTTCTCTGTGTTCTGGCCGTGGTTCAGCACCGATGGCTGGGAGCCATCGCCGAGGGTGAGCGTCGCAAGCTTGGGGAAGAGGCCACCGAGAAGGCGAACGCCATTGCTCAGGCGGTTGATCGCGAGCTGACGCGCGCGTTTCTTGAACTGCGCGTTGATGGCAAGGCGGTTGCCGCGCGGGACGGCGCCGCGTTCGCCGAGCTCCTGGAGCGCTGGCAAAAGGAGTCGCCGCACGCGGGGCTGGTCAAGGAGCTGTTCGTCGCCGAGCATCTGGAGGCCGGTGGTTCGCGCCTTCTTCGTTTCGATGCGCCGACACGACAGCTTGTCGAGGAAGCGTGGCCGGAATCGCTCGCGAAGGTCAAGGCAGCGGTGGAGAACGAGTCCGATGCATCGCTCGGCATTCCCGTTCCGACGAGTATGGCTCCGGTTCTCGCCGACGTACCCGCCCTGTTGCTGCCCATCGTGAACGTCGTGGTGAATCAGCAGGAGCCTGTTCCCGGCCCGCCGCATCTCGTGGGTCAGATCCGCCAACTCTTCCTGCGTCACACCGGGCGGGGGCCGACTGAGATCGTTGTCCTCGATCCTGCCTACCTCAAGAATCAGATCGTGGCGTCGATCGCGAATGAAAAGCTCGGTCCCGACGCGCCGTTTGTCTGGTCGGTGGTCAGAAGCATCGACGGGTCCGATATCAGCGGCGTCCCCGTCAAGGGCGCGCTCGATGCGGATGCGAAGTCGCCTCTGCTCAGAGTTCGATTCGACGATCTCGACAAGTCGCTGCTGCGAGGGATCCTTCCCGGAGTCGCCGAAGTGAACGCCGAGTCATCGGTTCGCTTCGTTGTTCAACTTGGCCGGTCTGGTCCTCCGCCCGTGGTCCGCAGTGGCACCGTGACGACGGCCACCTCAACCGCGCCCTGGACCTTGATGCTGCGCCACAAGGATGGCTCGATCGCTGCGGCGGTGAGCAAGCAGCAACTGCGGAACACGGCTTTGTCCGCGTCGATTCTGGGCGTCCTTGGCCTCTCTGCAGGACTCGTCTTCTTCTCCGCGCGACGTTTGCGCGCCATCGCGACCCAGCAGGTTGAGTTTGTCGCCGCGGTCTCCCATGAACTGCGTACCCCGCTCGCGGTGATTCGGTCCGCCGCCGACAATCTTGCTGATGGAGTGGTGGAGGGTCGCGATCAGGCGAAGCGCTACGGTGCCCTGATCCGCGATGAAAGCGTTCGCCTCGCCGATATGGTCGAACACGTTCTCGAATTCGCGGGAGCTGACGCGCCGGCACGCGCGCTGCGAGGGCCCATCGACGCGGCTGATGCGGCGCGTGCAGCCGTGAGAGGAATGCAGGCGCTGGCCGCGGAACGCCATGCGTCCGTCGCGATGGATATTCCGCTCGAACCCTTCAAGGTGAATGGCGATCTCTCTCACCTCACACGCGCGATCTCGAACCTTCTTGGCAATGCGCTGAAATACGGAGGCGATGCTCCGCATGTCATCGTGCGACTGAAGCGTCGTGAGCATGGTGTGGCGATTTCCGTGGGTGACGAGGGCGCGGGCCTGACGCCGTCGGAGATTCCGCATTTGTTCGAGCCGTTCTACCGAGGGCAGCGCGCGAGCGAGGCGCAGATTCCTGGCAGTGGACTGGGGCTGGCACTGGTGAAGCGCATCGTTGAGAGTCATGGCGGCCGTGTGGTTGCCGCGAATGGTGTTCAGGGCGGCGCGCTCTTCACCATCGAGCTGAAGACGGTATGAGCGCACGCGTTCTGATTGTCGAGGACGAGCCGGGTCTTGTCCTGACTCTGGAGGATCGCCTGCGCGCTGAGGGTTACGTCACAGGTGTCGCCCGCGACGGCGATGAAGGCTTTCGCCGCGGCAGCACGGAGGCGTGGGATCTGATTCTTCTCGACGGCATGCTTCCGCGGAAGTCAGGCTTCGACGTGTGCCGCGATCTTCGGGCCAAAGGAATCAAGACGCCGGTGCTGATGCTGACCGCGCGCGGCCAGGTCAGCGATCGCGTGGTGGGCCTGAAGCTCGGCGCCGACGACTATCTGGTCAAGCCTTTTGACATGGCGGAGCTGCTTGCGCGCATCGAGGCACGGCTCCGTCGCGATACCGCGCCGACCGAGCCCGCGAATTCACTCGCGCATCGTTCGGTGAGCGTGGGCCCCATCCATGTGGACTTTCGCCGGGCCGAGGTGACGAAGTCAGGCGCGCCGGTAGAACTGTCGGGCAAGGAACTTCACTTGCTCCGGTACTTCCTGGAACATCAAGGTGCCACCTTGTCACGCCACGAACTGCTCGAGGCGGTGTGGGGATACAGCACCGTTCCTCTTACGCGGACGGTCGATGTGCATGTGGCCAATCTGCGACGCAAACTTGAGGACGATCCGGCCCGGCCTTCTCTGATCCTTACGATCCATGGGCTTGGCTACAAGTTCGCGCAAGCGCCGGCCTGAGGGTCAGTGGGCGCGATGCTTGACGGCGCGCCGCCTTCGGTGCGTCGTTGTCGCGTGCGCCTTTGACGCGTGAGTCGTCGTCGCACGAGCCGTCGAAGACGCCGCCACATGGCGACGGGTGGCCTTCCGGGGCGCGGTGGTCCGATGACGCGTGGTGGTGCTCCGCGTCGCGTGCTTCCGAGCGTGGGCGCGCGTCGTGCGGTGATGTGTCGTTGCGGTGGCCGCCACTGCGGGAAGAGAAACCGCGAGGGCGACGGTCAAGGCAACGGCCTTTAATAAAGATTTCATGAGGTCTCCAAACAGGCCAGAGCAAACGTACGCCGACCAAGCGTGCGGGCGCAAACATGGGCGGCTAGGTTCCACGCCTTTTCGGCCCGCGGACCGGGGGCGCGGTGAGTGGATCGTCGGGCCACGAGTGACGAGGATAGCGGGATCGCAGTTCTTTTCGAACTTCGGGGTACGTGTTCGACCAGAAGCTGCGGAGATCCTGCGTCACCTGCACGGGCCGCCGTGCCGGGGAGAGCAGGTGCAGCGTCACGCGGGTGCGGCCGTCATTCACGGTGGGCGTGTCGAGCCAGCCGAAGATTTCCTGGAGCCGGATGGCGAGGACCGGCGCCGAGCCATCCGCGAAGTAGGTGAGTTCAATCCTTGAGCCGGTCGGCCTTCGATGATGGGCGGAGCGAGAGACGCGACCTCGCGCTGTTGGTTCCAACTCAGCATCGCGTTGAGCGCGTGGGCGGTGTCGACGCGGAGGAGATCCGCCCGTGAGCGTGAGGCGACGAGGTCGGATCGAAGCCATTCGCCGAGCGTTGAGAGGAGCGCCTCGTCTGAAGCGTCGGGGAAACCGTCCGCTCGCCCCCAGGCCTTGAGCGCCAGCAGACGAGCCTGCAGAGCGCGGGCCGCATCCGACATCATCTGAGGCAGCAGACCTTCGGAGCGAATCGCGCGCGCGAGCAGGTCGATCTTGGTTTCGTCCGGCACGCTCGTGAGTGGCCTGGCGTCTGTGACCAGCGCGCCGATCCGTCTCTCACGCTGCGCCACGATGACGCCGCGCTCGCTCGACCACTCGATCGTGTCGCGTTCTTCAGTGCGCAGGGACGTCGCGTCGAGCGGCGCGGCCAGGAAGATCCGGCCTTCAGCGTCACGTGCGTCCACATGCGCCACCGCGAGCCACTCTTCGTGACTCAGCGCGTCACCCGCTTCGAGCCGGGCTCCGCGACCGGTGGCGAGGCGATAGCGATCCGTGGACCCGGGGCGACGTTGAGCCACGCGTTCTGGATAAGCGAGCGCCACCAGTTGACCGACATCATCAACCGCGCCGGGCGCTTCATCATTCTTGAGTTTGAGGCGGGAGCGATGATCCCGCGCGATCTCGCGGACGCGATTGAGACCCCCCAGGTTCGCAGCGCTGGAGCGTCCGCGGCCGCGTAAAGCTTCGACCCGAAGCGTGAGGTCGGCGCCCGCGTCCCGCGAAAGAATGTCGCGTTCTTCCAGCAACGCCGCGAGGTCGGCGGCGAGGCCGCCTAATTTCATTGCACGGCCTTCGATCAGCAGATGGCCGATGCGTGGGTGAACCCCAAGCTCGTGAATGGCGCGGCCGTGAGACGTGGCGGAGCCGTCTTTCATCGCGCCGAGGTCGACCAGGATCCGACGCGCTTCCGCAAGCGCGCCCTGCTGCGGCGCGGTGATCCATGAGAGCGAGTCGTCCGCTTCGCCCCAGATCGCCAGGTCGAGCGCCAGTGGCAACAGGTCCGCATCCGTGATCTCTGGAGATCGTGAGGCCGAGAGGGACATCTGCGTTCCCTGCGTCCAGAGTCGGAAGGCGGTGCCTGCGCTGAGACGGCCCGCGCGCCCCGCCCGCTGATCCGCGTTGTCGCGCGCGATTCGCACCGTCTCAAGGCGGGAGAGTCCAAGGCCCGAATCGAAACGTGAGACGCGCGCCAGCCCGCTGTCAATGACCACGCGCACGCCTTCGATGGTGAGACTGGTCTCGGCGATGTTCGTGGCGAGAACCACGCGACGTCGCGGGCCGGGCATGATCGCCGCGTGCTGGGCCTCGATGGTCAGATCGCCGTGAAGAGGACGGATGTCGATGTTCGCCAGGTCCTGCAAGGCGTTCGCGACACGCGCGATCTCTGAAGTTCCGGGAAGAAAGGTCAGGACATCGCCCTCGGTGGTTCGAAGCGCGCGTCGAACCGCGGCCGCGACGGCCGGAACCGAGTCCCGATCCGTCTGAATGTCGTCGGGCGCGTAGGTAATCTCGACCGGGAACGTTCGCCCGGCGCTTGTGATCACGGGAATACCGCCCAACTGACGCGACATCATCGCTTCGTCGAGGGTGGCGCTCATGATGAGGATGCGCAGGTCCGGGCGGAAGAGCGCTTGCGCGCGGCGGGCGAGGGCCAGGCCGAGGTCCGCGTGGATTGAGCGCTCGTGAAACTCGTCGAAGATGAGCAGGCCGCAGCCTTCGAGATCGGGCTGCGACAACAGTTGCCGGGTCAGAATTCCCTCGGTGACCACTTCGATGCGGGTGGACCCACTCATCCGCGACTCGCGACGGATGCGATAACCGACGGTCTGTCCAACGGCTTCGCCCAGTTGGGAGGACATGCGCGTCGCCACTGTGCGCGCGGCCAGCCGTCTCGGCTCGAGCATCGAGATCCTCTGACCTCCAAGCCACGGCTCGCGCATCAGCTCCAGAGGCACGAGCGTGCTCTTTCCGGCACCCGGCGCCGCCGTGAGGATCACGATGCGTTCGCGCGCGAGGGCGTCGCGTAGCTGAGGAAGGACCGCGGAGACGGGGAGCGCGTCGGTCACACGTCCGCCGTCCGACCGACTTCGTAGCCGTGATCCATCGCGTCGATGATCCGCCCGCGGTCAAGGTCGTTGAAGGTCACGGGCAGGAAGCGCTTCGGATGGATCACGGTCACGCGTGCTCGAAGAGCTTCGGGGATCACATGCCGCCGGTCGCGCACGCTTTTGAACATCGAACCGTCCTCGTTGTTGGCGATGACGACCACGCGTTCGCATCCTTGTTCGAGGACCGGCTCGTAAGGAGCGTTGTTGGTGAAACCGCCATCGACATACAGACGCCCTTCGATTCGAGCGGGCCATGGGTAGATGGGCGGCAAGGTGTTCGTGGCGAGGGTGAGGGCGAAAGCATCGATCTCTGGATGATCCCGGTTGGTGAACACGACGGGCGTGAAGTCGCGCACTCGGGTCAGGCTCACCATCCAAAGCATGGACGACCTTGCGATGGCCGCGAAATCCACCGCGTGCTTCGTGAAGTGGTGATGCATGTAAAGGTAGTTGAAAGGCGTTCGGTTGAACCCAAAGTTCTTCAGGCTGTAGACGGGAAATGCGGTCGCGCCGAGCCACATCTCACGCATGCGGTCGATAGAGCCCGAAGCGACGGCGGCCGCATTCCAGGCACCCGAAGACACGCCGCACACGGCATCGAATCGGATGCCCCGTTCGTGAAGCGCTTCGAGGACCCCTGCCTGAAAAGCGCACCGGCAGGAGCCGCCGGTCAGGGTCAGTCCGAGCCGAAGGGGTGCGCTCAAGCCAAGGGCGTTCTGACGGGCAGGTCGAGGAATCTGGCGCGCGTGGCTGCGGTTGGAACGGGGCAGGCGTCGAATCGGCCGAAGACCCGGTAGCGGGAGCGGGCGACCAGGACGTAGACCGCGTTTCTCAGAAATCGCGGAAAGATCCGCAGAGCGCCAACCCCCCCATAGACGCCTCCCACGGACGCGATCGCGAAGAGAGCGGCGTCGCTGCGGTCGAGAAGTTGGAGGGATGAGGGTTCGGCGGCCGGGTCGTAATCTGGAATCGCGACGACGGTGGAGAGAGCCGTCGCGGAACGGCCGTGCGCGTTCAAGATTTTCGCTCCCAGTGCGCCCTGCAGTGCCGCGAAGCGAAGGCGATCGTGTTGGTCGATGCGGATGAGGAACTGCACGAAGTGATCGCAGAGGCCGCAGACGCCATCGTAGAGAACGAGATGAGCCACCGCGCGAACGTTATCAAGCACCGCTGCTTATGATCCGGGTGATGAGTCGAAGTCTTCGTCAGAGGGGCCGCCACGGGAGCGTCACTGGCGCTTTTGTCGCGCTCTTCGTATGGGCCGCGACGGCGCTGGCTTCAGGTCAAGCGAAGGCGCCATCAACCACGGCTGCCCCCGCCAAGGCGGCTCCGGCGCGCAAGGCCGCGACCCCTCCGTCCGCGGCTCCTATCAAGCTTCCGGGTGGACGTTTCACCATGGGCGGCGGAGAACGTCCTGAAGAGAATCCGCCGCATCTGGTCATCGTCAAGCCGTTCTCCATCGACCCGACCGAAGTGACGGTGGCCCGCTTCGGCAGTTTTGTCGCGGCGACGAAGTACCGCACGGAAGCGGAGAAATGGGGATGGTCGGGCGTCTTCAGTCTGAAGGAACAGAAGTGGATGCCGGTCAAGGGCGCGACCTGGCGCAATGCGCTTGGACCCAGCTCCCCGCCGTCGAAAGCGAATGATCCCGTGACCCACGTGAGCTGGAACGATGCGAAGGCGTTCTGCGCGTACGAGAAAGGCCGTCTGCCCACCGAAGCGGAATGGGAATTCGCGGCCCGCGGCGGAAAGAATGGTGAGACCTTTCCGTGGGGTGATGACTTGCGCCCCGGAGGGAAGCCTGCGGCGAACTGGTGGCAGGGCGAGTTCCCAACGCGGCTGACCAAGGAGGACGGATTCGCCGGTATCGCACCCGTTGGAAGTTTCAAGCCGAACGGTTACGGCCTCTACGACATGGTTGGAAACGTCTGGGAATGGAATGCCGACTGGTTCGACTTCAACTACTACGCGAAGTCGCCTGCCGACAATCCGACCGGACCGGTCCAAGGCAAAGACCGTGTGATGCGCGGTGGATCATGGATGTGTTCCGAAAACTTCTGCCGCAACTTCCGGACCGCGGCGCGATCCTTCGCGGCTCCCGACAGTGGCCTCGACAATCTCGGCTTCCGCTGCGCCTACGATGCGGGGCAGCTCTGATCCCCGACCAGCTTGCGGCGCGCGTTCGCTGCGGCGTGCACGGATTCGACGTGTCCGTACATTGAAGTTCGCACTCCGTATAATCCGCCGATGCAACGATGCCGGATGGCCACCTCATCTGGCGACGCGCTCCGCTCTTGATGTCGACTGCTGACGCCTCTCAACGGATCGTTCCGGTCGCAGTGCTGCGATGGGCGCAATTGCGCAGTCACGCCGCGATCGCGCCGACGGCGTCCTTAGGCTCAGCCGTTGTCGCTGCCATTCTGATCACCGCGGTTTGGAAGCAAGTCGCCGCGGCGCCCATCGCGATCTGGGTCTTCCTCCTGCTTGGTTCGCTGACTGCGCGACTTTCCGTGGGATTTGCCTTCCGGCAACTCGGTCAGAACCTGACCGATGTCGGGCTGGATACGTGGTTGATGCGATTCCGGATGACTTTCCTGGGTCACGGTCTGGCCTGGGCCATCGCGCCCTGGCTGCTGTTTCCGTCCGATGACATCCCGCGCCAGATCATCTTGCTGTTTGGGCTCACCACGGTGTGCGTCGCATCCCTCAGTCTCATCACTTTCGATCTGCGCGCCGCGTTTCTCTTCACCGTCCCCGCCCTCATTTCGCTGGTCGCGCGCTTCATTTACGAAGGGGGCGAGATCCATCTGTTCCTGAGTCTGCTGGTGGTCCTCTTCCTCGGATACATCCGCCTCGGCGCGTTGCGCGCGCACGGAACGGTTCGAGAGAACGTGGTGCTCAAAGCGTCCGCGAAGGATCGGCGCAAGGACCTGCGCCGAACCGAGTCCATCCTTGAGCGCTCGGCAGAGATGGTGGGCGTGGGCGGTTGGGAGATCGAGGTCGATCCCCTGGCGCTTCGATGGACCGCGCAAACCTACCGCATTCACGAAATCCCTCTTGACGCGAAGCCTGACTTGGAGCGCGGTCTCGATTTCTTCGCGCCGGAGGCGCGTCCGGTGATCGCCCGCGCGGTGAAGGAAGCGATCGAGAACGGCATCCCCTTCGACGTCGAACTGCCCTTCGTGACCGCCACCGGTCGCCCCATTTGGGTTCGCAGTCTGGGCCAGCCGGAGTACGAGGACGGCAAAGTGGTCCGCATCACCGGCGCGTTCCAGGACATCACCGCGCGACGCAAATTGGAGGCGGAGGAGCGTGAGTACCACGAGGAAACCCTTCGCTTTCAAACCGCCCTTCTGGCGGTGCGCGACTACGAAGGCGGAGATCTCAAAGGTTTTTTTCGTCACGTGACCGAGCAGTCGGCCCGAGCCCTTCGGGTCGAGCGCGCCAGCGTCTGGTTGTTCGACGAAGACCGTCAGAGCCTGATTTGCGAGGATCTCTTCGTCAGCAGCCGCGACGCGCACGAGACCGCGCGCCCTCTTTCGCGCGAGCGGTTCCCCGACTACTTCAGGGCGCTTGAACGCCACGACTCATTGCTCGCGCATGACGTTCATACGCATCCCGCCACCCTCGAGCTGGCGCGCGAAGTCGCTTCCTTATTTGGGATTTCTTCATTGCTGAACGCGCCGCTGCGGCGCGGCGAGCAGATGGTGGGCGCGCTGTCGTTCGGCCACGTGGGCGAGTCGCGCCACTGGACGGTCGAGGACGAACGCTTCGCGACGTCGCTTGCGGCCGCGGTTCTTCTGGCACGTGAGAACGCCCAACGGCGGCAGGCGGAGACCGCGCTGGTTCGGCAGAAAGAGTTTCTGGAGGCGCTTCAGCAGACGACGCTTGATCTCCTCGCGCGTCATGACCTTGATGACCTGTTGCAGGCTCTGGTCGATCGGGCCACCGCACTGCTCGATGCGGAGTTCGGTGAGCTGGCGCTCAAGGATGATGACGCCTTCGTGATCCGCGCTTTCACCGGCCGGCATCCCTACGAAAAAGGCGCGCGCCTGTCGCGCTCCGAAGCACCCGTGTCCTTTCAGGTCTTCGACACGCTCCGTCCGGTGGTGGTGGATGACTATCCGACCTGGACGCACTCTCCCAATAAGTACGACGAGCATTCGCTCCGCGCGGTGGCCGAGTTTCCGATCCTTCTGGGTGACCGTTGCCTCGGCATTCTGTCCCTGGGGCGGACCCAACCAGGCCGTGTGTTCAGCGCGGAGGAAATCTCGCGTGGCGCCATGCTCGCGCAGCACGCGGCGCTGGTTGTTCACAATGCGGGCGTCTACGCGGACGCGGTCCGGGAAGCCGAAGATCGCACCAAGGAATTGAGGGTCACGGAGGACCGTTTCCGGCGCATCTTTGAACACTCCCCGATCACCATCGCGCTGGCTTCCGTTCCCGAAGGGCGATTCCTCGCCGCGAACGAAGCAGCGTCCCAGATGTTTGGTTTCGACCACAACGAGGTCGTCGGCAAGACCACCGAAGAACTTCAGATCTGGGCGGATCCCAAAGAACGCGCGCACTATCTCGAATTGCTGCAGACAGAAGGCCGGGTCGAGGGTTTCGAGAGCACGATGCGTAAAAGCAGCGGAGAGCTGATCAACGTCCTCATCGCCACCGCCATGATGAAGACCGCGAGTAGCGGCATGACGTCGCTCGTCACCGTGCTGGACATCACAGAGCGGCGCCGAGCCGAACTCGCCATCCGCCAATTCCGCGCGGCGTTGGATCAATCGACCGACGCCATCTATCTGATCGACGCCGGAAGCGGTCGTTTCATCGACCTCAACGAGACGGCTCATCTCCGGCTCGGCTATAGCCGCGAGGAAAGCCTCGCTCTCACCTTTGCCGAAATCGAAGCCACCGGTCAAGACGCGATGCGCTGGCGCGATCATCTGAAGTCGCTCAGCTTCGCCGGCCATCAAACCTTCGAGACCGTCCATCGCCGGAAGGACGGCAGCACCTTCCCGGTCGAGATCAACGCGCGCTTCAGTCCGGGCCCGCCCCAGGACTATCTGGTCGCCATCGCGCGCGACATCACGGATCGAAAGAACACCGAAGCGGCGATGCGCGAAAGTGAAGAGCGCTTCCACGCGGTCTTCGATCACAGTCCGATCATCATCGCGCTCATCAGTATTCCCGAGGGGCATGTCGTGGAACTGAACGAAGCGGCCCTGAAGGCGTTTGGCATGACCCGCGAGGAGGCGATCGGACGGACCACCACGGAGATGGGGGCATGGGTCTCGCTTGAAGAGCGCGACCTCTACCTCGCACGCCTTAATGCGGAAGGCACCGTCTCCAACTTTGAAGTCATGATGCGGCGCCGCGATGCGTCTGTGTTCCCAGCCCTCCTTTACGGGACCACGATTCAGACGGGCGGACGCGCGTTCAGCCTGAACACCGTCCAGGACATCACTCTGCGCAAGCGTGCCGAAACAAGCCTGTCGCGACTCAACCTGGACCTTGAAGACAAGGTTCAGGAACGCACCGCCGAGCTTCAGCAAGCGCGTCGTCTGGCCGAGCAGGCGAGCGAAGCGAAGTCGCAGTTCCTCGCCAACATGAGCCACGAGATCCGCACGCCCCTGAACGGAGTTCTCGGCATGATCGACGTGCTGCGTCAGACCACGCTCAAAAGCCATCAGGCCCAGATGGCCGACCTCGCGCATGAGTCGGCCACGTCGCTCCTTTCCATCATCGAAGACGTCCTCGATTTTTCGAAGATCGAGGCCGGCATGGTGGAGGTCGAGCTTGAGCCGATGTCCCTCTCCGGAGCGGTCGAGAAGGTAGGCGAGCTGCACGATCAGGTCGCATCGAAGAAGGGAGTCGAGCTCACGTTCTTCGCCGATCCAGCACTACCCGATCTGGTTCTGGGGGACGCGATCCGCGTCCGTCAAGTGCTCCACAATATCGTGGGAAACGCGATCAAGTTTTCGAGCGGCCAGGCGCAGCCCCGTCGCGTCAGCGTCCGTGCGATTCTCGCGGGGCGGGAAGGCGAAGAAGTGACCGCCGAGCTTCAGGTCACCGACAACGGCATCGGTATGGACAAGGATGCGCTGTCGCGTCTGTTCAGTTCCTTCACCCAGGCCGACGCCTCGATCACGCGCCGCTTCGGCGGGACCGGCCTCGGCCTCAGCATTTCGCGAAATCTGGCGCGGCTGATGCGCGGTGATATCCGCGTCGAAAGCGAACCGGGGGTCGGCTCGACGTTCACCGTCTCTTTGCCATTCCGTGTCGCGAAGAGCGCTGAACCGGCGACGAGTTCGTCCCTTCGCGCTCACGACCTCTCCTGCGTGATCATCGGCGGCCCGACAACGCTTTCGGAAGATCTGGCGGTTTACCTGAAGTCGGAAGGCGTCACGCGCATTCAGCGTGCGACCGATCTGAAGGCGGGGAAGGCACTGGCCGCCGATCCTTCTCCCGCGCGACGCGTATGGATCGTGGATGCCAACGAAGGCTCCGCCTCGGGCGAGAAGATCCGGGATGCGATCTTCGCGGGGCCGGACGAGCGCGCGACGTTCGTCATCCTGGGACGCGGTCGCCGTCGTCGTCCGCGCAAGACTCGCGCCGACATTGTGCAGGTTGACGGCAACGTTCTGTCGAAGCAGACCTTACTCAAGGCGGTGGCTCTCGCGGCCGGCCATGCAACCGATGAAGAGCCGGCCTCCACCGACACAACGACGCCTCGCATTCTGGGCGCGCTCGACGAGGCGCCCACGCCCTCCACCCAGCTCATCCTGGTCGCCGAAGACAACAAGGTCAACCAGAAGGTCATCTTCCATCAGCTTCGTTCGCTGGGCTACGTCGCCCACTTGGTTGACGACGGTCGTGAGGCCCTGCGCCGATGGGAGTCCAACGACTACGCCATGCTGGTCACAGATCTTCAAATGCCGGAGATGGATGGCTACGAACTCAGCTCGGCCATTCGTGCGATCGAAGCGACCCTTGGGCGCGAGGCGGTGCCGATTGTGGCGCTCACCGCCAACGCCCTCAAAGATGAAGCGGAACGCTGCCGAGCCGCCGGTATGAGTGACTATCTGACCAAGCCTGCGGGTCTTGCGGAAATCAAGGGCATGTTGGAGAAGTGGCTGCCCTCTTTGCCGACGTCAGGCGATGACGTCGATTCATTGGCCTAAGGCTCGCACGAATTCAAGAAGCGTTGCCCCAAGAGTGAATTGTGCGAAGGAGCGCAGGAAGGGCCATCCTCCAAGGATGTCACACATGCGATGACCATCTTGGTAGCGTCTGCGTATGAAACCCCGTCTACTGAACCCGGTGGCGAGTCAGAAAGGCGCCGGTCCGTCGGTGCTCGGGCGGCTCGAGACGCTTGTGATGGAATGCCTTTGGAAGAGCGAGGGAGGGATGAGCGTGCGCGACGTGACGCGCCACCTCAACGGTCCATGGGCGTACACCACCATCATGACGACGCTCGATCGTCTCTTCAAGAAGGGTTTGACCGGACGCGAGCAGCAGGGCCGCGCTTTCATCTACAGAGTCAGGCTCTCTCGCAGCGACCTCGGCGTGCGTGCGCTCAAGAACGCCATTTCCGCCATCGACTCGGGAACGGACACCCAGGAGTTGGCGGTCGCGGCTCTCGTCAACGCGATCGAGTCTCATGACCCCGCGTGGCTTGACTCTCTCGACCGATTGGTTCGAGAGAAGAAACGCGCGCTGGCTCACGCGAAACCCCGGGAGGATCGCTGATGAGCGTCTACGGCCTCTCCGTCTTGTTCGTGGTCTTTGGCGCGATGCTCGCGGCGTTCAACGCGTTCCTCTTCGTGCTCACACCCCGCCTGCTTGACTGGCTTGGGCGCGTGAAGCCAACCCAACGCGCGCACTCGACCCTCCTTGTTCGCTCGTTTCCAGTCTTCGCCGCCTTTCTCCTGAGCGTCCTGGTCTTCGCGCCCGCCTGGCTCCGTCAAGAACCCTCGAACACCGGCGAAACCGTGTCGCTCGGCATGGCGATTCTGGCCGCGCTTGCGCTGTTGCCGATCGCTCACGGAATGGTGCGTGCGACGTCTATGTTCCGCAGGACGCGCACTCGGCTTCGGACATGGCGGCGACGCGGCTACAGCGCCGCGCGCGCGGGCACGCCTTACGAAGTGTTCGAGGTGCGAAGCGCCGACCTCGCTCTGTGCGTCGGCGGGTACCTCAAGCCCACCATCTACGCTTCCGCCGAGGTGATGAGGACCCTCGATCCGGCGGAGCTTGAGGCGGCGCTTGCCCACGAAACCAAGCACGGGGAGACTCGCGATCCGGTGCGTCTTTTGTGGATGGCGTCGTGTCCGGACTTCCTCCGCCTTCTGCGTCTCGACGAGCCCTGGCGCCGAGCGTTCGCGAGGGCGTGTGAGTTCGCGGCCGACGCGGGAGCGAGTCACGGCAAGCCCGAAGTGGCGATCGACCTGGCGTCCGCGCTGCTCAAAGTGGCCCGGCTGCGGACATTTTCCTTGAAGCGCGAGGACGCGTTCGCCGAGGTGGCCGTGTCATCGGCGTTCTCGAGCGAAGCCGACCTCGAGGAGCGAGTGAGAGCGCTCGCGGAACCCTTAGCCGACACTCCCGGGACCAATTGGACCCTTCGCCCGTGGATGTTCGTGGTGACCTCGGTCGCTCTTTTGGGTTTCGGGATCGTTGCGTCTGAGCAAGTCCACGAGCTCACCGAAGCGGTAGCCACGTTTCTCGCGGCTCGGTAGGACTCTTTCATCGAGCGCGACGCGAGCGGAGGTCATCACGCCCTACGCCTGACTCCGGCCCGGTCCTCTCAGCAGCACGGTGAACAGGACCGCAGCGAGGACATAGAAACCCGCGAGGATCCAGAAACCCGTCGAGCCGCCGTGCGACAGGCCGTGCTTGACCAGGACGATCGCGCCGATGGTCAGGTGGGTCTGGTTCGCGGCGATCACGGCGCGGCCGTAGATGCCTCCCAGAATGTTGTGGCGCGCGATCCAGTTCATGGACGCGAAGCCCAGGAATGCGGCGCCGAGGATCGCTGGAAACGGCTCGGGCACCGGGCTGGCGAAGACCGCCGACATCACCTCTGGACCGGCAAAGAGCAGAGCGAGCCCGAGTGCCGCCATGAACAGGGCAGAGGCTCCGACCGCCAGTTTCGTGCGTGCGCGATGGGAGTCGTCAGTCCGGGTTATCTGGGTCATAGGTTTCAGGGGAACATTACTGGCTCCATCGAAGTCTCGCCACTTGGAACCTGGCGGCGACCAGACCCGTCTAAGGTCTAAACCGGCCTCTCTGAGGTTGTTCTTTGATTCTGATGACCCCGAGGGGGCTATTTCGGAGGTCCGCCAAATGCACGAAGACAGTTCCAGGATTTCGAGACGGCGCATTCTGACCGCCGCCGTAGCGGTCCCTTTTTCGGTTGCGAGGTGTGGTGGTGCATCGGTTCAGAACACCGTGGCGCCCACACCGGGACCGACTCCCGAGATCGGTCCGAACGGCTGGGTCCTACAGGCAAGCTCCCCGCAGAGTCCGGCCCGCAACCGCCACGACGACATCTTCTTCCTCGATCGGACCCACGGTTGGCTGATCAATGTCCGCGCGGAGGTCTACGGAACCCAGGATGGGGGTGCCAGTTGGCAGCAGCTGGCGAAGCTCGCGCCTGATCAATTCCTGCGCTGCGTCGGGTTCTCGTCCCTCACCACCGGGTGGGCTGGGAACCTGAATGTGACGGTCGGCCAGATCAAGCCTGACTATTCCCTGTTTGAAACCACAGATGGCGGCCGCACCTGGTCGAACATCTCCAGCCGCATCCAGGGCGTGCCGGTTGTCGGCCTGTGTGGCATGCGTCTTCCCGCGCCTGACACGATCGTGGCCGTGGGCCGGTGGAATGGCCCCGCGGTCTTCGTGAAGAGCACCGACGGCGGCCGCACGTGGATATCGAGGAGTTTCGATGGTCTCGCCACCGGCATGGTTGATGTGTTCTTCTTCAACGCGCTTCAGGGTTTCGCGGTGGGCGGGCTGGGGGTGGGCTCGTCCGACGCCGAGCAGCGTTCCTCGCGCACCGTCATCCTGGCGACGTCGGACGGCGGCGCGACCTGGCAGACGCGCTATATGAGTGCTGGGATCGGGCAGTGGGCGTGGAAGATCCATTTTGTCGACGAGTTCACCGGGTACGTCACTACCGAAGGCCCGACGCCCGAAGGCGTTGTCTTGAAGACGGTCGATGGCGGCCTCAGTTGGCGACCCATGCTCGTGGAAACCGGCGTCGCTCTCGAAGCCATCGGGTTTGTCAGTCGCGACCGCGGCTGGGCGGGGAGTTTCCCATCCTTGTACGAGACCGCCGACGGCGGGGTCACCTGGAAATCACTCGCCTTCGGACAGTACGTGAATCGCATGCGTGTTCTTGGACCGGACCTCGTCTTCGCCTGCGGCGATCGCGTCTACCGCTGGACCGCCTGAACTCCACTCTGCCGCGCAGACATTCTGCTGTCTGACCAGTCTTTAATCGGACTCGGTATCTCACTATTCTCGCCCTTCGCATGAGCGCTCCTGATCCTCCTCAAAAATGGCACGCCAACGTGCCGCGCACGATCACCCTCGTGGTCCGCGCGGCGCGCACCGAGGCCATAGCACTCATGGCCCTCATGCTGGTGCAGGCCCTCATCCCAGCCGCCAGCGCCTGGGTGGCGAAGCACATCGTGGACGGCGTGGTGCAGGCGGTCAGCATCCAGATGGAGGCGTCCGTCGGCTTCCATCTTGTGCTCCCCTGGCTCGCGGCCGAGCTTGGGCTCATCACCCTTGGCAGCATGCTCGGTCAGGCGGCGTCGCTTCTCAATCACGTCATCGACAACCGCGTGCGGTGCCACGTGCAGACCCTCGTGATTGGGAAGGCGACCACCCTCGATCTCAGCTACTTCGAGGACTCGAAGTTCTACGACATGATGCGGAACGCCGCCAATCAGGCCGACTGGCGCGCGCCGGCCCTCGTGCGCAGCGTACTTTCGAGCGCGCAAAGCGCCATCACGCTCGCCTCGTTCGCGGGACTGATCTTCGCGTTCAATCCCTGGCTGACCCTTGTGCTGCTCGTCGCCGTGGTGCCGTCGTTCATCGTGGAGAAGCGCACAAGCGATCTCGAATACAACCTCGAGACGGGTCGCGCACGTGAGCGCCGGCAGATGACGTACTACGAGCTGCTGCTGACGGACAACGCGGCCGTGAAGGAAGTCATCCATTTCGGTCTCGGACGCCCACTGTTGGAGCGCTACCTCGGTTTCTTTCAGAAGTGGTTTCGCGAAGACACCGTCCTCGCGCGCAAGCGGAGCGCGTTCTCGATCCTGTTCGGACTGCTCGGGGACCTCGCGTATTACGTGGCGTACGCATGGGTGGTGTACGGCGCCGCGGCGCGGCAGATCACCATCGGCGATATGACCATGTATCTCGCGCTGTTCGCGCGCACCCAGGGCAGCTTCAGCAGCCTGCTCAGCAGCTGGAATGCGATCCGCGAAGGCGGGCTGTTCCTCAACAATCTGTTCCAGTTCCTCGAAGTGCAGCCGAAGACCCCCACGCCATCGAATCCAAAACCCGTACCGGCGCGCATCGTCCATGGGATCGACTTTGAGAATGTTTCGTACAAGTATCCAAACCGCGACGAGTTCGCGCTTCGGAACATCAGCCTCCACATCGGATCTGGTGAAAAGATCGCGCTTGTCGGCGCGAACGGTGCGGGCAAGAGCACCTTCATCAAGCTGCTGACTCGCCTCTATGAGCCGACCGAGGGTCGGATCCTCATCGACGGAGTCGACATGCGCG
>JBDTQB010000047.1:0-19238 GCA_039932395.1 Vicinamibacteria bacterium | reverse complement strand
AAATCGTCGAGAAACTCTGCCCACTGATCGCCATCGTCGATCGCGGGAAGCTGAAAGCGTTCGGTTCGCTCGATCGTATCCGTGCAGAGCATGGCCGTGGCGGCGACCTCGAGAGTCTCTTCGTAGACCTGATGGGCGGGGAGCGCACCGGGACACTTT
Organism: Vicinamibacteria bacterium; assembly: GCA_039932395.1. Taxonomy (GTDB): domain Bacteria; phylum Acidobacteriota; class Vicinamibacteria; order Fen-336; family JAGNNV01; genus JAGNNV01. Next base: position 19,079 of record JBDTQB010000047.1, on the reverse strand, counting down.
CGTGGCTGTAGGCCCGGTGAGAGCCCTGCTCGTCGCGCGGGCCCAGGCGACGGTCGCGCAACTGCGACGCGAGGGCGGAGGTGCGGGAGTCATCGCAGCAGGGATCCCCGCCCTGGTTGGGGCGTTCGCGATCGGTCCCCCTGCCGCGATGTGCTTCATGCTCGGCGTTCGGCTTGGCGCCGACCTCAACGACCCTGCACTCGTCGATTTCTCCGCGCGAGCGCTTTCATTGACAATCGCCGCCGTCGTTCTCGCAATTGGTGTTGGCGGCGGCGCGGCGCGACCGTCCGACGGAATGACGAGCGAAGCGCTCCGCGTCTACCCTGTCCCTCGGCGGGCCCTTCTGGCAGCGCAGCTTCTCTCCGGAGCGGTGGGCCTGCTGCCCGCTCTGGGTCTCAGCGCTATCGCGGCCCTGACCGGCGGACTCATCAGGGGTAGTCAAGCTCCAGTTCTGGTTACTACAGCGATCGGTCTACAGATCGCGTTGTGGTTGCTGTTGACGCAGGAGGCAACCGCGACGTTCGTGCGACTCGTTCTTGCGGGGCGTCAGGGATTACGACTCGCCGCATCGGTTGTCGTCGTCGGTGCCACCGTGGTCCTGCTGTGGCCGGTTGATTGGGCGGTAGCGTCGCTCGCGAACCTCGCTCGCGGCCGCGATTCGGTCGCGTGGGCTCAGTTCGCCGCTTTCGCCGCATCCTCCGTCGCGGCGTTCGGTCTTCTCGTCGCTCTCATTTCGGCCGTTGATCGGATGCAACTCGCCGCCCGGACTCGAGGTGCCACAACGAACGAGTGGACGCCCGAATCACCCGTCGATGGAGTGAGCCGGCTCCTGCTCGATTCCATCCGCGGCTCACGAGTCGCGCGCTACTTTCTGATGAACGGTCTCATCATCGGTGTGGCTCTTGCCATCACCCTCAAGGTTCTCCCCCTCGAACGGCTGGTCGTCCGTGCAACCGGCGGGCCGTTCGAGGGCGCAGCCCGCGCTCTCGCATACGGCCCGTTTACCGCGATGGTCATCGTGTCCACCGCGTTCATGACAGCGCCGCTCTGGCTCAATCAGTTCGGCTGGTATGACGGCGGACCGAGGCGCCTCTTCCTTCTTCCACTTTCGCTGCGCGACGTACTGCTGGGCCATCGACGGACGTTCGCCCGGGCTCTGGTCGTTCAGGTTCTGCTGGCCGCCCTTCCGATGGCCTGGGTCAGGCCGCCTTCGGCCGCTGATCTCCTCTGGTCGCTTGTAACGGTCGGGTCGCTCTTCTTCGTCATTGTGGGCGTGGTCGGGCCGCTCGTGTCGGTGCAATTCCCGCGGCGCGTGACGAAGGATGCCGTGCAAAGCGCCGACTCGATGAGTGAGAGCCTGGTTCAAGCAGCGATGACCCTGACCCTCGGCCTCACGATTATGGCGGTTTACGTGATCGCGAAGGCCGCGGCCGGGCCCTGGGGACCCGCATTCGCGATGAGCGTTGTTCTCGCGCTGTCAGCTCTCTACGCGAGGGGCATGCAAGAACTTGTCGTGTCCCGAGTGTTCGCGCAACGCGAAAGGCTCATCGAGGATCTCGGCTGACACACCAGTCGTGCGATCGGATCTCCTAGCTAGTGCGGGTCGGCGAGCAGGCTCTCGATGACCTTGGGATCGGCGGGCTTGGTCAGGTGTACATCGAATCCCGCGGCCTTCGTCGCGCGACGGTCCTGCTCCTGCCCCCAACCGGTCAGCGCGACGATGAAGGTGCTGGAGCCAACCTCACGACGGATCCGACGGCAAGTCTCGAAGCCGTCCATGCCCGGCATACCGAGGTCGAGGAACACGATGTCGGGGCGGAAGTCCGCCACTTCCCGCAGACCAGCCTCTCCGTTGTAGGCGACGCGTACCTCACCGCCCAGCACCGTAATCAGCATGGCCGTGCTATCGGCCGCGTCGCGGTTGTCATCAATCACGACGGCGCGGCGAAGCGTGTTGTTCATGGAAGGCCCAACCAGTTTGCAGTACACACGCCTCAATCAACAAGCGGAAGAGACCCGGGGCGTATCGTAGGGTTGGTTCGTCGAGGAGGACACGCGGTGGGTAAACAAGCACGTCGGCGACCGACCTCACGAGCCTGCCGTGCTGCCTGTGTCGGGTCGCTTGCTGTTCTGCTCGCAGCCTGTGGCAGTGAAGCGCCCGGTCCGAGCTCGACCAGTTCAACCGCCGCGATGACGACCACCAACGGGGTGAGAGTGTCATCGATGGAAGCCGCCTTCGACGCAAACTGCGGCCGCAATGAATCAGGGACGGCCTTCGTCAACGCTGAAGTCGAGCCGCATCTGGCGATCAACCCCTCGCGCGCTTCGAATCTGATCGCGGCGTGGCAACAGGACCGCTGGTCGACTGGCGGTGCGCGCGGGCTAGTGGCGGCAGCTTCCAATGACGCAGGGGCCACCTGGACTAGGCGCGCTCTTCCTTTCTCGCGTTGCGCGGGCGGGACGTTCGAGCGCGCATCCGATCCTTGGGTCACCATCGGGCCGACCGGCATCGCGCAGTTCATGTCGCTGTCGATCACTGGCTCGGCCTTCACCCCCGGGTCGACAAGCGCGATGCTTGTGTCGCGATCCACCGACGGCGGATTCATCTGGTCGGTGCCTCAGACCCTGATCCAGGACACGGCTCCCTTCTTCAACGACAAGAACTCCATGACCGCCGATCCGTACGATGCCCGGTATGTCTACGGCGCGTGGGACCGTCTTGAACAGAACAACGGCGGCCCTGCGTACTTCGTGCGCTCCACCGACGGCGGCATGAGTTGGGAACCGGCGCGTCCGGTCTATGACCCCGGCCCCGCGAGCCAGACCATCGGCGCTGAAATCGTGGTGACAACAGAGAGCGACCTTCTCTATTTCTTCACGAAGATCGACCAGGTGGGAGCTCAGACCCAGGCCTCGGTCGTTTTCATTCGATCACGGAATCGCGGTGAGACCTGGAGCGCGCCGGTCGTGGTCGCTCGCCTGCTTCCAGTCGGTGCGCGCGACCCCGACACCTCGACGACGGTGCGCGACGGGGCGACCTTGATGCACGCAGCCGCAGGGCCGGGGGTGGTTGTGGTGACCTGGCAAGATGCGCGCTTCTCAAACGGAGCGCGTGACGGCATCGCTTTCTCTCAGTCGCGTGACGGTGGGCTCAGCTGGAGCGATCCGGTGGCGATCAACGGCGCGCCGGCTGCCGCCGCCTTCACTCCGCAGGCACAGGTCGCGGCTGACGGTCTGATCAGTGTGGGCTACTTCGACCTGCGCGCGAACACCCCCGATGCCCGGACTTTGCCGACGCAATACTGGATGACTCGGTCGGCGGATGGCCGCACCTGGACGGAGACCGCGATCGCGGGCCCGTTCAACCTCGCGGGCGCGCCCAACGTGGGCGGCTATTTCATTGGCGACTACGCGGGCCTGGTCGCCGCGGGCGCTTCGGCGTTGTCACTTCTGGCCATCAGTGGCGACGACGCGAACAATCGAACGGACATCTTCTTCTCGATCGCCACGCTGGTCCGGGCTTCGAGCGTGCCAGGACTCGCCGGCGGATACCGCGCACTGGAGGGACCGAAGGCGCCTTCCGATGAGCTGGCACGGAGGTCATCTGACGAGATCGTGCGGAGCCTCGGCCGAAAGATGACCATTCGCCCACGTGACCCTGGCCGGCCGAGTTAACCGAAGCACGGCGCTTCTTCACCCCGGAATTCTCGGTTCCACCTACAATCCCTTCCAAGGAGCCCAATGCGAATCAATCGACGAGCGTTTCTGACCACCACCGCCGCAGGCGTCGGCGGATTGACCTTAGGGGCCAGGCACAGCGACGCCGCATGGACCCAGATGACCGGAGCCACGAACTTCGCTCAACCCCGCGCCCTGCACGCGGCCATCAAGGCCCTCAGGCCGATGACCGCGGGCATCGTCCCCATCTCCGACGACGAGCGCCGAGCCCGCATCGCCAAGGCGCAGCGCCTGATGGCCGAGCAGAACCTTGACGCCATCTTCATGGAGGGCGGTACCAGCATGTTCTATTTCGCGAACATGCGCTGGGGGTTGAGCGAGCGCACCTTCGGCGTGGTCATCCCCGCGAAGGGCGAACTCGCCTACGTCTGTCCGAGGTTCGAGGAAGACCGCGCGATGGAGCTGATCAAGTTCGGCAAGGACGTTCGTACCTGGGAGGAAGACGAGAGCCCGTTCAGGCTCATCGGCGGCATCGTCAAAGACCGGGGCATCCGTCATCACCGCATCGGCGTCGAAGAACGGGTGCGTCACTTCGTGGAAGAAGGGATCCGTCGCGACAACCCCGGCATGGAGGTGGCGGACTGCGTCGCCGTCACCGCGGGCTGCCGCATGATCAAGTCGCCGGCAGAGATCGCACTGATGCAACGTGCAAATGACGTGACGATCGAGGCGTACAAGGCCGGCCTCGCCACCATGTACGAAGGCATGCCACAGGACGAGCTGGAAGACAACATCACCGCCGCCTTCACCGCACTCGGTTTCCGCGGCGACGTCAGCGCGCAGTTCGGTAAGTGGACAGCCCTCCCGCACGGCAGCGCCACCCCGCAGAGGCTCAAGGAAGGCGACGTCGTGATGATCGACGACGGCGTGAAGTGCGAGGGCTATCAGTCGGACATCACGCGCACGGTGGTGTTCGGCAAGCCGAGCCAGCGACAGAAGGATATGTGGGACCTCGAAAAGCGCGCACAGGCTGCTGCGTTTCGGGCGATCAAGGTGGGTGCTACCTGCGAATCGGTCGATGCCGCCGCGCGTAAGGTCGTCGTTGACGGAGGCTTCGGCCCGGGCTACAAATTGCCGGGCCTACCGCATCGCACCGGCCACGGCATTGGCCTCGACGGCCACGAATGGACCAATTTCGTGAAGGGCAACCTCACGAAGATCGCCCCCGGCATGTGCTTCAGCGACGAGCCGATGATCGCGATCCCCGGTGAGTTCGGGATCCGCCTGGAAGACGACGTGTACGTCACCGAGAACGGACCGAAGTGGTTCAGCCAGCCGAGTGTGGCGATCGATCAACCGTTTGCGTAGACAACCCAAGCACACTCGGGCGGAACGGCCGATGCGCCAATCTCTACTCCACGTCGCTCTCGTCGTACGCGACTATGACGAGGCCATACAGTTCTTCTGCCAGAAACTCCATTTCCGGCTCGTGGAAGATACGTACCAGCCCGAGCAAGACAAGCGGTGGGTTCTCGTGGCACCCCCTGGCTCGGATGGAGCAACCCTGCTCCTGGCCCGCGCATCCATGCCGGAACAGGAGGCGTTCATCGGCCATCAAGCCGGCGGTCGCGTTTTTCTCTTTCTGAGCACCGACGACTTCTGGCGCGACTTCCATGAGATGCGGCGGGTGGGCATCACGTTCGTCAGGGAACCCAAGGAGGCGCCGTACGGAATCGTGGCGGTGTTCGAGGACCTCTACGGGAATCTCTGGGATCTCGTGCAAAAGAACACCTAAACGCCACCAAACTCAAAGAAAACCCTTGACCCTGGAACGCGTTCCAGCCCTGATAATGCTCACGTGCCGTTCACTTCAGGATCGCTCGCGCGTCAAGCCGGAGTCAGCTCCGACACTCTGCGTCACTACGAACGCACCGGCGTTCTCGCGAAGCCCGGCCGGTCCGCGAACAATTATCGCGAGTATCCAGACAGCGCTCTCCCTCGCGTTCATCTCATCCGGCGCGCTCTTGCCTTTGGTTTCTCCCTCGCGGAGTTGACCGTGATCCTGCGCGAACGCGACAAAGGCGGCGCTCCGTGTCGCAAGGTACGCGCCATCGCCCAGGCCAAGCTCGTGGCCACCGAAGCCCGCCTCATCGAACTTGTTCGGTTGAGAGACGACCTCCAGGCTCTGCTCGAAGACTGGGAGAACCGTCTGAACGGAACCGCCCCCGGTCAAGCCGCGGGTTTGCTCGACTCGCTTCCCGCCCTCACTCACATCAACCTCAACAAGGACAAAACCCATGATCACGACCGCGTCGACCCTCCTCCTTCTCCTGACCCTCGCGTCCTCTCAGGACACTGGAGCCACGAAAGCGCCGAAAAGCGAACACCAGCACGACGTCAACAAAAGCGGTGACATGGTCATGGGCTTCTCTCACGAGAAGACGACCCACCACTTCCTCCTGCGCGCGGACGGCGGCGTTATTCAGGTGACGGCCAACAGCGCCTCTGACACCGAAAGCCGCGATGAGATCCAGAAGCACCTTGGGCACATCGCAGGAATGTTCGCCAGCGGAAACTTCAACGCTCCCATGCTGGTTCATGGCGTCACTCCTCCCGGCACGGAGACGATGACGAAACTCAAGGCCGACATCCACTACACCTACGAAGCGCTGCCGTCGGGTGGGAGCGTCGTCATCACGACAAGACGAAAGGACGCGCTGGCCGCGGTTCATGAGTTCCTCCGTTTTCAGATCAAGGATCACGCCACGGGCGATCCGTTGGAGATTCCTGCGCGCTGAGATCTCACGCGGGCGGCGCTCTATCGCACCAAGTCAGCGCCGCGACGGAATCACTCGTGAAGTCGGCGACGACTTCGAAAGACTTGCGGAAACGGAACTATCCTCTCGCTTTTCCCGCCGGGCGACGAATGAGATATCACCACGCAGCCATTTTGACTTTGGCGTGCTCCATCGCCACCGCCGCTGATCGCCCTCCCACCCCCATCGATGTGGCGAGTCAGAGCGCGCCCACGTTCACCGTCTACACGTCGCAGCATGGCCTGTCGAACGAGACCTGGAACACCGTTGGCTTTGACGCGCGCGGTTTTGTCTGGGGCGGATCGGCCTCGTCCCTCGCCCGCTTCGACGGCTACCGGTGGACGCCCTGGCCCTTCGCGCGCGCGCATAGCCTGGTCCGCGATATGGAAGACGACGGACGCGGCAATCTGTGGGCCATCTTCGATACCGAGGGTGTCGCGCGCTACGACGGTCGCGCATGGTCCATGGTCGACACCAGGCCCGTCTTTCACCAGCGCTTTTCCGCGACTCCTGGTCCAAACGGCGGACGTCAGCTCTGGTTCGCCGACGCCCAGGGTTTTCTGCGCCAGCAGGGCGACGCCTGGGTGGAAGACAAGGGCAACCCATCGGCCCCCGCAGGGCGGGCGATTGCGTTGGAACAGACCGAGACCTTGTTCGGCGAGCCTCGACAGTGGATGGTGGTCGGCGGCGAAGGGCTCTGGTATCGACCGCTGAACAAGAGCGGTTCACCGGCGCCCTGGACGCGCTTCACCGCTCCCGGCTTCGAAGCCCTTCCAGCGACCGACCTGCGCCGCAGTGTGGCCCACGGTCAGGAGGAACTGTGGGTTCTCTCCTACAACGAGGGGCTGAGACGGATCCGCAACGACGGCGTCCGCGTCTGGCGCGCGGAAAACGGTGAATTGCCGGGTGAGGCTTTGTATTCAGCCCTCGCCACCTATACGAAGTCGGGCGAGCGTCTGTTGTGGATCTCCTCACGGGCCGGTCTGCTGCGCATCCGCGGCGACGACGTCACTGTGTTCGATCGACGTCACGGACTGCCCTCCAACGCAGTGCGCGGGCTCAAGATCAAGCGAGAGGCCGACGGCACCGAGATGATGTGGCTTGCGACCGAGGGCGGTATGGCCCGCGCTCCTCTCGAGGAGAGCGCGTGGCAGACCGTCAGTCTGTTGGGCGCTCGCGAGAACGGCACCATCGGCATACTCATCGAGCCCGATGGTCTGGGCGGCGAGCAACTGTGGGTAGGGTCCAGTAAGCAAGGCCTCGGGCTGTTGCGGCGGGGCGTCTGGCGATACTTCACGAAGGCTAATGGCACGTTGCCCCGCGAAGACATCCGCGGAATCTGGCGCGTGGCCGGACCCGACGGAAAGCCGTTGCGTCTGCTCTGCCTGATCGGCGGACGCATCATGCGTATCAACGACGATCTGTCACTCTCCCCCATGGTCGTTCCGTGGAAGCAGCAGGTCGAGGAAGCGCCGCTCTACGTGATGTCCCGTCGGGTGGAAAGCGTCCAAGAACTCTGGATCGCTACCGTACGAACCGGCATTTATCGCCTGCGCGGGGGCATGTGGACGCACTTCGATACGCCTGATGGGAGGCCGGTCTGGACGGTGACCGCGCTCGTGAATCAAACGACGGGCGATGGTCGGTCGTGGATCTGGGCCGCGAGCGATCAAGGCCTGGCGCGTTTCGACGGCACGAAGTGGGAGTTCCTTCCGAGGGTTCCCGGTCAGCCCGTGGACGGCTATCGCAGCGTGACGCTGATTCAGGATGGCGCGCGAACGATGCTGTGGACCGGCAGCAACCGTCACGGGATCGAGCGTTTTGACGTCACCGACCCAAGCCATCCCATTCCAGTCACCGACAAGACTGTGCCTCCTCCGCCTGACCCGACGGTCTACAGCGTTCACGCGGACCCTCATTCAAGGATCTATGTCTGCACGAACAACGGAGTGCAACAGCTGACGCCGAAAGCGGGGGGCGGCTACAGCGAGCGGGTCTTCCGTCGCAAGGACGGCCTGGTCAACGACGAGTGCAACACCAACTCACAGTTCGTCGACTCCCTGGGACGATACTGGGTGGGAACGCTCGGCGGATTGAGCGTGTACGACCCGAGAATCGAGGTGGCCATCGTGCCGCATCGATCGAAGCCTCTGTACTTCACCGACCTGCTCGAGGATGGCGAGCATCACGACCCGCTGGTCGAACTGTCGCTCGACCTTCGAGCCGGTGCCCGAGAGGTGCGCGTCGATTTCACTCTGCTGACCGGCCAGCGCGAGGACGAGTCGACGTATCGCAGTCAGCTCGTGGGCTACGAGTCTGAGCCGGGACCGTGGACGCATGAGCGGACGCGGGCCTTCACCCGGCTCGCTCCCGGACGTTATGAACTCAAGGTTGAGTCCCGCGATTTCTCGGGCGCCGCCGGTGAAGAAGGCACGCTGGTGTTCACGGTTCGCCCGTTCTGGTGGCAGCGCGTGCCCGTGCGTGTTTCGTTCGGTCTCTTGTTGTTGCTGCTGCCTTTGGGCGCGGTGGCGCTCTACAACCGAAATCTGCGCGAACGGCAGCACGAGCTCGAGAGGCAGGTCGAAAGCCGCACCACCGAACTCGCCTCGGCCAATCTGGCTCTCACCGAGTTGTCGTATGCCGACGCTCTCACCGGTGTCGCGAACCGAAGGCGCCTGATTGAAGCCATCGACGTCGCCATCAGCCGCGCGGTCGGCAAGGCGCTGCCTATCGGCATCATTCTGGTGGATGTCGATCTCTTCAAGGCCTACAACGATCGCTTCGGCCACTTGTCGGGTGACGCTGCGCTGCGGGCGGTGGCAACGGCGCTGTCGAGCGCCACGCGTGAGCAGGATCTGGTCGCGCGCTTTGGCGGCGAAGAGTTCGCTTGCCTGCTGATCGACTCCCCCCCTGAGATCGTCGCCACCATCGCGGAGCGCATGCGCGCGCTGGTGGAAGCGCTTCCGCCGCGAGCCCTCGGCAACGCGCATCAGACACTCACCATCAGCGCCGGCTACGTGAGCCGAGTGCCGCTTCGGGGCGAAACCGCAGCCGACTTGCTTCAGCAAGCGGATGCCGCGCTGTATACGGCTAAAGACGCCGGGCGCAATTGTGTGCGCGCCGCTCCGGCAACGATGTAGGTCACATTCCGTGACTACCTAAGCGGTAGCATCGTTCATGGTCAAACGTTTCGCGGCTTCTCTCCTCTGCTCTCTCTCACTCGCCGGCTGCACCGGCGCGTCCACTCCGGCGCCCGCGGCTAAAGCCAGGCCCGCCTCCAACGACGCCCGGGTGAAGGCGTTCGCCGACAACTTCCTCTCCGCCTACTTCGACCGCAACCCCGAAGCGGCGACCTACTACGGCGTCCCCGGGCGGAAGCACGACGCCTTGACCGACAACTCGCTCGCGGCGACGCAGGCCTGGGCGGCGAAGGAAGACACGTGGCTCGGCGAACTGAAGTCGATCGATCCAAGCACCATCGAGGCCGAGCCGCTGCGCGCCACCTACGCCATCGTCCGGCAGGCGCTCGAAGGCGATGTCGCCAAGCGCGTCTGCCGCGATGAGCTGTGGCCGATCAGCCAGATGACCGGCTGGCAGATCAACTATGGCTACTTGATCACGGTTCAGCCCGTCGACACCGAGGTCGCGCGCAAGGAGGCGCTCGTCCGGTGGGCCGCGCTCCCGAAGTACATCGACACCGAGATCGCGAATCTGGGCGAAGGCATCAAGGCGGGCTACACAGCACCCAAGCTCAACGTCCGCATTGTGATGGAGCAGGTGCGCACGCTTGCGACGTCGCCGCTCAAAGACTCGCCCTTCGGCTCACCGGTTCAGCGTGACACGGACGCGGCCTTCAAGAAAGAGTTCGGTGCGCTCGTCACCACGCAGATCAATCCTGCGATGAAGCGCTACGCTGACTACCTGGAGAAGGAGTACCTGCCGAAGGCTCGCGAGGTCTTCGCGGTGTCGGCGAATCCCAACGGCGCCGCGTGCTACGACGCGAGCGTTTTGTATCACTCGTCATCGCCCAAGACCGCGAAGGAAGTACATGAGCTGGGCCTGCGAGAGATCGACAACCTCACCACGCAGATGAAGGAGATCGCCCAGCGGCTGTTCAAGAACGACGACGTGCCCGCGGCGCTTCGGAAGCTGAGCCACGACAAACAGTACAAGTTCAAGGACCGGGCCGAGAAGATCGCCTATTCGCAGGCGGCCCTTCAGCGCGCGAAAGACAAGATGCACGACTGGTTTGGGCTGTTGCCCAGGGCCGACGTGGAGATCAAGCCCTACCCCGCGTTCCGCGAGAAGAACGCGCCCAACGAATACAACTCAGCCGCCGAAGACGGCAGCCGTCCCGCGGTATTCCTGATCAGCGCGTATCAAGCGGAGAAACAGAGCCGGGTGGAGGATGAATCGACCGCCTTCCACGAGACGATTCCGGGACACCACCTGCAAGGAGCCATCGCCCTGGAGCGGAAGGAGATTCACCCGATCGGGCGCTACCTCTTCAACAGCGGCTATGCCGAGGGCTGGGCGCTGTACGCCGAGACGGTGGCCGACGAGATGAAGCTGTTCAGTGGCGATGTCGATCGGATGGGTCTGATGTCGTCGCAGGCCCTGCGCGCTGCGCGTCTGGTGGTCGACTCCGGGCTTCATACGATGAGCTGGACGCGTCAACAGGCCATCGACTACATGCTTCAACACACTGCGGAGGATGAGCATGCCGTCTCCTCAGAGGTTGATCGATACATCATCTATCCGGGTCAGGCGACGGCGTACATGATCGGAAAGGTGGAGATCCGCGCTGCCCGTGATGAAGCACAAAAAGCGATGGGCGATCGCTTCGACATCAAGGCCTTCCATGATCGCGTGCTGGAAGACGGCGGTGTGCCGCTCACGTTCCTGCGGGAAAAGATTCGCGCCTGGGAGAATGGCGGCGGTAAGTAGCTACGGGAAGACTTTGATGATGAGATGCTGGGTGGCGGCGTCGTAGTACCAGGCGTTCGTCGTGGATTCGTTGACTTCCGACTCCGAGCCCATTTCCGGCAACGTCCCGCCCTGATTGACCGACACCGTCTGGCCCGCCACTTTGATCGACGCAGGCCGCGCGGCCATGCGCGCCACCCGGTACAGCAGCGGCATCCGGGCCGGCGCGTCCGCGCTGAGCGTGAGCTTGTCGCCTTCAAAGACCGACTTGAACGTGGTCCATTTGCCGTTGTCGTCGTCGTTGTATCGGAACGTGGATGTGCCGCTTGGGAAGACGAGCAGGGTCAGCGACCCTTGTGACTCCCGCGTGCCGTGGCCGGTGTAGTCGCGGGCCACTTCCATCGGAATGATGGAACCGAGCTTGAAGAACACAGGCTCTTGACCGCGGGGCGCCGGATACCCGACCATCTTGCCGGACAACACCCGGGATTCATCCCAGTAGTCGACCCACTGGCCGCTCGGGAACGTGAAGTCCACCTCGGGAAGGGGGTCAACCACAAGAGGGACGAAAATCTCATCACCCACCTGCATGGTGTAGGCGCTGGGCCCGGCCTGCAGAATGGGCAGCGTCGGCGTCTCATGCATGCGGCGCGCGTAGCTGAGGAAGTAGGGCGTCAGCTCCGTGTGCAGCCAAGCGTAATAGCGGTAGGCGGCAAGCAAGTCGGAGGAATACTCCGCGCGCCACGGATCGGAATTCCCGAAAGGGGTGTGCGCCATGATGGGCTGAAACGCACCCCAATGAATGCGCCGGAAGAACGTTTCTTCATCGGGCGCCACCGGATTGTCGTAGTCGTAGCCGGTCAGTTCGTTGACAGGAGCAGGCAACAGACGCGCCTTCTGCAAAACGCGGTTGATTCCGTCCCGCAGGCCTTCGAAGTTGTTCGCGAGGTCGGCGACGTAGGAGACGTTAGCCAGGCGAGAGAGACCGGCATCGCTCGTCGAAGGCTCGCGGCTCTGAAAACTCTTGGCGATGTTTTCGAAGTCTCCCGGCGACACGGAGCGCATGTAGTCGTTGGCGCGCTGGAGTTCGGCATCCGAAGACCCATCGTCGAGATAGAAGCCAAGCAACGATCCGCCAAGCTGGGCGTGCACGCGCGCGTATTGTGACGCCTCATGGCAGCCTCCCCAGAAGTGCACGAGGGCGCGGACGTGTTCGCGGGAGAGACGCTCGATAACTTCGTCGCCGAGATTCCATGAGCAGCAGTCCTCGCCTTCGCAAACGCCGGTCTGACGCGAGTCTCCTGCCGACCAGCCGCTGCCATCGAAGAGATAGACGCTCACGGGAATATCCGAGGCTCTCAGCTCGTCCATCTGACAAGTGAACTCTTCCGCGAGCGTTTCGGACGACCCGCATCCGCATTCGCCGCTGCGCGGGCAGCCGCTTCCCCACCAGGGACCCAGCGTCGTCCGGGTCAGCAGATGGTCCCGCGTGGAGGACAACGTCGACATGCCGCCGATCGCGGGGGTTGGAGTCGCGGTCGGGCTCGAGGTGGTTGGCGCGGACGCGATGCTTGAACCTCCGCATCCGGCCGCCGAAAGCGCCGCGATCAGCAACGGCAAAACGGCCATCGTTCTGCGCTTGAGCCTGGTCCTCCGCCAGAATGCCCCGATATCAACCCCCATGGCGTGCGACGCTACTACGGGAACGATCACCGCGTTATGAGGAGCCCGCGCACTCTCTGCGCGTACTCTTGCAAGAGACTCCCATGCGCGAATTTTTTCTTGGCCTTCTGGTACTGCTTCTGGCGGGCGTGTTGTACTGGGCGCTGTCGGGGAGGAAGGTAGAGAACTTCCTCAACCCCCTCGAGCCTTTCTTCGAGGGCGCCGTGCAACCTCGGCCCACGCCTTCGGTCACACCCTCACCAAGAGTCTCAGGCCGCTTCTCAGTGGCCTCGTTTAACGTCCACTTCGGCTACGAAGCCGAGAAGATCGCACCCACCCTGGTCGCAAACGGCATGGGCGAGGCGGACATCATCCTGCTGCAGGAGAGCAACGAGACCACGGCCGTGAAGGTTTCGCGCGCCCTCCATATGGCCTACGCGTATTACCCCGCCGCCGTTCATCCGACGAGCAAGGACCTTTTCGGTGTGGCGATTCTCAGCCGCTGGCCCATCCTCGCCCATCGGAAGATCCTTCTGCCCGACAAGAGCTACTTCGACGCGGCACGCAAGGCAGGCATCGTTGCGGTGATCAATGTCGATGGCGTTCCCATCAAGGTGGTCAGTGTGCATCTTCAGTCGGGGATGCTCGAAAGCGGTTACAAGGATCAGATCAAGAGTCTGGTCGAATGCGTGACCGAGGACGACTGCCACAATGACGGTCATGCGAAGGCCCTGCCGGAATCGCGGGCGACCGTTTTCGGCGGCGACTTCAATACGTGGCGCGGAAGTCTCGTTGAGCCATTAATGTCGCGGATGGACAAAGCCTCGATGAAACGGGTCGGAGGCATCGAGAGTACGTTCTCGAAGGACATGTCGAAGGAGCCGAAGACGCGTTACACCTTCGACTACTTCTTCGCGACTCCGGGGATCGTCGCCGGGCCCGGCAGGGTGGGGACGGATCGAACAGGCAGTGATCACTACCCGATCGCCGCGGACTTCCTGTTGCCCAGGCAATAGGACCGACCGGAACCAGCCTAGTAAAGTCACGTGACGGCCATCACGCTGGAATCTAGATTGCATACGTCTACGCTGAGCCTTGACATGCGACCGATTCAACAGATTGCCACCGCCGCCACGCTGATGACAGTTTGCGCCTTCCAGGCGAGCGCTCAAGGCCCGACGTTCGCGGCGCGGACAGAACTGGTGGTCCTCTCGGCCACCGCGGTGGACAAGAATGGCCGCCCCGTCACGGATCTTAAGCAACAGGAGCTTCGCGTGCTCGAAGAAGGGCGCCTTCAGTCCATCGTCAACTTCGCCGAGGGACGCGATGTCCCCGCCCGCATCCTGCTGCTGGTGGACTCATCCGGCAGCATGGACAGCCGTCTCAAGACGGCCTCCGCCCGTATGGCCGTCATTCAAGTTCTGTACGCTCTCGCACCCGACGATCAGGTCGCGCTTGCCGGTTTCGACAGCGAATATTGGGGCGTGGTGGGCTGGACGACCGACAAGAAAAAAGTGGAAGCCGGATTCGACAACCTCAAAGCCTTCGGTGCCACGGCACTTCACGATGCGCTCGATCACAGCGCGCGCGACCTTGCGACTCATGGTGAGGGCCGGCGCGCCATTGTGGTCATCACGGACGGGCAGGACACCGCCAGCAAGACGACTCCGGAGTCAGTGATCGCCCGCTCGCGCGCGCTGGACGTCCCGATCTATTCCCTCAGCGTGGTCTCGCCCCTTGATGATCCCGACTCGAACCGCTACGTCGGTCGCGAGCGGGTCAGCGCAAGCGACCGGGGCAACGCTCTTCTGGAGCGCTATGCGACCCTGTCCGGCGGCACCGCCTTTGTGGTGTCCGACTTCGCGGGTCTCAAGAAGGCGGCGGACCTTGTCGCCTCCGAGATCAAACACCAATACCGCCTTGCGTACGAACCGCCTCAGGGCCCCGCGTCGTTCCGCAGGGTTGAGGTGCAGACCACGCGCAAAGGAATCCAGATCCGCACACGCAGCGGCTACGTTCCCCCGTCTTAAGTAAACGTCGTAAAGATTGTCAGTTAAAGGAGCCTCACCATGAAACGAATCATCCTGTCGGTCGTCGTTCTCAGCGTTGCCGCGAGCGGCTGCGCTACCAAGAAGTATGTGTCGCGAAACGTCGGCGCAGTCAACGAGAAGGTCGACAACCTGTCGGGCGAGGTCGAGAAGACCCAGGCTCGGGTGAAGACCAACGAGACTCGCATCGACACCGTCGATCAGAACTCCCAGGCCGGTATTTCGCAGGCGAAGGGTGCTGCGTCTGACGCGAAGGGTTCAGCAGATGCGGCCATGAGCAAGGCGACCGCCGCCGAGCGTCTTGCCAAGGGCAAGCTCCTCTACGAAGTTACGATTTCGAACGACAAGGTGACGTTTCCCCTGAATCGCGCCGAGGTCAGCGACGACGCGAAGAAGATGATCGATGAAGCGATCGGGCCCATCGTCGCTGAGAACAAGGGCGTGTTCTTCGAAATCGAAGGTCACACCGATGCGACCGGCGAAGCCACCTACAACCAGAAACTCGGCGAAGACCGCGCGATGGCCGTCCGTGCCTATCTGCACGACCAGCACCATATTGCGCTGTCCCGCATCGAGGTGATCTCGTACGGCGAAACCAAGCCGGTGACGGACAACAAGACACGCGCGAACCGCGCCCAGAACCGCCGCGTGGTCATTCGCGTGGTTGAGTAGGCCGGACGCTTTCCTCGCCCCCTCGTGTACTGCGCGAGGGGGTCCTTTCGTTTTAGCGGCTGGCGGCGGGGTCCAAATCAGGAGCCGTGATGTCGCGTAAGAATCGTGCGCAGGCTCTCTGATCCCGGAGGAAACAAAGACATTTGCGACGGGTCCTCAAACACCCATTCGTAGTCGGGCGCTGAGAAGGCGCGCGCCAGGCGGGACGCGTAGGTGTCGCGCAGGAGTCGAAGGTAGTACCCGACGTCGTAGTCGCGCGGATCGTTCGAGACATGCGCTGCCGCCCCATCGTCTTTGTCCTCAACCACGCCTCCTGAGCCGCCGTGCGTCCTGTAAATACGGACGCGATCGCCCACGCTCCAATCGGACCGGCCACTTGAAAGCATCGCCTCGTAGGAGATTTCGCGTCGCGTTTCGCGTGTCTCCAGATACTGCTCGCGTGTCTTCGTCAGCCTGACGCGGGAGGACACGTCGAAGGTGGGAAGCGCGCGATGACGAAGTGCGAGGGCGGCCTCCAGGTACGCCTGTCGAACGCCCGCCAGGTCGCCCGTGAGGAGACGGTGAATGGCTAGCCGCAGGAACGCCTCGCCATAAGGCTCGGCGCGGCTCGATCGAAAGGCGACACCTCGGAGAATCAGCTGACCATCGTAAGTCAGGAGCGCGTAGTTCTTCGGCTCGTGCGACAACATCGCGGCGTAACGGCCTTCAAACTCAAGTTGGACAAGGGGAGGCAGCAAGGCCGCGACCTCCGCCACGACGCGCCGCTCGTCCGCTTCCGTCCAGCTTGCAGGAACAGCGAAGTACACGCCGTCCGTGTCCGCCTCCAGCAGGGTGACCCCGCGCGCTTCCAGTTTACGACACATGAATCCCAGCGTTTCACGACCTCGGCGCGTCACCTCGTTGGCCGCGTCCACGTCGGCGAAACGCGTCAACCCTCCACCCGCAGCGAGATATCCATACGCCGAGTTCACGACGAGCTTCATGGCCGCCGAGGTCGCTTCGTGGGTGTAACGCTCAGCTGAGCCTTTGGCGGCGAGACGCCCGCTCGCCTTCTCCTGCAGCCGCCGTTCCACCAGCCGATCGACCAACGCCAGCATCGCCCCAAGATGGTCGCGGGCCGGGCCGATGCGGAAGGCGCGCATCAGTGACGGATACAGGCTCGCCACGTCGGCCTTCACGATGCGATGTGCGACGCCCGACGCGAAGAGATGAAGTGCGGCGCCACTGTGAGGAATGTCTCGGCCGGCCTGATGCGAGGGCAGCGCCATCCCCGATCGGAGGTAAGCGCGGACGAGCAGCGGGTCAACCACACCCGTTGCCGCCCCCGCATCGGCGAGCCGTTCGTAGCGACGTGGAGCCATGCGCGCGAGGGCGAAGGCGGCTCCACCCAGCAGACGCGCCAGACCTTCCACCTCCTCCACGTCCGCGCGCGCGTAGCGCCGCACGCGATCGGGATCGCTTTCGTAGACGTGATGGATCTGATCTCCGCGGATCATCTCCCGGTCCGGACCGGCGATTCCGAAATGCCGCGCCACCGCCTTGAGACCATGGCCGGGCAGATCCCGCGCGGAGAAATCGTGGCGGAGAACAGCGTCCATGGTGTCGATGAGTTCGCGGCCGGGAGCGATCAAGCGCACGCGCCGGCGGCCATCGATCCCGCCCGCGAAACCGCGGCGCGCGGCGCGTTCGCGCAGACCCGGAGGCCCCGTGCGTCCCAAGCCCAGCGGGACGTGCAGACGCCGCGCGCGCGCGTCCAGAAACGGCAGGTCGAACCCATGGAGATTGTGGTTCTCGATGACGTCGGGGTCGCTTGCCTGGACCTTGGCGACGAGGCGCCGGATCACGTCCGCCTCCCTGGCCACGTCGTCCGCACCGTCGCCTTCAAGAATCTCAACCTGGCCTTCTGGATCACGCACCGCGATCATGAAGATGCGATCGCGGGAGAAATCGAGGCCGGTCGTTTCAAGGTCGAACTGCAGACGGCGCAGATGGTCGAAGGTCAGATCTCGAAAGTACGTTCGCCCCGTCGCGACCAGATACTGCTCCTCTGGCGGAAGGGCGAGCACCGTCTCCTTGCCAAGGTCACGCAAATGGCCGATGGGCTGTCCGAGCCGCCTGGAAGCGCCCTGAAAAACCGCGGAGGTGAGCGTCTTGAGATGCTCCGCGCTCACTCGATAGCGAAGCTCCCCCGGTCCGTTGAGTTCCTGAAACGTCACACGCGCGCGCGGCGTTCCTTCGGGTGCGAGTTGGACTCCCAGATGCTGAAGATCGTCCAAGCGGTCAAGAAGGATCCATGGCCGGAAGCGATCCTCTTCCCGACTCAGTTCCCCGCTTGCCGGGTTGCGTCGCCAGACCGTCGCGCGTCCATCTGACTCGGCCCAGACCGAGACGATGCCTGGAGTTGGATCCCAGCCCCAGAGCCACTCGTGTTCGATCCCGGCTCCACCGATGCTGGTTCCAGCGAGGCCGTCCCCGACTATCTCCGTCGAAGAAATGGCACCACCGCCCACGAGAGCAGTGTCACCACCGCGAAGACCAGCCAATTGCTTTCGTGACCGTAGGTCGTGGTCGGAAAGTGATTGCTGATCATCAGGAACAACACCGGCATGATGATGAAGGTGTTGTGCTTGGAGCGGTTCTTCGCATCAAGCGCCAACGCTGGATCAGGCTCACGGCCGGCGATGCGATCGGCGATCATGGCGCGCTGGGCAGGAAGGATTCGCATCCAGACATTGGCGACCATGAGGGTACCGAGAACCGCGGCCTCCAGAAGAAACGCCGGTCGCCCGGCGATCCGCTGGGTAAGAAACCACGCGAGGCCAACCATCAGCGCGTAGCAGATCGCACCTCCCAGTGCGGGCGACTTGCCGATGGGCGAACGCCAGAGAAGGTCGTAGACCAGCCAACCGACGATGATCGCGGCGACCGCCAGGCCGACGCCGTAGGCCATCGTCATCTCTTCACCGGCCGCGTCAACCATGAGGCCACCGGAGAAGTAAACGAGCCACAACAGGACCAGCCCGGTGATCCAGGTCATCGCGGCTTCCCAGCGGAACCAGTGCAGGGTCTTCGGCATGGGCGAAGGGACTTTGATCTTGTCGACCAGGTAGAAGCCGCCGCTGTGCACCATCCAGACCTTGCCGCCCGGATTCGCCTCCGCGTCTTCGAACTGAAGATCAAGCCAGGCGAAATACCACGTCTGGCCGATCCACAGGATGCCCGCGAAGATGTGGGCCCAGCGTGTGATCAGCGTTGCCCATTCTGTCCATTCCATGCG
>JBDTQB010000046.1:0-19516 GCA_039932395.1 Vicinamibacteria bacterium | reverse complement strand
GCGTGCTTGGATCAGCGGATGCAGCACCCGTCGCGGGGATCAGGGTCGCGATCGCTGCGACGCTCATCATCAGTGCCGCCGAGGCGCCCAGGACGATGGGGTCGAATGGAGCGGTGCCGAAGAGAAGGGCTTGGCCTGCGCGTCCTGCCATCACGGCGACCATGCTCCCAATCGCTACACCCATTCCGGCCAGCATCAGAGCCTCGCGCAGGACCAATGTCCGCACGCTCGCCGGGCGCGCGCCGATCGCCAGCCGGATCGCCATCTCGTGAAGTCGTTCTGAAACCGCATGCGCGAAGGCGGCGTAGAGACCGACGGCCGACACCGCAAGCGCCATCAGGCTGAAGAGCCCGAGCAGACGTGTCCCGATGTCCCAGGGCCGCATCTGTCTCCGCAGCAGATCCGCGTAGGGACGAACGCGCAGATAGGGAAGGTCGGTGCGATCCGCGATCACCAGGCGGCGAACGGTGGACGCAAGCGACGGCACGTCACGCTGGGTGCGCAGGAGCAGCCCACGAATGTGAGTGGGGTTGGAGACAAAAGAGGGTTTGGGAACCTGAGAGAAGGGAACGAAGTACTGCATCAACCGATCTTCATTGTCTGAGGGGAGGACCGACCGTTGGCGTACGTCGCCCACCACGCCGACCACCTCCCGGCAGACGACGCTCGGGCCGGGCATCGGCGGCCCGTTTGAGGGATCGAAGGTTTCCGGATTGAAGTCCGGGTCGAAGCCAATGCGAATGCACTTGCCGACGGCGTTTTGCCCGGGCCAAACTTGGTTCGCCATCGTGAGATTGACGAGGACGACGGGAGCGCCGCGATCGTCGGCGTTGTTCAGCGCGCGTCCTTGAATGACCCGAAGTCCCAGGATTCGGAAAAAGTCCGGGGTCGCCGCGGTGAGGAAGGGAAGCTGTTGGCCCACGGCTGGCGGCGTGGCGCTTCCGGGGACGGAGATGGGCGGGACGTTGAAGCCGGCGAAGGGAATCGAGTCGATGGGGGTGACGACCTCCACTCCCGGCAGGCCCTCGACGCGCGCGAGCGCCTCCGTGAAGAATTGATCCTGGTCTGGCAAGTCCGTGCCGCCCGGTTCAAAGTCGACCACCATCACGTGATCGAGCCGCATGCCGAAGTCCTGGTCCCACAAGCGATAGAGACTCGCGCCAAAGAGGCCGGCTCCCGCGAGCAGAACGGTCGCGAGCGCCGTCTGGGTGATCAGCAAGCCGTTCATCGTTCGGGTCCGACGCGCGCCATGGTTCTTCGTGAAGGCGGTCCTTTGAACCTGATTCGTCCTCGGAAGCTGCGAGACGTTGGCGGCGGTGATCACGGCAATGGCGACGAACGCGGCCGCCAGCGCGCTCCAGAGCGTCATCCCGCTGAGTCCGGTTCGCGCCACCACATCGGGGAAGAGAACATTTCGAATGGCTTCGTCAATGGGCCGCGCGCAGAGAACGGACGCGACGACAGCCAGCGTTCCCATGGCAACGGATTCAAGAACCGCGTGATAAATCAACCGACCCTGCGACGCGCCAAGGGCCACCCGGATCGACATGTTGTGCCGCAGCCGTGAGCCCCGAACCGTCAACAACGTCGCGGCGTTGGCGAGACCTATGGCGAAGACGAGGGCCGCCACCGCGCCCAGCCACCAGGCGATCTTCTTCTCCGAGGTCTCGATCGAAGCGCCCGCGATCGGAGTCAAAGCGACGCGGAGATGAGCGGCTACGCCGAGCTGTGTCGCGGTCGCCTTCAGGAGCTGGACATCCGCGACTCTCACCACGATGCTCGCAATATTGCGGAACGCCTGCTGGTCCCAACCCTGCGCATTCCGCATCGCGCCGGAGAAAGGCGTCCACAGATCCACCGAGGTTGCCGAGTGCCCGCTGAAGCTCTCCGGCATGACGCCCACCACGACGTAGTCCAGTCCGCCGACCTTGATGCGCCGACCGACGACGGCTGGGTCGCTCCCGAAGAGCCGCCGCCAGGCGGGGTGGCTCAGCACCGCCGCCGACTCAGATCCTGACGCGTGGTCATCGTCCTCGATGAGCGGCCGTCCAAGGGACGCGCTCGCTCCGAGAGTCGCGAAGTAGCCGCCGGACACGAGCATGGCGTCGACCCTGCTTTGCTCGGAATCAACCATCAAAGTCGTGCTGGTCCGCTGGAACGCCGCGGCGTTTTTCAAGGCCTGCGTCTGGTCGCGGATCCCTTTGAAGGTCACATACGAGGTGGACGTCATCCGAGCGGCGCCTTCGTCATCGCCTGGCGTCGCGAAGGCCACGGTGAACACTTGCTCAGGATTCGAAACCAGCGCGGGTGGGCTCAGCAACGCCCGATCGATCAGGCCAACCATCGCAAGGTTGATGCCCACGGAGATCGCCAGGGTGACGACTGCGCCCAGAACCAGCCAGGGAGCACGGGTCAAGGAGCGAAGAGGCGAGAGGATGGCCGTCTGGAGTCGCTCGATCACGGGGTGAGCTTATCCAAGCCACGTGCCACCGCGTCCCGCTCCGTCTCAGCGCCCCTGGCCTCATCGTCCCCGCGCCAGTCAAGGGCGTCACGCAGGGCGCCGGATCTTAGATTCCCGCGTGGAGTCTTCCTTTGTTCGTCCGTGGGATCTCGATTCCCGCGATCGGACATTCCTCGCCTGCGCGGGATGGGCCGCACTGGCCGAACCCTGTATCCACGGGGCACTTCGCCTCACCATCGTGGCACTGCCTTTGCTCCAAGACGGGCCGAGAATCATCGTCCTTCTGGAGGATTCGCATGTTCAACACATTGAAGCAGATGGTCGACGGCCTGACTCAGGACATCAAGTTCGCCGCTCGCGGGCTGCGCAAGTCGCCCGCGTTCACGGCGGTCGCGGTGGTCACGCTCGGCCTCGGCATCGGCGCGAACTCCGCGGTCTTCACCGTGGTCGACGCGGTTCTGCTGAAAGGTCTGCCGTACCGTCAGTCGGACCGGCTGGTCCACATCTGGGAAACCTCTCCGTCCAGCCAGACCCGCCAGGTTTCCTATCCTGATTTTCAGGATGTGGTGACCGGATCAAAGACGCTGGAATCGGTGGCGGGATACGCGTACGACGCGTTCACTCTCTCGGGCAAGGATGGTTCTGAACGACTTGGCGCCGGTCGCGTCTCCGCCAACTTCTTTTCGGTGCTCGGGGTTGAACCCATCCTCGGACGGACCTTCCGCGCGGAAGAAGATCAGCCGCTCCTCAAACGCGACGTCGCGATCATTTCGTACGGACTGTGGCAGCGCCGGTTTGGCGGTGCCGCGAGCGTCATCGGTCAGCGCGTGACCTTGAACGACGCTCCGTTCACCCTGATCGGCGTGTTGCCGCGCGAGTTCCACTTCGCGAGGCTGGGCCAGCCCGACGTCTTCGTCACGATGTCGCCGACGAAGAATCAGGTTGAACGTCGCTATATGCATTGGATGTGGGCCCTGGGTCGCATGCGCGACGGAGTTGGCGCGTCCGACGCCAATGCCGAGATGGCTTCCCTTGCGCGCGTGCGCGCTCAGGCGGACACTCAGTGGCACAAAGATTCGGGCCTGCGGGTCGCCCCCATTCGCGAGGCGCTGGTTGGACCGGTGGGGCCGCTGGTCCTCGGCCTTTTCGGGGCGGTGGCGGCGGTTCTGCTCATTGCGTGCGCGAATGTCGCGAACATGCTCCTCGCGCGCGCGATGGGACGCCAACGCGAGGTAGGGATTCGCCTGGCGATGGGAGCGGGACGATGGCGGTTGGCGCGGCAATTCCTGGTGGAGAGTGTCCTTCTCTCCTTGATGGGCGGCGCGCTAGGACTGCTGTGGGCGGGGTGGGGCGTGCGCAGCATGATGGCGGCCATCCCCGCTCAGCAACTCGCGGGCCTTCCATTCCTGAAGGATCTGCGTGTCGATCCCGGCGTGCTCGCCTTCACGTTCGCGGTGTGCGTCGTCACGGGATTGCTGTTCGGTCTGATGCCCGCGTTCCGAACCTCGTCGGGTCGCGTCACCGAAAGCCTGAAGGAAGGCGCGCGCGGCACCTCCGGGAAGCAACGCCTGCGCTCCGCGCTGGTGGTGAGTGAAATAGCGATCGCGCTGTCGTTGGTCGCCGCGACCGGCTTGTTCACAAGAAGCCTCTCCCGCCTGCTTGATGTGAATCCGGGCTTCGAAACGAAGAACCTTTTGACTGCCCGGATCAGCGTCCCGAGCGGGCGCTACGACACGCCGGAGAAGCTCACCGCGTTCTTCGATCAGTGGCAGGCGCGCATCGCCGCCCTGCCCGGAGTGCAGAGCGTTGCTCTGGTTAACCAACTTCCTCTACTTGGAAGCGGCAACAACGGCACGCCGTCGATCAAACCAGGTGTTCCCGCCGAAGCTCACGCACCTGACGCGGAGCTGCGAACGATCAGCGAGAACTACTTCAAGGTCATGGGCCTGCCCATTCGGGACGGTCGCGCCTTCGCCGCGTCGGATCGCGCTGGAGCCACTCCCGTGGTGGTCATCAATCAGGCGTTCGTCGATGAGATCTATCAGGGCGAGCAGCCGCTCGGAAAGAAGGTCACGTTTCCCTTCGTCGACGGTCCCCTGGAGGTCGTGGGCGTGGTCGGGAATGAGAAGGCGGGAGCGCTCGACGGTCGCGTTCGACCGGTGTTGTATTTCCCGTTTCGGCAGGACACGGGCGCCTCTTCCAGCGTGGTGATTCGCACGTCGTCGGATCCTTCGGCGATCGCCCGCGCGCTTTCCTCTGAGTCTCGCGCCATGGAACCGGACGCGATCGTCAGCGTGGTTCGCACCATGGACGAGGTCATCGCCGGGGTTCCGGCCACGTTCCTGCGCCGCTATCCGCTCCTGCTCCTTGGGTGCTTCGCGGTGCTCGCGTTGGTCCTTGCTTCCATCGGAATCTACGGGGTGATGTCGTTGTCCGTCACCGAGCGGACGAGTGAGATTGGTATTCGTATGGCGCTCGGCGCTCAGCCGGGCGGTGTGCTCCAACTCATCCTCAAGCAGGGAATGACCCTCGCGGCCATGGGCGTTTCGTTGGGAATCGCGATGGCCTTGGCGGGATCCCGCGTTCTTGCCAGCGCGCTCTTCGAGACGCCCGCGACGGATCCGCTGGTCTTCGCATCGGCCGCGGCGGTGTTGACCTCTGTGGCGGCTCTCGCTTGTCTGATTCCGGCGCATCGGGCTTCCCGCGTCGATCCGCTTCACGCCGTTCGTCACGAGTAAGCCGAGCCCGCCGACCGGCTATCCTTCGCAGCCCTCGTCGCGTCGGTCGCGCGAGACCCTCCCGCCATGGCTGTCTCTCTTCTGAATCTCCTGCCTGACCCAAGTGCGTCCAGCGACGACCTGCTGGGGCGGTTCCTCGACTATGTCGCCTCTCGTGGCCTGAGCCTCTATCCGGCGCAGGAAGAGGCGATTCTCGATCTGTTCGAAGGCAAGAACGTCATCCTGAACACGCCCACCGGCTCGGGAAAGTCGTTGGTCGCGTCGGCTATGCACTTTGATGCGCTGACCCGAGGTCGGCGTTCCGTCTACACATGCCCGATCAAAGCGCTGGTGAACGAGAAGTGGATGGCGCTGTGCCGTGAGCTGGGTCCGGAGAACGTGGGCCTCTCGACCGGCGATGCCACCGTCAATCGGGACGCGCCGGTGTTGTGCTGCACCGCCGAGGTCCTCGCAAACATCGCGCTCCGTGATGGCGAAAACGCCCGCATCGACGACGTGGTCATGGACGAGTTTCATTGGTACGCCGATCGCGATCGCGGCGTTGCCTGGCAGACCCCGCTGCTGACTCTCAAGAACACCCGGTTCCTCCTCATGTCCGCGACCTTGGGCGATATGTCGTTCTTTGCCGAAGCGTTGACCAACCTCAACGGCTTTCCAACCTCCACCGTGATGTCCGTGGATCGCCCGGTTCCGCTCGAGTTCACGTACTCTGAGATCGCGCTGCCGATCACGCTGGAGAATCTGGTCGCGGAGGGGAAGGGGCCGGTCTACGTCGTCCACTTCACCCAGGCCGATGCGGCCGACAGCGCACAGGCGTTCACCAGTCTCAACCTCTCCACGCGCGAAGAGAAGAACGCGGTGGCGAAGGAGATCGAGGGCTTCAAGTTCTCCAGTCCGTACGGCCCCAACATCAAGAAGTGGCTGAAGTCAGGTATCGGGCTGCATCATGCCGGCCTGCTTCCGAAGTACCGCGTCCTGATCGAACAACTGGCGCAGCGCGGATTGCTCAAGGTGATCTGCGGGACCGATACGTTGGGAGTTGGAATCAACGTTCCGATTCGCACCGTGCTCTTCACCAAACTCTGCAAGTACGACGGACACAAGACCGCGATCCTGTCCGCGCGTGACTTTCATCAAATCGGCGGCCGTGCCGGTCGCAAGGGCTACGACGATGTTGGCTTTGTGGTCGCGCAAGCGCCTGAGCACTTCATCGAGAATCTTCGCCTTGATGAAAAGGCGGCGGCCGGCGGCAAGAAGTCGGTGAAGCGCAAGCCTCCAGAACACAACTTCGTGAACTGGGACAAGAAGACCTTCGAGCGCTTGATCGGTGCATCGCCTGAGCGCCTGACTTCAAGGTTCCAGGTCACTCACGCGATGTTGCTCAACGTCCTGTCACGTTCAACCGATGGCTGCGACGGGATGCGCGATCTGATTCGAGACTCGCACGAGACCGATCGCGCGAAGAAGAGCCACTTCAAACGAGGCTGGCAGCTTTTCCGTTCGCTGGTGGAGCGTCAGATTGTTGAGATCACCGGTGCCCACAGCGACGGCGGTGGCTCGAAGGTGCGCGTGAATGTCGACCTTCAGGACGACTTCTCCATGAACCACGCGCTGTCGCTCTATCTTCTCGAGACGATTCCTCTGCTCGATGCGGACGATGCCGAGTTCCCGCTCAACCTGCTCAGCTTGGTCGAAGGCATTCTCGAAAACCCGGAGTTGATCCTTCGGCGGCAGCTCGACAAGGTGAAGACCAAGGCCATCGCGCAGATGAAAGCCGACGGCATGGAGTACGAGCAGCGGATGATCGAGTTGGAGAAGCTTGAGTATCCCAAGCCCCAGGCCGAGTTCATCTACATGACGTTCAACGAGTTCGCGGCACGGCATCCATGGGTCGGCGAGGAAGCCATTCGCGTGAAGTCGATCGCGCGCGAGATGTTCGAGGGCTTCTGGTCTTTCTCCGACTACGTGCGCGAGTACGAGATCGAGCGCGCCGAGGGTCTGTTGCTGCGTCACCTCAACAGCGTCTACAAGGTTCTCAGCCAGACCGTGCCTGACATCGTGAAGTCGGAGGCGGTGTGGGATATGGAGATGTACTTGCGCACCATGCTGCGTGACGTGGATTCAAGCCTTCTCGACGAATGGGAGCGCATGCGCGATCCGTCGTATCTCTCGCGGTCTGATGAGCCGGGGAAGTCAGCAGGGTTGGATATGCGGCCGCCCGGCGCAGATGGCCCGGTGGATATCACGCGCGACAAGAAGACGTTCACGGCCGCGATTCGCGCGCGTGTCTTTGCGTTCCTCCGCGCCTTCTCGATGGCGGACCACGAAGCGGCGTTGGCGATTCTCAATATCGCAGCGGATGCGGAGGGTGTCGCTTGGACGCTGGATCGCCTGAAAGCAGCCCGCGAAGCCCACGTGGTCGAGCATCGAAGCCTCCGGCTCGATCCGGAGGCGCGCAACCTTCGGCATACCCACATCACGCCCAGCGAAGACGGAACCTCCTGGCGCGTGGAGCAGATGCTGGTGGACCCGGAAGGCCTGAACGACTGGGTCGCGGACTTCGACGTGAACCTCGTCGCATCACAAGATGCGGGGGAGCCCCAACTCAAGCTGAACCGCCTCGCACCCTTCGCCGCCTAGCAAGGCGACTGATCCGAAGCGCCGCCTCATGCGCCGATTCTGGAATCGGCCGTGACCACGGTGGAGCGGGCGGAATGCAAGCCGCCCAGAACATGGGCTTTGGCCCAACCCAGGGGGCTTGACGCTGGCTTCAAATTTGCTATTTGGTGGTTGACGCCTATTCTGGAGACCCTATGAAACCCATTGCAACCACTCTTGCCATTGTCACCCTCGCCTTCGGCGCCGCCTGCGGCCAGGAGGGCGCTGGTAAGTCCGCCGCAACCGCGACGCCCGCTCCCACTCCTCGTCCCGTCTACAGCGTCCCCGCCGGAACGGATGTGAAGGTCGTGATGGAAACCACCGTCTCGTCGAAGACAAGTAACCCTGGCGACCGCGTGGATGCTCATCTCGCCGAGGATCTGGTCCTCAATGGACGCGTGCTTGCCAAAGCGGGCGCTGAAATCAAAGGCCGCGTCACCGCCGCGGAGCCTTCGGGGCGGGTCAAGACGCGGGCGCGCCTCGCGTTTATCTTTGACTCACTCATGGTCTCCGGCACGTCGTCGCCCATTGAGACGCGCGCCATTGACATCACGGCCGACGACACGCACAAGAAGGACGCGCTCACCGTGGGCGGGGGGGCGGGTGCCGGCGCTCTCATCGGAGCGCTGACCGGCGGCAAGAAGGGCGCGGGCATCGGAGCCCTTATCGGAGCAGGTGCCGGCGGCGGCGTGGTGCTCATCGACAAGGGCAAGAACATCAACATCGCGGCCGGCTCGACTCTGACGATTGAGCTGACCCAAGCCCTCCGAATCGTAGGTTAAGCGCTACCGCTCTTCGCTACTGACCGGGGCTGTACTGTCGCTTGGTATGGCTCTGGAGCTGCTCTGGGTAGAAGTAGACGTCGCGCAGGTTCCCAATGCTGTAGCGCTGAGCCTGGTCGTTGAAGTGGGGTGACTTCGGATCACCGCTCTCGCCTCCCGCGGTGACCGCCCGCGCCTTGACCTTATCGCCGAACTCCACCGCCGCGACGAAGCTGTTCCCGCTGGTTCCGTACCACTTCTTGGTTTGCGGATAGGGCCGCGCGCCGAAGGAAGCAAGCGATCCCCACCGCGCCGAAGCGAAGGGAACCGGAATGCTGGGCCCGGCGTCGTTGAAGGGCTGGACGATGTCGCCGGTCAGACGCTGGAAGCGGTTGATGTCGCCCCACGGCGTGTTCCACTTGCCGAAGTCAGCGGCAAGCTTGTCGGATGCGGCCGCGAGGGCTTCGAGCTTCTGCTGCCCCGATGTTTTGTCGCGGATGACGTCGTAAGCGGTGAGGTTCTCGTCGTCGGGATTGACGCGGGTGCGACGCCAGATTTCCTCGCCCCAGAAGACGGCGAGCGAGGTGGGAACTGAATTTGCCGCCCAGCGATCGTCCCAGTCACGAAGAGCCTTGACCTGATCAGCGAGCTTCGCCTTCAGAGGATTCGACGCCTCGGCGTCATCCCACGCTTTGATGAGTGTGGGAATGAGATCGGCGAAAGCCGGAAGGTAGCTGTCATACGCTGCGTCGACGAGCGTGTCGACGGTGAAGTCTTTCCGCGCGCTCAGCACCCGGATGGCGTGAACGCCCCGCGGATTCTCCACTCCATCTTCCACGTACTTGGCGAAGGCGCCGCGCTTCGGACTGTCTTCACCGGCCGCCGAGTAGGGCCAGTTGTTGCTGTTGTAGAGCCAGCCATTCTTCGGACTGACCACCAGGGGGCTCTCGTCAATGGACATCGGCTCACCCCACTCGGTTGCCGCGATGTTCCCCGGAACCGGTTTGGTCCAATCGAATTGCGTGCTGCGCTTGGGAATGAAGTTCGCGTGGAAGTACGCGGTCACGCCATCAGCATCCGCGTAGATCGTATTGTTCGATGAGTTGGTGTGGAGGTCCATCGTCTTTCGGAACTCGGCATAGTTCTTCGCTTTCGTGCGGGAGAAGGACTGGGTGAGCGCCTTGAGCGGTTCCTCCATCAGCCGAACGGAGATCCACTGAGTCTTCACGATCGGAGGGAACGTCGGATTGCTGAGGCCAACCCCGCCCTCGGCACGCACGATCGGGCCGTGATGAGTCCGATATGTCTCAAACTCCTTCTGCGCCATGCCGGTCTTGGTTTTGTAGGCGACCACGATCTTGCGGATCTTTATCGGCCGCTCTTCGGAGGCGTACTGATAGGTCAGGACATCGCCGCGCTTTGAGGTCGTCTCGATGTACTCATCGATGTTGTCGGCGCCGCTCGATGTGTGCATCCAGCCCGCGCGGTCATTGAAGCCTTGATAGACGAAGAACTGGCCCCAGGTCACCGCACCGTAGGCATTCAGACCCTCGTCGCTGGTCATCTGGAGTTCGGAGCGGAAGAAGAAGGACGTGTGGGGATTGATGAGCAGCAGCGCCTTACCGTTGGCGGTGTGGCTGGGTGCTATGGCAATGCCGTTCGAGCCAGTGGGCTCCTTCGGATACGACAAGTCATTCGACGCGACCTGCTTCATCGGAGTGGTCACGGCCTTGCCGTAGAACTTCTCGAGTTCGCGCAAGTTGATGCTTTCGATATCCCCGCCGATGCTGCCCTCGCTGAAGCTCAGGGCCATCCATGACTCAAAGCGTTTGATCACGCGCGGCCTCACGGCGGGATGCTTGTGGAGGTAGAAGTTGAGGCCATCGGCCCAGGCGTTCATCAAGGCCTTGAGCCATGCGGGGCTTTTCTCGTACTCGGTCTTCATGTTGTTGGGATCGATGAAGAGCTTCATCCGGAGGTCCTGATAGATGGCCGATTCGCCTTCCGCCTCGGCCAACCGGCCCAGGGAGTTGAGGTAGTTCGTTTCGATCCGGTTGAAGTCGTCCTCGGCCTGCGCGTAGATCATGCCGAAGACGGCGTCGGCGTCGGTCTTCCCGTGAACGTGGGCGATGCCCCAGTCGTCGCGCGTGATGGTCACGCGCTGAGCCTGCTGCTGCCAGGCCGCCACTTCCGACAGGGCGGGAGCCGACTGGGCGGAAGCGATGCTGGCGCCGCTTCCGAGCGCGGCCGCGAGGATGAGAGTACAAAGGAGACGTCGCATGAATCGACCTTTCAGGATTTACGAAGAGGTTCGCGGCGACCCTTGAGGATGGCGGCGAAGGAGCGGGTCTGGACTTCGGCAATGGTGAGGCCGGTGGCTTCCACATCGCTCATGGCGATGGCGCCGCAGTTCAAGGCGCGCAGGAAGTAGTTGAGGAGACCTTGACCGGTGGCCGCGTCATCGAACACCTCTCCTTGGAGGGTCGCCTGAGCGGCGCGCTCGACGAAGTTCTTGAGACGGGAGGAGGACTGTTCAAGGCCTTCGAGGAAGAAAGCGTAGACTGCGGCGTACCGCGTCGGCAGGTGCCCGGGATGGAGGTCCCATCCTTGATAAAAGCCCTGGCGCAGCGAGTGACGGACGTGTTCGTAGTGGAGCCGCCAGACCCGATGAACCGCCTGGCGATTCTCGGCCTGCTGCTGTGCCGTGAGGTCTTTGCCTTTGTGAGGAGTGACGGGCATGACGTTGGTCGCGCCGTCGGAGATCGTGACCCCGGTTCCCGCGAGCGCGACCTGCATCACGTGCTTGGCGAAGTCGCACGCGGGATGCGTCATCGACTGATACTGCGCGGTGATGTTGCAGCTTGCGGTGTAGTCGTAGGTTCCAAGATGGGCGCCGCGAACGCGTCCGCCGCCGGCTTTGATCAGTTCCGGAAGAGCCACAACACCCGCGGGACTGAAGACCGATTGGGTGGTTTCGACCATCAGCTCCATCGGAATGGACCCAGGCTTCAGCTTGTGCGCCTTTTCGATCGCGGCGAGGGCTTTGGCGATGATTCTGACTTGCTCCACCGCGACGATCTTGGGAAGCGTCACCACGAATCCGCCGGGCAGCCTGTTACGGGTGCCGGCCAGCATGGTGCTGATGAAGATATCGGTGGTCCGAAGGCTGCGCGCTGCGAGTTCCGCGGTCAGCGGCTTGATACGAATGCCGATGAACGGCGGCAAGGTCGAGGCGAAAAGCCCCTTCGCCACTTCTTGAGCGGCTTGGACTGCGTGTCCGTCTTCTTCATCGTCGGGCCGATTACCGTAGCCGTCTTCGAAGTCGATGCGGAAGTCTTCGACCGCTTCGCGCTGAAGCTTCTGCACCACGCGTTCGTAGATCGTGTCGGCGAGGCGTGGATCCAGATTGAGCGCCGTGGCAAGCGACGCCGCATCTGGCGCGCTCTCCCGCATTCCTTTGAGTGAGAGCTCACTGAACTTCTTCGCGGTGTCCGCCTTGAACAGGTGCGCGCCGCCATAGACGGAGTGCACGGGCTGACGTTCCTCAGGATCGCCGGGGAAGGCCGCCACGTACTTTTTCCAGGCCTTGCCCAGGGGGGCGAGCAGTCCCTTGGTGGTCGCGGAAGAGAGAGATCGTTTGGCGGGCTTCATGTCCGGCTTGGCTCCGTGAGTTCGAGGCTGAGGTCGAGAAGGAGACGGCGCACCGACTGGCCGGCCACGTGACGGCGGTAGTCGGCGGTAGATCGCACGTCGTCGATGGGATGGATCGTTCGTTCGACGAGCTGCGCAGCGTCGTCGGCCAACGCGGCCGAAACCAGGCCGGATCCGATGAGCGCTTCCACCGCGGTCAGGCGCAGTGGAGTCGCAGCCACCGATCCCATGGCGAGGCGAACGTTCATCAGGCGATGACTCGAAATGGCGTCGCGTGAGGCGCTGAAGCCGATCACAACCTTGCTGATCGCCTGTGCGGCGCGTGTTCCGACCTTTCGGAAGATCTGAACCGTCGGAGCCGGAAGGGGAAGGACGATGCGCTCGATGAGCTCATCCGCAGCTAAAGCGGTCTTGCGATAGTCGGTGTGGAAAGTGTCGTAGGCGAGGGTGCGGCGGCCCCGCGGGCCGGACAGGATCAATTGAGCGTTGAGCGCCAGGAGAGCCGGCAGGGAATCGCCGGCGGGGGAGGCATTCGCGATGTTGCCGCCGAGAGTGGCGCGGTTCTGGATTTGAGCTGCTCCGATGGTGGCCGCGGCTTCGACCAGCATCGGCGCATGCTTGACGACGTCGGCGGATTGCCGAATCTGGGTGAACGTGGTCGCCGCTCCGATGCTGAGTCCAACGGCGTCGATGCGGATTCCGCGAAGCTCGGCGATCCCCAGAACATTGAGGACCGCGTCATGCTGACGCCCCGTCGCATGATCGATGACCAGAAGATCGGTGGTGCCTGCGACCTTGACGGCGCCGCGGCCGAGCGCTTCATGCGCTTCCGCGAGCGAAGTGGGGGAGAAGGCTGAGGTCATCCGCGCAACGATCCGTTTGAGGGATTGTCCGACACGCCTTCGGCCGCGCGTTGACCAGTCAACACCTCGATGGCGCGGAAGATCCGCTCGTAACCGGTGCAACGACACAGCGTCCCGGAGACGAACTCACGAACCTGAGTGCGCGTTGGTTGTGGATGCTTATCCAGGAGCGCTCGTATCGTCACGATCATGCCGGGAGTACACGCCCCACACTGAGCGCCGCCTTCCGTCGCGAAGACACGCTGAAGCTCGCTGACTTTTTCGTCGGCTGCGATGCCCTCGATGGTGGTGATCGAAGCGCCTTCGCACTGGAACAGGGGCACGAGGCACGAGCACACCGCCTCGTCGTTCATGAGCACGGTGCAGGCGCCGCATTCGCCTTCGCCACATCCTTCCTTCGAGCCCGTGAGGGCCAGGTCGCGGCGCAGGACATCCAGCAAACGCGCCATGGGCGGCGCCGCGACTTCGGTGGCCTTGCCGTTGATGGTGAATTTGATCGGAGTGCTCATGCGGTCTTGGAAGCGCGTGCGCGCGCGGCCTCGAAAATGCGTTCAGGAGTGGCGGGGATCGCCGAGAGTGCTATGCCGGTTGCGTTCTCGATCGCCTGCAGCAACGCCGGAGCGCCGCCATCCATCGGGAGTTCGCCCACCCCCTTGGCCCCGAACGGGCCGCTCGCGGTTGGGTTCTCCAGAAGGATCGTCTCCATATCGGGGGTGTCGGCCATCGTGGGAATCAAGTAGGTCTGGAGCCGGTCGTTGAGATAGCGGCCATCTTTCATCTTGATCTCCTCGAGATAGCCCCAGGCAAGGGCCTGAAGCGTTCCGCCCTCGACCTGGCCCGCGCACAGCACCGGATGAATGACGTGCCCGACATCGCTCACCGTCGTGAGTTTGGTGACACGCGTGACGAAGGTGTCGGGATCGACCTCCACCTCCACGACATTCGCGCCCCAGCCGTAAGCGGCGTAGGCATCGCCTTCGTAGGTTTCTTCGTTGAAGGTGCTGCCGGGTGTCGGTTCGAACGTAGCTTCGCAGGTCAGCGGCCCGTAGATCCTTAGGTAGAGGGTGGCGATGTCGGAGAACGGTGTTTCACCGCTATCGGTCACGAAGAAGCCACCCTGAAGGATCACGCTGGCCGGCGCGGCGTTGGCCTGTTGGGCGGCGAACGTACACAGCGCCTGACGCAGCTTGGCTCCCGCGCGGCTCAGCAGACCGCCAACGACCATGACGGTCCGCGAAGCCACCGTCGGGCCAGAGTCGGGAACGGCCGCGGTGTCCGGGGTGTGAACCACGACATCGTCAAGACCCACGCCTGCCGCGTCCGAAACGATCTGCTTGAAGATGCCTTCCGTTCCTTGCCCGAAGTCGGTGGATGAGGAAAGAACTTCGATCTTCAGGTCGGCGCGCAAACGCACGGCGCCTTTCGACATCATGCGTCGCTCACCGTTTCCGGTGAAGCCGGAGCCGTGCCAGAAAAGCGAAAGGCCGATCCCAGGCAGGGGCTTGCCATCATCCTGACGAACCGCGCGGGCCGCTTCGTTTGCGACATAGCGCTCCACGAAGTTCGTCGCCGCGCGCGCCTTCTCCAGTACCGCGACCGCGCTGACGCTTTCCCGGAGCACCTGGCCTGTGGGAGTGAGATCGCCTTCCTGATAGGCGTTGCGACTGCGCAGGGCGTGAGGATCAACCCCGAGCGCGCGCGCGATCTTGTCCATCTGGCGCTCGACCGCGAAGAGACTCTGCGGCGCCCCGAAGCCTCGGAAGGCGCCATTGGGAGCGGTGTTTGTGGCAAGAACGCGCCCGCGTATCCGGACATTGGGACAGGAGTAGGCCCCGGCCGCATGAAGGACCGCGCGAGAGAGAACAACCGGAGAGAGCGTTACGTAGGCGCCGCCATCAAGCAGGACTTCTATGTCCATGGCCACAAGCGTTCCGTCGCGCCTGACCGCAGAGCGGTGGCGGATTCGGGAGGGGTGGCGCTTGGTCGTTGCGACGATGTCTTCCTGTCGCTCGTAGAGAATCTTGACCGTCTTGCCGCAGGCCCGGGCAAGGATCGCCGCGTGGGCCGCGATCATGTCGGGGTAGTCCTCCTTGCCCCCGAACCCGCCGCCGGTGACCGCCTGGCGCACCCGGATCGCCTGGTCGCCCAAGTCGAACAGGTAGGTAAGCGCCTTGTGCACGTAGTAGGGACACTGCAGAGAGCCGATGACGTCCACTCCGACGAACACACCTGCCGCGTCCAGCATGGGTGTCGCGATGATGCCGTGAGGCTCAATGTAGGCGTGTTCCTGATGGCCCGTGGCGTAGTCGCCTTCCACGATCAACTCCGCGTTCGCAAACGCCGTGTCGACGTCGCCACGCGAGATGTTGCAGGTCGAAAGAACGTTGAGCGCACCGTTGGCACGTGGATCACCGGCCAGGGCATCATCCAGAGTGAGCACGGGTTGTTGGACCTCGTACTCAACCCTCACGGCCTTCGCGGCGGCCGCGGCCCGGGCGAACGTGGGAGCAACCACCAGGGCGACGGCCTCAGCCACGTGATTCACGCGACCCTCCGCCAGAACCGGCCAATCGTCTTGAATCAGGTGAACGGAGTTCCGCGGTCCCACATCTTTGGCGGTCAGGACCTTCACGTCCGGGTCGCTGATCCCCGACACGTCAATGGACACGATGCGCGCCGATGCGTGGGGCGAACGGACCGTCACGCCGTGGAAGCAACCGTTCTCAGGAAGGTCGTCCAGATAGAGAGCCTGCCCCGTGACCTTGGCCAGGCCGTCAGGCCGCAGGATGCTCTTCCCGACCGCGTTGAGCTGATCCATTAAGAGCGACTCTAGTCCCTTCCCGCTCGATCCCTGATGACCGCTTTGTGGACAGGAGCCTGACGCTTTGTCGCGCAGACCCCTCGTGCGAAATGCGCGCTACCGGGACCGCCCAGCCCGGCTATTTCAAACCGGGGATGGCGCCCTGTTCTTCGGGGGAAGTGACGACTTTGAGCGAAAAGGGCGGAAGGCCCACTTCGTCGAAGGCTGCGAGCAACTCGGTGGCGTCGACCCGATCTTTGACATCCTGATAGCGGACGTGGACGGTGACCTTTCCGGTTGCGCGCTCGGCGACCACGCTGTCGAGCCATTTCAGCCGTCCGGCCTGTCGCGTCTTCGCGAGTTCCGGCATCCGTTCGCAGGCGTCCTTGCACATCCCGCAGCAAAGATGACGGACCTGGGCCTCGAAGCGGAAGTGCTGCACGCCGCCGAACTGCATCTGGGATGCGACCATGCCAGCCTCGCGCAGGGCGTGATCAATCGCGACGAAGTCGATCTGACTGACGTCCTTGACGTCGATATCGAGCCAGCCGCCATAGTCCGCGGCCGGACCCGCGACCTCCGCCTGTTCCTGGGTCTTGAGGCTGCCGTCACGAACGTTCATCGCGGCATCCTTGAGCCAGGGCAGCGTCTGCAGGGCTTTTTTGACGTCATCCAGACAGCCGGTGCAGCACAAATGGTTAATGCGCAAAGCCAGCGAAGTCGTGGGAGGGATTTCCGCTTTTGTGGTCCACAAATGACGGTTGAAGGTGAAGTCGATGGCCATGCACGCGCCCAGCCAGGCGATCGACATCGCCAGGACCTGCATGCTGGTTGCGAGTTTGATTTTGCCGATCATGGTGTTTCCGCTTCCTACTTCAACATCGAACGGTCGGTGAGCGTCAGGAGATAAAGCACCGGAATCACCGCGAGCAAGGCGATGCCCACGGCAAAGCCACCCATCAAAGCAAAGCGTTTGATCGGTGAGCCTTTGCGCATCAGTCGTTCGATGCGTTCAAGGGGATTGAATTCCGAACGCAGATAGTTCGACGTGATGATCGCGAGCGCGCAACCGATCGGATAGATGTGTGGAATTTCATCCCAGCCAAAATCCACCAGCATGAGCTTCGTGAACATGACGCACATGATGGTCGACCACAGCCGTGTGAAGACGCCCATCATCACCATGAATCCGCTCATGACTTCCGCCAGAGCGAAGGACACCACCCATGCTTCCCGACGCATCGCCGGATCGGCGCCCATCGCGAAGAAGCCGACCATGGGATCGGCCATCATGCTGGGATAGTTGTCGGCCACACCGATGGTGAGGTCGTGGTTGTAGATCTTCGACCAGCCAAGCACCAGGAAACCGAAGCCGAAAATGAGGCGGATCCAGCGCGTCTGTTCGGCGTTGAGGCGAGTGATCGCCAGCTTGTGGGACATCCAGGGAGACATCGCGTAGAGCACGCCCGCGGTGACCACGGGCAGGGCGTCGATCGCAACCAACGGTCCCCAGCGGAAGAGATAGAACCAGGTGCCGATGACCATGGCGCCCGCGAGAGGAAGCAGGGTCTGAGTCAGGATCATGACCGCGAGCAGGACCTGCAGGAACTTGAAGTAGATGGCGGAACTGGGCTCGAGGGGATAGCTCGGCATCACCAAAGCGTCGTTGGTCGCGGAATACATCAGGACCAGGGCCGGGCTTCTCAGGAACATGATGACGGACCACTCGCCGAGCGCATGGAACCACTTCGACCGGACCGGCTTGTCCATGATGTAGCAGGCGAGGTTATGCAGCAGGCGCTGGGGTGCACCGCCGAGCCTGGTCAGCACTTTGTAGCGAATGAACTCGTCAAGCGTCTCGCGCAGGAACCAGATGAACAGGAACGCAGAGAGGATTACCACGACCATCATGCCGATGCGCAGCATGTTGGGATCCATACCGAGGAACTGTCCCGCCTCCTGTTCGAAGAACCAGTTTTGGAGCGGATGCTTCATGTCGTGCTTGACGAAGCGCTCATGGGCGCTGGCGAAGCCCGGCAGCAGCATCAGGATGAACAGCGCCAGCGTGGCGCGCACGCGAGCGCGGACGCACGAACGGGCACGACCGCTTTGTGGGACCGTCTGTTCGTGCATCACCCTATTGGCCCGCGTACTCAAGAGCACGCGTGAGCGCCTTTGGATCGGGCACCGTCCACGAGGAGCGATCCCGGCGGACCAGCCCGTCCGTCTCGTAGGTATCGAGCAGACGAGAGACCACTTCGGTGTTGGACCCAACCATGGACGAGATGTCCTTGGCCGAGAGCGGCATCGAGATGTGCCATCCGCCTGGTCCGGACGTTCCATGCCGTTCCACCAACTGGGAAATGACGCGGAGAACTCGGTAGGGGACGTCCTTGAAAGACATATCGAGGACGTCTTCGTTCATGCGGCGCAGCCGTTCTGCGAACGCTTGCAGAAGCGTCCATAGGACGACGGGATTCTTGTCGCAGAAGGCTTGGAAATCATTTCGCGTGAGCATCAGCATTTCCGACGGCTCAAGGGCCTCGACGGTGGCCGAGCGCGCCTGGCCCTCGATCATCGCCAGTTCTCCGAAGGCCTCGCCCTTCCGCAGGATCTTGAGGATGCGTTGCTGACCATCTTCCGAGGTCTGGAAGATTTTGGCCGATCCGGACAGGACCACGTAGAGCGAATCAGACGGATCGTCCTGGAAGAACACGGACATCCCCGCGGGGAACTGCCTGCGCTGCGCCAGCGCCTCGAGCTTGTCGAGAATCGCGGGTTCGAGCCGATCAAAGAGAGGAACCTGAGCTAGCTGTCCGATGACGACCTCCTCGGCCTCAAGGGCCTTTATTTTTGCGCTTAGTCTTGAGCCGCGCGTCTGCGCATCGAGAGCTTAAAGCTCTTTTAGGAAATTGATGACGGCGAGTTGATCCGCAGGCGACAGGAAACGGAACCGACGAATGACCTCGCGAGATTCGGAGCGGTTTCGCTGCGACAACGCACTCGTATAAGAGGGGCAAATGTCCTCCGCGCTCGAATAGCGGATCTCGCCCACACGTTGCCCTGAGGGGACTGGGCAACCTCCGCCTACCGGAGTCTTCGCGTCATCCGGTGCCGGGAGATCGTGGAGTTCGATGACCGCCCGCAGGGCGTCCTCGAATGTACGAACCACCAGCGGAGCATTGGTGACTTCTGAGTTCGAGTAGACCGTTCCGGCGGGATTGCTGTCGCGCGTGAAGCGGCTGAGGTAAACGCGGGCGTCGTGAAGGAAGGGCGGACCAACCTTACCGATCCCCATCAAGGGTGCGGTGCGGAATTCCTTGCCGTTCGCCAGGCCCTGCAGGCCGATCAGACCATCGTCGACGAGATTGCGCGACAGATCGAAGGTGTTGAAGCCGTTGCGAACGATCACCACAGGGTCGCGCGGCGTGGAGGCGATGCGTTCCGGCGTCACTTCCGGACCCTCATGAAGCAGCAGGTCGGAGAAGATTGGGGCGTAAACGTTCGACAGATGGCGGCCGCCGATCGCGGCGGGCGAGGCTCCGGTGGTTTGAACCGGGGTGTGACAGCCGGCGCAGTTCAGA
>JBDTQB010000045.1:0-19545 GCA_039932395.1 Vicinamibacteria bacterium | reverse complement strand
GTGGACTTGCCGACGTTGGGGAGTCCGACGATTCCGGCTCTGAGCATCCCCGCAGTTTATCGTTTTTGGCTTCACTCTCCCTCATCGCGGTGGACGGCGTCGGCCCTAGACTCCTGCGAACTCATGGATACGACACTTCTCGAAGTGAAGGATCTGGTCACGCGCATTCCGCTCGAGGACGGCGGCACGATCCAAGCGGTGAATGGTGTGTCGTTCTCGATCGCTCGCGGCGCATCCATGGCGCTGGTGGGCGAGAGCGGTTCGGGGAAGTCGATGACCGTTCTGTCGTTGATGGGATTGTTGCCGCGTCCCGGCCGCGTGATGTCGGGACACGCTTTGCTGGATGGGCGAGACCTTCTTGCCTTGCCTGCGGTCGAATTGCGGCGCATCCGCGGACGCGAGATCGGGATGGTCTTCCAGGACCCCGCGACCTCTCTCAACCCAGTTCTCACTGTTGGACAGCAACTGACGGAGGGTCTGCGCGCTCACCTGGCCATGTCGAAAGCCGCGCGCCTCGCCCGGGCCGTCGAGCTGCTTGGGCTGGTGGGAATCTCGGGAGGGGAGGAGCGCCTGAAGAGTTTCCCGCACGAATTCTCCGGAGGGCAGCGTCAGCGCATCCTCATCGCCATGGCCATCGCGTGCGAGCCGCGCCTGCTGATCGCCGACGAGCCCACGACGGCTTTGGATGCCACGATTCAGGCGCAGATCGTCGAGCTGCTGAAAGGCCTTCAGCGGCGCCTCTCGATGGCCATCCTCTGGATCACGCACGATCTGGCGCTCGTCGCCGGTCTGGTGGATCGAGTGGCGGTGATGTACGCGGGATCCATTGTCGAAGAGGCCGCCGTGCGTGACCTCTTCGGACGACCAAGGCACCCCTACACGCTGGGACTTCTGCGGGCGATTCCGCGCGCCGACGCGCGTCACACGGGCAGCGAACGACTCGTCTCGATTCCTGGATCGCCTCCCGACCTGAGGGATCTGGGTCCCGGATGCGCGTTCGCGCCCCGCTGCTCCATGGTGCTGGAGCGCTGCCGGAGCGAACGACCGCAGCTAGCTCCGGTCGCACCCGGACACCAGACGGCCTGCTTCCGCGCGGGGGAGTTGTGAACCGGCCTCTCGTCGAGGTCAAGAATCTGACCCTCCATTTCCCGATTCGGTCAGGACTCTTGCGCCGCTCCGCGGGTGTGGTGAGAGCGGTCGACGGCGTTTCCTTTCATGTGCACGAGGGAGAAACACTTGGTCTCGTTGGCGAGAGCGGCTGCGGCAAATCCAGCACCGGACGCGCGGTGCTGCGTCTCCTCACACCAACCTCCGGAGAAGTCGGTTTCGCGGGACAGAATCTGGGCGGGCTCTCCGGGGAGGGTCTCCGCAAGGTCCGTCGGCAGATGCAGATGATTTTCCAAAGTCCCTTCGCATCGTTGAATCCGAGGATGCCGATCGGGGCCGCGATTCGGGAACCTTTGGACATCCACCAGATAGGCAGTGCGACGGAGCGTCAAGCCCGGGTCGCGGAGTTGCTTGCCCTCGTGGGACTTGAGGGGTCAGCGGCGAACCGTCATCCCCACGAGTTCTCCGGGGGGCAGCGTCAACGGATCGGCATCGCGCGGGCGCTTGCCACCCAGCCCCGCTTCATCGTCGCCGACGAGCCGATCTCCGCATTGGACGTCTCGATTCGCGCGCAGATCATCAACCTGATGCGCGATCTCAAAGAGCGGCTCGGTCTC
The DNA here is from genome assembly GCA_039932395.1 of Vicinamibacteria bacterium. Lineage (GTDB taxonomy): Bacteria > Acidobacteriota > Vicinamibacteria > Fen-336 > JAGNNV01 > JAGNNV01. The sequence goes on along the minus strand of JBDTQB010000045.1, from coordinate 17,821 downwards.
ACCTATCTGTTCATTGCCCATGATCTGGCGATGGTGCGCCACATGTCGGATCGCGTGGCGGTGATGTACCTCGGACGGGTCGTGGAGCTGAGCCCGTGCGACGACCTCTTTGACCGGCCACGGCATCCGTACACGAAGGCGTTGCTTTCCGCGATTCCGTCTCCCGATCCAGAAACTGAGGCGCGACGCACGCGTATCGTGCTCACGGGCGAACTCCCAAGTCCTGCGCACCTGCCCAGCGGGTGCCGTTTCCGAACCCGGTGTCCGATCGCGGTGGACCGATGCGCTCACGAAGATCCCCCTCTGAGAAACCTGGGAATGGAGGACGCGCCTCATCAGGTGGCGTGTCATCTCGCCTGATCACCAGGAAGAAATCGTCAGTCGCTTCAGAGTCGCTTAAGCGGCCGCGCGTCAAGCTCTTCAAATGAGCAAGAATTTGATGCAGCGACGGATGGCCTTGAAGGCTCTGGGGGGCGTTGGATTGGGCGCGGCGTTCGGGTGCGGCTCCACCGCGACCAGCCCGTCAACCGCTTCTTCGTCTTCCGCTGCGTCGGGGAGCACCACGTCCACCAATGCGGCGTGCGTCGTCACCCCGACGGAAACCGCCGGGCCCTTTCCATCGATCACCAGCATCGTTCGCAGCGACATCAGGGAGTCAAAGACGGGTACGGTCCTGACCCTGACCATCAAGGTGGTGACGGCGAGTGCGGGTTGCACAGCGGTGCCGGGCGCCAATGTGGAAATCTGGCACGTGGATGCCAGCGGGAACTATTCAGAGTACGGTTCGCAGACCACGCAGACCTACCTGCGCGGAATTCAGACGACTAACGCGAATGGGGAAGTGACGTTCACCACGGTGTATCCCGGCTGGTACCAGGGGCGCGCTACCCATATCCACGCGGAAGTGAAGGTAGGCGGTCGCTCGGTGAAGGTCACGCAGATCGCCTTCCCGGAGTCGATTAACAACACGGTGTACGCGAGTGGCGTCTACGCCTCACGCGGGTCCAACCCGATGTCGAATCTGTCAGACGGAATTTTTGCCGACAGCCTCTCTGCTGAACTTGTGACTCCCCAGGGATCGCCCTCGGCCGGTTACACGGCAAACTTCCAGATCGGGGTTTAGCGTGGCTATACAATCGGCTGAATGAACCGCCGAACCTTCTCAAAGGGAGTGTCTCTTCTAGCCTTGGCTCCCTCCCTGGCCGCGGCTCAAACTGGAACCACTCCCCTGAGCGTGAATGCCGATCGGCCCAGGAAGCGCCTTGAGGACCTGAGCATGTTCGGGCGCCCACCGGGCGGCACGTTCGCGGACGGCGTGAGTCGAACTGGCTTCTCCGACGCGGACGATCCGGCGCGGACGCTCACGGTAGGGTAGGGCCAGCCTGGCCGCGCGCCTGGAGTAGCCGCCGGACGTTGTCGGCCTGCCAGAGGTGGCGCCGCTCGTGGGCGGTGTGCACCCTCAGGAACGCCAGCAGGCTCATGCGGATGTAGCGCGCGATCGGCGAGACGTAGGACGCCCGCGCCAGATCGATCCCCTCGAGACGGGGGAGCCAGGTCGCAAACCGGCCCTGCGATTCGATGAAGCGCTCCAGCGCCTCGCGCGGTGAACTTTGGAGGGTGGGCCGCAACGGGCGCGGCGCCGGAAGCCGGATCGGGGGCGGCGGCTCGACGTACCAGACCAGCAGACGCCCCCACGCGCTCAACCCATAGGGCCCGGGCGCCAGCCGGCCGCGTCGCCGGGCCCGCGTCACGGCTTCGTCGAGGCCGGGCAGGAAGACATCGGTCGTGATCTCGAGGTGCCGAAGGATCTCGGCGATCGACCACGCACCGGGACGCGCCGACCAGCCGAGCTGCTCGTCGTCGAGACCGGCGCACAGAGAGCGCGCGCGGGTCGTGGCGTCGTCGAGCTCACGGGCGATGCGTTGCAGTTCCGGCTCGTTCATCGGACCCTGATGAATCTGGGTCGATCTCATCACGCCCTCGACCATTGCTTTCTCCAGGGGTCCAAGCCGCGATCAGTGGCCCGGCTTTTCGATACGGTAGTGGATCGGTAGGACCTCCTGCAACGCAGCCGTGCTGTACCAGCCGTAGGCTTCGAAGGCGAGAAGTCCCGCCGCCACCGCCGGGTCGCTGGCCAGGAGCGCCTCGGCCTCCTTCACCGTGGCCACGTTGAAGATGAAGATGCCCTCGAGGTGCTTCTCGTTCTTCGCGAGCGGGCCGGCTACGAGCAGTTTGTTCTCCTTCGCCAGCCGGCCGATGTTTGCCATGTGGCCGGTGAATGCTTTCTTCTGTTCGGCGGGGGTGACATCCGTCTTTGGTCCGGTGTTGAGCAGCACCAGTACGCAGCGCTTCATGCCGTACTCGTCGGCTCCGAGCCGCTCGGCCAGGGCCGCGTCATACCCGGGGGGGGGCGGGGCGGCTGGTTTCGCATCCTGCGCGGACAGGGAAACGGCGGCGGAAAGGATCAACAGAGTGAGGACGGTTCGCATTGCTTCTTCTCCTTGAGTTCCGCGACGTTTTCGCAGAGGGTGTCTTTGGGGGCCTGAACATGAAGACGTGGACCTGACGTTCTTCCATATTCAGCGTCTGATGAGTCGGTGTAACAATGGAGAGAGGCGCCCTTTCACCGCGCACACAAGCGAGAGCGCAACACCGGTCCTTCCACCGGTATACTCGACGACGGTGCGGTTTGGTGAAAGGCGGCCGTCCTTTGCGTCGACTTCATCTCGAGGAGCATAGGGCCGACTCCATCGCTGTACCATTGGCACAGTTGCCACGTTTAATAGCGATATTGTCATGCGCGTAGCGATCCTCGCCTTGGGCGACGTGTTCGATCTCGGGCTTGCCGCGGTGATGGACGCGTTCGCGACCGCGAACGAACTGAACGCCATGACTGGACTTGGCGCGCCGACATTCGATGTGCAACTCACCGGCGTTCGCCGCCGCGTACGAACGTCGCAGGGGTTTTCCGCACCAGTTGGGCGCCTCAGCGGAATGACGCCAGAGGTCGTGGTCGTGCCGGCCATTGGTTTCAAGATGCCGGATCCCCTTGAAGCGGCACTCGATCGTCCCGAGGTGCGTGACGCCGCCATCCTGCTCCGCCAGTGGGCCGAATCCGGGGCGGTGATGACCGCCGCGTGCATCGGCACATTCGTCCTGGCCGAGTCGGGGCTCCTCGACAAGCGACGCGCGACGACGACCTGGTGGCTTGCACCACTCTTTCGCAGGCGTTACCCGGCCGTCGTGCTCGACGAGTCCAACATGGTCGTGCGATCAGGACGCTTCATCACTGCCGGCGCCGCATTAGGCCACATGGACTTGGCCCTGTCGATCATTCGCGGCGCCAGTCCTCAACTCGCGGCGCTGACCGCGAGGTATCTCATTGTGGATTCGCGAAGTTCCCAATCGGCGTACGCGCTGACCGATCACCTGGCGCATACGGATCCCCTAGTCGAGCGATTTGAACAGTGGGCGCGCGGTCGACTCCGACAGGGGTTTTCGCTTGACGACGCAGCTCGAACCCTTGGCGCGAGTAAGCGTACCCTCGCTCGGCATTTGCAGCAGGTGCTCGGGACCACGCCGCTTGCCTACTTCCAGCGCATTCGAGTAGAGCGCGCCGTTTACTTGCTCAAGACCAGCAATGTCAGCGTGGACACTATTGCCACTCGCGTGGGGTATTCCGATGGCGTGACCCTTCGTACTCTCCTCAGGCGGCAGCTAGGTATCGGGATCAAGGAGATACGGCGCGGCTAACGGCTCGGCACGGCCCAAGGCCAGGCTGCGCGCCGTAGGTCGGCTCGCCCGACGCAGCCAGCCGAATGTCGGGTCTTTTGTAGGAATTCATACGAAAATGTAGGATGGGTTATGGAAACTCAAATTTCCGCACTCGTCTCCACCTCGACCCGCGACCTGCTGGATCGACACTCGCGTCGCACCGGAATCAAGAAGTCCCGGCTGATCGAGGACGCCATCCGACATCACCTCGCGGCACTCTCCGAATTCCCTGAAGAGTTCGTGATTCCCACGCGGCTGGTGGTATCGGATGACGATTTCAAGAAGCTCAAGGGCGGCACAAGGCAGGGGCGACCCAACGCGGCCCTTCGTGACTTGATGCGGGGGCGGTAGCGGGAAGTGCCTCCTTCTCGTTCCCCCGACCCTCCAAGAATTCGACAGCTCACTCCTCGCGACGACCGCTCCTCCTTCGCTTCTGGGAACGAGTCGCTCGATCGCTACTTCCGACTGTACGCGGGGCAAAATCAGTTCAAGCACCACCTGGGCGTTACCTACGTTGCCGTCGACTCCGACCGGATCGCGGGATTCATGACCGTGGCGGCGGGCGAAATCGAGGCGGAGGGTCTTCCGCACGGAATGCCCATCTTGAGACTGGCTCGGCTCGCCGTCCATCTGGAGGCAAGGGGAGGGGGCATCGGCGAAGCCCTCCTCTTCGAGAGTCTGCGACTCGCGGTGAGCATGAAGGCCACCGTGGCGTGCGCAGGCGTCGTGGTGGACGCCAAGTCCGACGCAGTCGCTTTTTACTCGCGCTATGGATTCATTGCCTTCGAGGCCTTCGAGGGGGCCTCGCCCGAGCGTCCCCGGACAACACCCATGTTCCTGGCTGTTCGCAAGATCGAGGCGGCGCTGATTCCGGCCGATCGACGGAAAAAGAGGTAACGCCAGGGCCTCGCTCTGTTGGTGTCGGCTCTCTTGTCATTTGCCAAAGGCGCTGGGAGATCGCTTCAGGCCAAGCAAATCGACGGGGCCTTCGCGATGACGATGTTCGTCGCGGTTACCGGACGGACTCGAGGCCAGGGGGGACATACCGGGCTGCTGACCCATTGGCGGTGGTGAGGGCATCCGGGGTGTGGCCAAGCCGGTCTCAAACACAATGCCGAGGACCAGGATGGCGGTGCCATGGCGCAATCGATACCAAAGTTGTCAATCGTGCCACTAGCCCACGGGCGAACCCGTCCGTAAAGTTCACCCGATCGCGCAACCGCACGACGACACCCTTCGCGCTTCAGGAGACTGTTCATGATCAAGCTCGCACTCTTCGCCCGCCTGGAAGCCAAGCCTGGCAAGGAAGAAGAAGTCGCCCAGTTTCTGGAAACCGGCCTGGCGCTGGCCAACCAAGAGGCGACCACGCCGATCTGGTTCGCCCTGCAGTTTTCGCCCACGACCTTTGGCGTGTTCGATGCCTTCGCGGACGAGCCCGGCCGCCAAGCCCATTTGCAAGGCCCGATTGCACAGGCGTTGAGGGCCAAGGCCGGTGAACTGCTGGTGAGCCCACCCAGCATTGAACCCATCACCGTGCTGGGGTTGAAGAACCAGACGAACGTCGCATACGTCTCCGAATGACCGCCACGGACTTTCATCACGCGTTTCGCCTCCTCTGGAGGTCTAAGCGAATCACCGCGACCATGCTCCTCACGCTCGCATTGTGCATCGGCGCAACCACCGCGATCTTCTCGTCGGTGTATTCGTTGATGTTGAAGCCGCTGCCGTTTCAAGAACCTGAGCGGATCGTGGAGCTGTATACGTCCGCCGCGAAGGCCGGGTTGAATCACGTGCCGGCCAACATCCCCATCTACCTCGACTATTCACGGAGTGCCAAGTCGTACGAAAAGATCGGGCTCTGGGCGTTCTTCTACGGCCTGGTGGGCGAAAAAGATTCCGTGGCCCGTGTGCCCGGAGTGCGGATAACCGCCGAAATCTTCGAGATCCTGCGGCTGAAGCCGCTGATCGGCACGTTTTTCACAAGAGACCAGAACCGGCCAGGCGCCGACAAGGTCATCGTGCTGACCCAAACCTACTGGACAACTCAGTACGGCGAGAGTCCTGAGGTCGTGGGCCAGGAGATACGGGTCAACGATGAATCCTACAAAGTGATTGGCGTAGCGCCGCATGAGCTGGAAGCGCTGGACGCGCGCGCGAAGTTCGTGGTGCCGCTCAGCTGGGCACCGACCGACGAGGATCCGCAGGGCCGCTACAACGTCTCCATCCTGCTCTTCGGCCGTCTCAAGCCCGGCGTTACCGCCGGCCAGGCCGACGCCGAGGCGAAGATCATCGAGAAGCGGTACGTGGATGCGGGGCCGGCCCCGTTGAAAGAACTTGTTGACCGATCCGGCATGACCTTGAACGTGGGCGGTGTGCAGGAACAGCGCGTCCTGCCCGTTCGATCCACGCTGCTGTTACTGCAGGGCGGGGCGGCATTCGTGTTGCTCATCGGCTGTGTCAACGTGGCGAATCTCCAGCTGGTCCGATCCAATTCCCGCCAGTCAGAGCTGGCACTTCGATCCGCACTCGGCGCTGGGCGCGCGGCCATCGCGCGTCAGTTCCTTCTTGAAAGCCTGCTGCTGACATCGCTCGGTGCGCTCTCAGGGCTGCTCGTCGCCTCGGCCGCGCTGCGAACAACGAATTTCTATCTGGCGAAGATGTTGCCGCAGTCGCTGCCCGCGTCGCTCGACTGGCGAGTGCTCGGCTTCGCCGCCGCGCTGACCGTCGTGGTCACCCTCGGCATCGGCCTGATCCCGATGAGTCATGCTCTGCGCACCAATCTGGCGTCGGTGATTCGGAGCGGTTCGCGCAGCTCATCGTCAGGTCGTGGTGTTCGCGCCTTGAGTGGCGCGCTTGTGGTCGGCCAGGTCGCCGTCGCGCTGATGCTCATGACTGGCGCCGGACTCCTCATCCAGAGTTTCGCCGAAGCTCTGCGCGTTGATCCAGGCTTCGATCCGAAGAACGTCGTGACGGCGCGGATCGCGCTGACCCAGCAATATCGCGCCAGCGACGAGGCGGCTAGGAAGATTCGCGAGCGGCTCCTTCAGGCGATGCGTGAGATTCCAGGCGTTTCGTCTGTGGCGATGTCGCTCTCGACCCCGTTTCAACGCGGGCTGCACATCAACGCCTTCACGCTTGAGAACGACACGCTGCCGCCAGGTGCGTCGCAGCCTGTGGCTTTCACCGTGGTCGTCACGCCCGACTATCTCAAGACACTAGGCCTGACCTTGGTCGACGGCCGCTTCTACGAAGAAGCGGACATGGCGCCCGGCCGCAACCAGTTCGTCGTCGACCAAACCTTCGCGCGCAGGTTTTTCCCGAACGGCTCCGCCGTCCTTGGCCACTTCACATTCGGCAACCGGCCGGACAAGCCCCAGGATTGGCCCACGATCATTGGCGTCGTAAAAGATGTGCCGCACAACGGCGTTGAGGAGAAGAGCGGTAGCCCGTTCCTCTATCAGATTCTCCAGGGAGGGCGACCGGAAGGGTTGACGTTGTTCTTGCGAACATCGCGCTCAGCTGACGACGTTCTCGCGGCGTTGCGCAGCAAAGTGCGCGCGATCGATCAGTCCATTCCATTGTTCGAAGCCTCAAGCCTCGCCACCGCCGTGGGTTCATCGTTCGACAATCGTCGTGCGGTGATGCTGCTGCTGGTGGCGTTCGCGGTGTTGGCGCTGTTCCTGTCGGCGCTCGGCATCTACGGCGTGTTGGCTTACGACGTGTCGCAACGCACACGCGAAATCGGCATCCGTGGCGCCATCGGCGCGTCGCGTGGACAGATCTCTGGCCTGATCCTGAAACAAGGTTTGTGGAAAGGCAAGATAGGCATAGCACTCGGTTTGGCGGGCGCCGCGGCCATCAGCGCGTCGATGACGACGCTCCTCTTCAACGTCAAGCCCACGGATCCTGCGGTCTATGCGACGGTGTCGTTCGTGTTGATCGCGGTGACGGCGCTCGCCAGCTATCTGCCGGCGCGGAGAGCGGCACGGATCGATCCGCTCATCGCGCTGCGCGACGAATAGAGGGTCGTGGGTGCTGACCCTCCGTTGTCGTGAAGGTCAAGCCTCATAGGACAGCGAAGTGTCGTGGACGGTCCGGCGTTGCGCCAAGTCATGCCGGCCAGCCGAGCAAGCGCCATCTGGATCACCCACCGTGGCCTCCGCCACACCGTTAGGATTCGAACCAAGGGAAGGTTCGAACATGCTGAAACAACTCTTACGTCCAGACAAGCAAGCCATGGTCCTGGCCGGAGTGGCGGTGATGGCTAGCGCGAGCCTTGTCCTTATGGGATGCGGCGCACGGGCTCAGCCGGAGACCGCGAAGTCTGCGAAACCGGCCGCTAGCGGGGATGCTGCCGGGCAACGTGAGGACCTCGACGCGTTCGAACGCGATTTCTTCAACGTGGATCGCTCGTACTCCAAAGTCGCTCGAGAAGCAGCGTCCCAGCGGATCGCCGACCTCCGCAAGAATGCGGGCTCCGTGTCCGACACATTGTTCGTGCTGAGGCTCGCGCAGATCGCGGCCCTCGCCGACAACGGGCACACGCTTCTTCTTGAGGCCGGAAACACCGCTTCGCCTGGCCTCGGGATCCGTCTGAGCCTGCTCGATCGTGACTATTGGGTTTTGCAGGCGGCAGACGCGTACGCGGATCTGCTTGGCGGACGCCTGATCGCAATCGATGACACGCCGATTGATCGTCTACGAGAAACCGCGCGAACGCTGTGGGGCGGGATTGAGTCGCGACGCGATCAACGCGCGTCGACATTTCTTGAGAGCCCTTCGCAGCTTTACGCTCTTGGAATGACAAAGCGGGAGACCATGGCTACGTATCACTTCATGATGCGCGATGGATCAGTGCGCATCGTCGAGCTTGGTCCAGACCCGACACGGTCTTGGGTCGACGCCTCCAGAGTCATGCTCCCAGAAATCGCGGCCAAAGGCTGGCAAACGTTGCTCGCGACCCATCGAGCGCCCTGGTCGCTCGGCGACGTCGATGACGCCTTCCGCCTTCAGGATCAGCCGGCGCTCGATGCCATGGTGCTCCAACTCCGCGCCAACATGAACGCGGGGCGCTCCATTGCGGAGTTTCTCAATGAGGCCGAAGCGGCGCGCAAGAAAGCCGGACGCAAGAACGTGGTCCTCGACATGCGCATGAACGGAGGCGGGAATCTTCAACTCACGCGCAAGTGGATGAGCGAGCTTCCTGCGAAATTGCCGACCAGCGGTCGCGTCGTGGTCCTCACCAGTCCATGGACTTTTTCCGCCGCGATTTCGAGCATCGGCTATCTCAAGCAATCGGGCGGCGCGCGCGTCATCATCGCGGGCGAGCCGATCGGCGATCGACTTCAGTTCTGGGCCGAAGGTCAGCCCATCGTCCTGCCCCATTCCGGCGCCTTGATCCTGATGGCGACCCAGCGACACGACTACGTGGGCGGATGTAAGACCTTCAGCGATTGTCACGAGTACGTGGTGAACCATCCCATCGCGGTGCCGAACCTTGATCCGGATGTCCTGGCGCCGTGGACGATCGATGCTTACATGGCCGGTCGGGACCCGGGCATGGAAGCAGCGGCGCGCATCCTGACCAGACCGCGATAGCGTGGTCGCTGCCGTCGGTATCGAGCCCGCACCGATGGCGCCGTGATCTCATACGGCCCAATGCGTGTTCCCGGACTCGACGTCATTTGACCGGCACTTTGGCCTTGAGCTCTTCAAACCAGTTCAGCACGAGCTTGACGGAGCCGCGCTCGCCTGGCCCGCCGGCTTCCATGTCCGAGGAGGCGCCCCGGGTGAAGACGAATGCGCGTCCATCGGGGGTGATGTCGTAGTTGAGCGGCCCAAGCGCTGTGGTGTTGCTTCGATGCGTACCGGCAACTGGAACGGGACGGCCAGGAACCAGGCCGCCATTGAACGCGATGGACGTGGAGACCAGGCGGCCCCCTCCCATCGCGAAGTAGAAGAGGGCCTTCCCGTCGGGTGCCCAGAATGGGTGATGGGAGGTGTCGCCGTCGGCGGAGATCTGATAGCGCGCGCCCGTGGCGGGAATCGGCTCCACGAAGGCCTGGTTGATCGGTCCCCGCAGGCCATAGGCGATCCACTTCGCGTCGGGGGACAGGGCGGAGTTCAAAGGAGCGCTGGAGCGAACGTCGCCGAAGTGGGCCACCCGTCCGTCGGCCATCGATCGCAACCACAATTCCGAACCGTCCTGACCATTCACCGAATACGACAGATAGCGGCCGTCCCGTGACCAGGACTCGGGAGTGTGAGTCGTGCCGGCCTGCGCGGTGGTGAGGCGCTGCGCGACTCCGGATCCGTCCGAAGCCTGAACATAGATGGCGACATCCCCACCGCGATCGGATTGAAAGGCCACTCGCTTTCCGTCTGGAGACCACAGGGGAAGCCGGTTGCGGCCTGAGAAAGTCAGCCGCCTGATTGCGAAGGCCTCCGTCAGGTCATAAATCCAGACCGAGCCTTCGTCCGGAGTGACGATACCGACCGCCAGCTGCCGGCCGTCTGGCGAAATGCGGGGCGCTTCATAGGCCTTGGGTGAAAGGGGCAGAACGCGTTCCTTGCCCGAGCGATCCGCCAGAACGATCTCGCTTTCATTTGACGAGACGGCCGGTCCGTCCACGTAAATGAGGGTGCCGGTCGCGGAGACATCGATGAGAGCCCCCGGCCTCAGAAGACCGCGCTGGGTTTGGCGGGCCACGCCCTGGATCATGGGCAAGGCTGAGCCGAGAACGCTCCGGTTCTTCGCGTCGATCGCCACTGCGAACCAGATGCCGTCCACGACATAGGCGATGTGCCCGGTGGGCAGATATCGGGGATCGCTGCCGGCGGTGACGATCACATCGCGACGGCCTGACGACATCGACTGCACGGCGATACGCCCATGCTCCCACTCGGCCCGCTGGGTTCCCGAGGCGAGAGTGAACAGCACGGCGTCGCCGTCCGGGAGGAGTCTGGGCGTCGCCGCGTACTCGCCCGGCTTTAGTTTGACGACCTGCTCCACCGGACCGCCGTTCTCCGGCACCCTGACCACGCCCTGGCCGTCGAGGCCGCAGTACACGTACCCCACGCTCCAACTGCAGCCAATGACATCCCCTTTGAGAGTGGCGATGTCGAGGGGCACGCCTCCCGAGATTGGGAAGCGCTTGAGCCTTGTTCCCGCCATGCCCGCGATCGACTGTCCGTCGGGGGAGAACGCGATGTCGGTCAGTCCGGCGAGGCCCGAGACCTTCAGGGGCACGGATTCAAATTCCGATAGCAAGCGCGTCTCCATCACGCCCTGCGCGTTGCGCCACACCACTCGACTTCCGTCGGGCGAGATGGCGATGTCGCGCGGAATCGTGGGCGTTTCGATGAACGCGCGAGTCACGCGGCTCGTGTCCGCCGGGGTTCGGCCCCATCCCCTCGCCACGCCGAGGAGCCCCACGAGCAGCGCTCCGGCCAGGGCCGCGGAGGTCAGCATCCATGGCCCGGCATTGCGATTGCCGCTGGCGTGTGCGGCTGAAACCGCGAACGGGTCCGGCGCGCTGGTTTCCATCCGCGCGATCTTCACGCGCGCCTCGCCGATGTCACGCAGTCGGTTCTTCAGGTCGCGTTCGAGACATCGCTCGATGAGCCGCCGCAGCCGCAGAGGCGTGCCTTGCGGCAACGCGTCCATTGACAACGTGTCCTTCAAGACCGAGGCCAGCGTCTCCGAGAGATCCTCGCCCTTAAAGGCGCGCTTGCCCGTCAGCATCTCGTACAACACGACCCCGAAGGCCCAGATGTCGGCGCGCTTGTCGACGGTCTTGCCTTTCGCCTGCTCGGGCGACATGTACGCAGCGGTGCCCATGATCATTCCGGCCTGAGTGCCCTGATGGGTCAGGGTGGGTGAGTGACTCACATTGGGATTCGAGGCGCCGGCGGGATCCATGGCCTTCGCGAGGCCGAAGTCGAGAACCTTGACCGTGCCGTCCGAGCGGACCTTGATGTTGCCCGGCTTGAGATCGCGGTGGACGATGCCTTGCTCGTGCGCGGCTTCAAGAGCTTCCGCGATCTGTCTCGCGATGGGCAGGGCCTCGGCGATGGGAATGGCCCCGCGTGCGATGTGGGTGGAGAGGTCTTCGCCCTCGACGAGTTCCATGACGAGCGCCACAATCGCCGCCTGTCCTGAGCCTGCCGGCGGGTCAGTGTCTTCGAGCCCGTGAATCGCGGCAATGTTCGGATGATTCAGTGACGCAAGAACCTGAGCCTCGCGCTTGAACCGCGCGAGGCGGTCGGGATCATCCGCGAACGCCGCGGGCAGCACCTTGATCGCTACGTCACGATTGAGCTTGGTGTCGCGAGCACGGAACACCTCGCCCATCCCACCTGCGCCGAGGGCGCCGATGATTTCGTAGGATCCGAGACGGTCGCCCACGGTTAAGGTCATGCGTCCGCGCAGTCTAGCGGCGGTTTTACGCGTTTGGGACGGGCGTTCGTCGGGCTCTACCGCGAACTTTCAGATGGGCGTCTCGTCTCCTCGTCTCGAGGGCGCTCCGGGGCTGCCCTTAGCGCTTTATGCTCCCGACCCTATGTCCAGGAAGCTACGGGTTGGGGTGATCGGCGCTGGACGCTGGTCGGCATCGGCGCACCTGCCGGGGTTCACTCGGTCGCCGCATAGCGAGATCGTCGCGCTGTGTGATCTCGACCGTGAACTCTGCGAGAAGCGCGCGGCCGAGTTCCAGATCCCCGACGTGATGACCGATGCCGAGAAGCTGCTGGCCCGTACTGACATCGACGTCGTGGACATCGTGACGCGCGGTGACCATCAGGACCTCGTGTTCAAGGCGCTCGATGCGGGCAAGCACATCCTGGTCGAAAAGCCGGTCTGCCATGACTACCGCGATGTCATCCGCGCCCACGATCTTGCCGAGGCGAAGGGGCTGAAGACGAAGGTCGGCTTGACCTTCCGCTACGCGCCCGCGGTCATGTACATGTTCGACCTGATCCGCGAGGGCTTCATCGGCATACCGTACGTGTTCAACGGCTACGAGCAGAATTCGCAGTGGCTGAATCCGGACAATCCGATGGACAAGCGAATTCACAGGACGAAGCCAGTGGGCGAGGCGCCCTGGGGCGTTGATCTCTCGCGTGAAGGCATCGCGGTGTCGTCGCTTGAAGGCTATGGCGCGCCGACCATCGACATCGGGCTCGAATGTGTGGGCGACGACCTCAAGCAGGTGGTCGGCATCCTTTCCAACATGGTGCCCATGCGACGCCGGACCAATCTCGACACCGAGCGCGAACGCATCAACATCGACGACGCCGACATGTTCATGGGGGAGACAAAGGCGGGCGCCCTCTTCTCGATGCAGTCGAGCTACGTCACGGTGGGCAACTATCCCGGGATCGAGGCGCGGGTCTTCGGATCAAACGGCGCCATCAAGGTCCGGCTGGTTGACGAGTTTGGCGTGATCCAGACCATCCACACCGCGAAGCCCGACTCGGTGGAGTTCGTTCAGCGGGAGATCCCGGCGAAATACTTTCCGCCCGGGTTTCTGGCCACAGATCCCTGGAGCACGGCGTTCTACGGAAATCTTGTTCACAACTTCTGCGAGGAAATCGTCTCCGGCGGGTCGGTGAACCAGGGCAACTTCGCGCAGAGCGCGCGCGTGCAGGAAATCATCAACGCGGTCACGCTCTCGCATCGGCAGAGGCGCTGGGTCGATCTTCCGCTCGCCGCTGACGCGTCAGACCAAGGCCAGCACAGTCCGTTCTAAGGATCAGATCATCATGTCGAAACTTCGCTTTGGCGTGCTCAGCACGGCCAACATCGGTCGCAACCAGGTCAATCCGGCGATCCAGCAGTCGCGTAACGCAGAGCTTTTGGCGGTGGCCAGCCGCGACGCTGAGAAGGCGCGTGCTTTCGCAGAAGCCGGTGGGTTCGCTCGTTCGTATGGAACCTACGAAGCCCTCCTCGACGACCAGGACATCGACGCGGTCTACATTCCTTTGCCCAACTCCATGCACCGCGAGTGGACGATCAAGGCGGCTGAGAAGGGGAAGCACATCCTTTGCGAAAAGCCCCTGGCGACCACCGCCGCGGACGCGCGAGAAATGCAGGCGGCGGCCGATGCGAACGGTGTGACCTTGATGGAGGCCTTCATGTATCGCTTCCACCCTCGAACGCGCGCCCTGCTCCAACTCGCGCAGGGTGAGACGGTGGGCAGGCTGCGCGTGGTCCGAAGCGCCTTCACGTTCAAGCTGCTCCAGGCCGACAACATTCGCCTCTTCTCTGATCTGGGCGGTGGTTGTCTTTATGACCTCGGCTGTTATTGCGTGGACGCGACGCGTCGTCTGATGCGGAGCGAGCCAACCGAGGTGCAAGCGATCGCGCAGTGGAATGAGCACGGCGTTGATACGGAACTCGCGGGACTGCTCCGATTTCCGGATGGCGCGACCGCTCACTTCGACTGCTCGTTCACGATGGAGCGCCGAGAGTTCGTGGAGGCTGCGTGTATCGACGCGACCCTCATCTCGGCGAGCACCTTCGTGAATAGCCTGGGCGAAGTCGATCTGATCGAACGCCGGGGACGCGCACCGCAGATCAATCACCAGGTTGCGGGCGACAATCACTATCGGCTGATGATCGAGCACTTCGCCGACGTCGCTCAAGGGCGCGCGAAGCTGGAGTTCGGCATTGAGCAGTCGGTCGGCAATCTCGCGACGATTGAAGCGCTGTATGAATCAGCTCGCAAGGGCGGGATCCCGGTCAAGGTCACGGGAGCGGCGGTGTGACTGAGCTGCGACTGAAGGTTCTCATTGCGAGCTTCATCGAGCCGGAGCACGTGGACACGATCCGGCAAGTGGCCCCCGAGCGCGTCGAGGTCATTTATGAGCCGACGCTGCTGCGCAAGCCGCGCTACGTGGCGGATCACAACGGGCATCCGACCAGCCGAACTCCCGAGGACGAAACGCGCTGGCGCGGGCTGCTTGCGCAGGCGGATGTTCTTTTCGACTTCGACTTCACGAACGATGCAGACCTCCCGGATCTGGCGCCCCGCGTGCGATGGATCCAGGCGTCAAGCGCAGGCATCGGACAGTTTGTCGTGCGCCGCAACTATCACGAGCGGATGAAGCACACCGTGTTCACGACGGCGCGAGGTGTCCACGCGATTCCTCTGGCGGAGTTCTGCGCGATGGCGATGCTGGGCTTCAGCCGCGGGCTGTTTCAGATGACGGCGCTGCAGGCGGAGAAGAAGTGGGAGCGTTTCGCGGCCACGGATCTGGTCGGCCGAACCGTGGTGATCTTTGGCCATGGTTCAATCGGACGTGAAGTAGGCCGGCTCGCTCAGGCTTTTGGAATGAAGGCCCTTGGAGTGAAACGGTCGGTCACGCACGAGAAACCTCACGAGCATCACGCGGATGAGCTTCATCCATCGTCGTCGCTCCCTGATCTCCTCCCGCGCGCGGACTTCCTTGTTCTGGTGGCGCCACATACGAACGAGACGGAGAGCGTGCTCGGTCGCAAAGAGATCGCGCTCCTTCCGAAGGGCGCAGTCATCATCAACATTGGTCGTGGAGCGCTGATCGATGAGCCCGCGATGATCGAAGCGCTTCAGTCGGGCCACCTCGGGGGAGCGGCGCTGGATGTCTTCGCCACGGAGCCTCTGCCCGTCGACAGTCCGCTGTGGTCCATGCCGAATGTCCTCGTCAGTCCTCATTCCGCTAGTACCAGCGACCGCGAGAACGGCCGATTGACCGCACTTTTCTGCGACAACCTGCGACGCTTCCTCGACGGAGCCCCGCTGCGAAACGTCTTGAACGCTGAGCGCTTCTATTGAGGGCCGTTTTGGGGAACGAGCAGGGTGTGCCCGCACGTGACAGTCTCGCCTCCGTCGTCTCTGTCCAAACCCTGGAATGAAATGAGTTCACTCGGTCGCCGGTATCGCACGAAATTGGCAGGGCTCTTGCCCGCCCTTGGTTCGATTGCGATGTGCGCCTTCGTCCTTTGGAAAGCCCTCGCAGTCAGCCAGGATCTGAATTGGCCGCATGACGAGGATCTGTACCGTGATCTGTCGCAGGCGCAAACGATCGCCGACGGCCACCCGATCGAGGATCCTTTCTACCGCGGCGAGACTCTCTGGTACAACCCTCTCACGCCGTGGGTCGTCGCGCAGGTTTCGGGATGGCTTCATCGCCCGCTGGGCCTGGTCTATGCGCGCGCCGGCGCCTACATCAACCTGCTCGGGCCGCTTTGTCTCTACCTGCTCGTGAGAAGGCTGGCCGGAGGATGGGCGGCATGCGCTGCGATCGCGAGCTACCTGTTCACGCGCGATCCAGACGTGCCTTCCTACACCGCGGCGACGTACTCGCCCTGGCTGCTGAGCGCGCATCTGGCTCAACCTCTCTTCTACTGCGGCCTGCTGGCCGTGCGCACCGCTCTCCTCACCAACCGCATCGTGTCTTACGCTCTCCTGGGCCTTGTCGCCGGCCTGACGTTCCTGGCCCATACGGCACCTGCGCTGATTCTCGGCGTCACGACGGCCACCCTTCTTCTGCTCGGTCGGGCAGGTGGTCTGGAACGGAAGGCGCGCTGGTTGGGCCTGGCCGCTCGAACTGCGGTCGCCGCGACGGTGGCGGTGGTCGTCAGTATTCCGCTGCTTCGCTCCATCGTCTTGAACTACGGTCTCCATATCCGCAACGCCGAGCCTTTGAACTGGAACTGGGAGCCGTTCGACGCGATCAACGCGTTGAGTCTGGCTGCGGAGAATCTCCACCTGCCCCAGTTCATCGCACTCTTGGGCTTTGCTGCGGCGGCATTTCGAATAAGGACGCGCGTGAACGCGCGCATTCTGGTCGCGTGGCCGCTTTCGTGCCTCTTCCTCCTCTTCTATTCCTGGACGGCGGCGGAGGCTCGCAGTCGTGGCTTGTTCCTGCCAAACGTCAGCCCGGCCTTTCATTTCGTCTTCTGGGCAAAGGCGGCGGAATCAGCCTTGTTTGGATATGGCGTGCGCCAGATCGCGTGGCTTGCCGCCTCTGGCGGTTCCGCCTTGATCTTGCGCGGGCGCGCCCTTCGGCCCAAGGCGAACCTTCTGGCGGCGAGGGCCCTCATGGGCGCGTCCGTGATCGGGATGGCCGCGGTCCTGGCGCCCTCGTTCGCAGGCCGGGCGGATCTCGTGAGTTCGCGGCATCGCGCGCGCAAGTTCGCCTCCAAACCCGGTTGGGATTTCGCGCGAGCGTGGATCAGAGAGAACACCCATCGAGACGACGTGTTTCTGGCCTCCGACGAGATGGCCCTCTTCGTGGTCGGACCGGCGGGCAGGAAGGTCGTCGCGGTGGGGCCGGTGTTCTCGAACCCCTACGTTCGGTGGGAGCCGCGCGCGGTCGCTCGTGACGCGATGTTCGAGAGCCTCAGCACCGGCTCGATGTCGGCCTTTCTTCGGTTCTCCCGTGAGTACCCGGTCACGTACGTCATTTCAGACGCCGTGGGGCGAAATCCGTTCGCCAAGATCGGCGGTGAAGTCATGAAGCCGGTCTTCAATCGGGGAAACGTCAGGATCTTCAGGACGCCGCCAGTCTCGCGGTAACTAAGCAACGAGGCGCCCCTCTGTTTTTGGCTAACGAGTTGTCGTGACGGCAAGTCCGCCAGGGAGACGTGGGGACGACAGCAACCGTTTGAACTCCTCCCACCGCTTCGCAGGGTTGGCCACCGTTCCTCCGCGCGACTCGATGTACGCGCCCGCCAGATCCTTGCCGTAGTTGTAGTTGATGACGTAGCTCCGGTACTGGTCAATGAATCGGACCCGCTGCTTGGCCCGATCCGGCGAATAGAGACCGTACTTCTCGAGCCACGCTGCGGCCTGCGCGGCATCGATCTTTCCTTCCAGATACTGACGCGCGGCTTCGTTTCCGGCGTATGAAAGGCGCGCGAAGAGCGTCTGGACACGGCGGTAGTCCGGCGCGAGTTTCGGATCGAGTCCGGCCAGCGGAAACACCACGTCGCGCTCGAACTTCATCCGTTGGTCGCCGGGAAAAGCCACGTCGATGCCGTAGTTCGCGGTGCCCTCCGCGATCA
>JBDTQB010000044.1:0-19856 GCA_039932395.1 Vicinamibacteria bacterium | reverse complement strand
CGGGCCAGGGCGCCACCGTCTCGAGGAAGGGCTTGAGGGCCTGGAGATGCTCGTAATGAAGTACACCGGCCTTCTTGGCCGCCACATAGGCATTGTCGGGGAAGCAGTCCCAGCCCGCGAACTCGATGTCCGCGATCTGGGCCAGTGGAACGAAGTCGCTGATCAGTGGGGTGCGCTCGTCGGTCCGCTTGCCCAGGCGGATGGTGCCGGTCTGGGTGAGGCTGCCGACGGGCTTCACGAGCCCTGAACGGATCGCCTCGACGCCCGCGATGAACGTGGTGGCCACGGCTCCCATGCCGGGGAGCAGAATGCCCAATTTCCCTTGTGCGGGCGCAATCGCCCTGCCTTTGTCTAAAGACATTGTGTCGATCTCCTTGATCGTGTTGAGGCCGCACAGGCGCGCATCGGCACACCCTACGGGACGGTTGATACGGCTATCGGTTCCCCATCGGCTTAGGAACGGAGGCGCATGACGATCCAGTAGGAGATCGCCGAAACGACCGCTGACGCAGGAATGGTCAGGATCCACGCCCACATGATGTTTCCTGCAAGTCCCCAGTGCACGGCCGACGCGCGCTTGGTGGCGCCGACGCCCATGATGGCGCCGGTGATCGTGTGAGTGGTCGAAACGGGAATGCCGGCGTGGGTAGCAAGGCCGATGGAGAGGGCGCCCGCGGTCTCTGCGGCGAAGCCGCCCATCGGCTGAAGTTTCGTGATTTTCGAACCCATCGTTTTCACGATGCGCCAGCCGCCGAACATGGTGCCGAGACCGATGGCGCTGTGCGCCATGAGGGCCACCCAGAACGGAATGTCGGATCCGGTGTGGTGACCCGACACGACGAGCAGGCCGGTGATGATCCCCATGGTCTTCTGGGCATCATTGCCTCCGTGGTTCAGAGAAAAGAACGCCGCGGACAGCAACTGCATCCGCCGGAAGACGGTGTCGAGCTTGTACGGGTGCCACTTTCTGAATATCCAGGTGACGCTGACCATGATGGTGAAGCCCAGCAGGGCGCCAATCACGGGGGAGAGCACGATGAACAGCAAGGTGTTCTTCCAGCCGCTCACGATGATGGCGCCAAACCCGGCCTTCGCCACCGCCGCACCCGCGTAGCCGCCGATCAAGGCGTGTGAGGAAGAAACCGGGATGCCGTAATACCACGTCAGCAGGTTCCAGAAAATCGCGCCGATCAAACCAGCCAGGATGACCTCGGTGGTCACCACGTTGATATCGATCAGTCCTTTGTAAAGGGTCTTGGCGACGCCCAAGCCGAACACGAACAACGCGATGAAGTTAAAGAACGCGGCCCAGACGACCGCCGCCTTTGGAGACATCACGCGCGTTGAAACCACGGTCGCGATCGAGTTCGCGGCGTCGTGGAAGCCGTTGAGAAAGTCGAAAACGAGGGCCATCAGGATGATGAACCCGACGTAGGAGAAGACTATTTCCATGCTCTGCTGTCCTGACCTTGGCTAAGAGTGTGCCAAAGACTCAGGCGTTCTTGATCACTACGTTGCCGATCGCGTGGGTGTAGTCCTTGCAGGCGTCGCAGGCGCTTTCGAGCCCTTCGTAAACCTCGCGCCACTTCATGATTTCGATGGGGTTGCCACCGGTTTTGAAGAGTTCGCCGATCACCGTCGTGTAAAGCGTGTCGGCCTGGTTTTCGAGTTCGGAGATACGCACGGTTCCCGCCTGGATCTTCGCCGCGTCGGCCAGATTCCAGATGAGCGAGGTGATGCGATCGATCTCGTCCACCATTTCCTTCAGAATAAAAGCGAACTGCCGAACCGCCGCGGGCGACTCGCCCAGTTCGAAGACCACGAACGACTGCGCCACGCCTTCGATGTAGTCGAGCACGTCATCGAGGTGGCTCGCGATTTCGCGGATGTCATCACGATCAAACGGCGTGATGAAAGTCGAGTTCAGCGCGAGAAAGATCTGCTTCGTGATCGCGTCGCCTTCGTGCTCGATGGCCTTCAACTCCACTGCACGCACGCGGCGGTCTTCGAGCGACGTGCTGCTTGCGATCCCTTCAAAGATCCGCGCCGCCTTGACGAGATTCTTGGTGTCCAGGTCGAGCAGCTCGTGGAAGCGCTCTTCCTTCGGCATCAGCAGTCGGACGAATGAATCGAATTTCACTGGAGGAAGACCTCGTGGAAAGAGTGCGGGAAGGTTCGGAAGGTCATCGAAATCATCGTACGAACGGCGTGTGACGTTTCTGTGACCAGCATATCAGGCAGACTTTTGGCTCTTCTCCTGCAAGAACCCTGCCGGTCGTGCGGGCAAGCGCACCATGAAGCGCGAGCCATTTCCGGTGACGCTTGTGACAGAGACCGAAGCACCCATGCTCTCGGCCAGGTGCTTGACGATAGACAAGCCAAGCCCAGTGCCGCCGAGTTCGCGGCTGCGCGCGGTGTCGACACGGTAGAAGCGTTCGAACAGCCGTGAGAGGTGCTCCGGAGCGATTCCAGGGCCGGTGTCTTCCACGGTGACCAGAGCGCCTTCCCCTTCCGGAGTGACGTGAACGGTCACGCGTCCCCCGTCCGGCGTGTACTTGAGCGCGTTGTCCACCAGATGCTCGAGGATGCGGCGTAAGCGATCGGCGTCGGTGAGCACCTGGCGGGCATCGCTTTGGACGGAGTCGAGGAGAATCGACTTTCGGGTGGCGATCTCCGCGAATGAGTCCACGACGTCCAGAGCAACCGCTCCGCACTCGATCGGCTCGATGGTCGGTGGCTGCGCCCCCGACTCCAAGCGTGACAATTCAAGTAAGTCATCGACTAGTGACGCCATGCGATCGGCGTTCGCGCGGACCCGTGAGAGGAATCGGCGCGCCGTCTCTGTCTCTTCAAGCCCGCCGTCTTCGAGCGCTTCCACGAAGCCTCGGATCGAAGTCAGCGGCGTCCTGAGTTCATGGGAGGCGTTCGCCACGAAGTCGCGGCGGATGCGATCGAGACGGCTCCGCTCGCTGACGTCGTTGAAGGTGATGACCGCGCCATGCGGTTCGCCCGGTGAAGCGGGGAAGGGCACACCGACGAGAACAAAGGACCGGCCGGTGCCCGCGAGCTGGATTTCTGCGGTTCGCCGCTCACCCGAGGTCAGTACTTCGTCGATCAGCGCGCCGATCTCCGCTTCGCGGAAGACCTGGAGATAGTGCGTTCCGGTCGAGCCGGCCAGATCGTGGGATTGAGACAGCGCGTTGTTGGCGAGCAGCACGATGCCTTGATGGTCCACCGCCAAAAGGCCGTCTTCCATGGCGGAGAGCACGGCAGAGAACCGCGCCCGCTCTCTCGTAGCCGCCGCGAACTGTTCCTGAATTCCGATCGCGGCTCTATTGAGAACACTTGCGAGTTTTCCGAACTCGTCGTCTCGATCTTCCGGGATGCGCTTGTCGAGGTCGCCCTGCGCGAGCGCCTGAGCACCTTCGAAGATGCGCGCCATGGGTTCGGCAAGAGCGCGAGATAAGGCGATCGAAAGAAGAACCGCCAATCCCAGGACCGCGAGCAAGGCGAGTCCGAGCGAGAGTTGAAGCTCGCGGATCCGCGTCTCGATCCGGGACAGCGTCAAGGATGCCCGCGCGATTCCCAGAAGCGTTCCCTCATGACGAATCGGCACCGCGACGTACATCTGTCTCTCATGCGTCGTGTTGGACAGTCGCTCGTTCGTTCCCTCGCCTCGCGTCACCGCGTCTCTGACTTCAGGCCGCCTCGCGTGATTCTCGAGGGTGGAAAGACCCACTCCCGAAAGAGTGGTGTCGCCGACCACCACGCCATCGAGTCGAATGACGGTGAGCCGTGTCTCGGTGGACCGGCCCGAACGATCGACGAGTTCGTCCACCCAGGGGCCCGGTCCCTCGGCCGTCCAACGGAGCGACAGCGCCTCGGCCAGAATGCGGGCTTCCGCGCGCAGCCGCTCCTGAGTCTCCGTGCGGGTGTCGAAGCCGAGAACTCGACCCTGGATCAAAAGGACGATCATCAGCGCCACCGCGCTGGTCAAGATGCCGGCGAGGGCCAGACGTCGTCGGAAGGTTGTCATCGGGTCGCCGTACCGTTAGTGGCTGTCGCCGATATCGGCGAGCCGGTAGCCGATGGGCTTCACGGAGACCACGCGGTCCGCGATCGTCGGAAGCTTTTCCCGCAGCCGGCGGATATGAACGTCGATCGTGCGCATGCCTTCGATGTAGCTGTAGCCCCAGATGTCCTCCAGCAGGCGATCGCGTGAAAGCACCCGACCCTTGGCGTCACCCAGCGCCACGAGCAGCGAAAACTCCTTGGCGGTGAGGTGAACCGTCTTGCCGTTCTCGGAGACGGTATGGCGCGCGCGATCCACCTTGACCACGCCAATGACCAGGTCGTCATTCGAGAGGTCACCGTCCGTTCGATCGATGCGGCGCAGGATGGCCTTCACGCGCGCCGCGAACTCCTTAGGAGAGAAGGGCTTGACGATGTAGTCGTCGGCGCCGACTTCGAGTCCGACGATGCGATCCGTCTCTTCGCTTCGCGCGGTCACGATGACCACGGGAAGGTTCTTGAGCTTGGGTGTCGCGCGGATCTGGCTCAGAATGCTCAGGCCGTCGCGGCCGGGGAGTTGTAGGTCGAGGACCACCAGCAAGTAGGTCTCGGATCCAAGCTTGGCGACCGCTTCGTGCCCGTCCCGGGCCACGTCACAGCGCCACCCGTCCCGCTCCAGATAGTGCGTGATGAGTGTGGCGATGTCGGAATCGTCTTCAACGACGAGGGCGCGCGGCATGAAGTCAATCTACAACCCGAACGATGCTCTGCTCGTGTGACATCCGTATGACCGCCTCTTTCCTCAGCCTTAGCGTCGGCGTCATGAGGTCGTCACTTGCGGACGAGATGATCCCTCCAATTCACCTCCTCCACAGGATCGAAGCCAACCACTCGATCACGGCATTCAACGGGCTTAAGAAGTCCGAAACGTAAAAAATAGGGTTTAAGCCTTGTTGTTTTCATGGAATTAACCCGGGCGACCCTTGGCTTTTGCTTCGGCCGTCTAGATTAAAGAGAGGAGAGCAGCGATGAATCACCTTCACCCCGCCGATCCAGCCTCGCGGAACCCGGCATCCGCCGTCGATCCGTCCCGTGCTGAGACCCGCCGCCGGATCGTCGTGATTGAAGACGACCGCGACATCGCGGACGCGATGAGCTACGCGCTTGAGCGGGCCGGCTTCTCCGTTCGGGTCGCGCGTACCGGCGAGGAAGGCCTCGATGCCGTGCGTCGCGGTGCTGACCTGGTGCTCCTCGACCTGAACCTTCCAGGCATGGACGGCCTTGAGGTCTGCCGCATGCTTCGCCGTCAGCCGGGGTCCACCCATACCCCTATCCTCATTGTGTCGGCGCGCGGTGAGGAAGTGGATCGTGTGCTCGGCCTGGAAATGGGCGCGGACGACTATCTGGTGAAGCCCTTCTCGATGAAGGAACTGGTCGCCCGCTGCCGCGTTGGCATGCGGCGTCTCGAGGCTCAGATGGAAGGGCCCGCCGGCTACGTCGACGAGAACTTTGAGATCGAGTTCGATTCCTACCTGCTTCGCTACAAGGGCGAAGAAATCCGCCTGACCCACAAGGAATTTGAGCTGGTCCGCCACATGGTGGAGCGAGCCGGTCGCGTGCTGACTCGAGAACGGCTGCTCGATCGCGTCTGGGGTCAGGACGCGGAAGTGGACGCCCGTAGCATTGACGCGCATGTCCGCAGGCTCCGCGCCAAGCTGGGCCCGGCGCGGAACCACATCGAGACCGTCGTGGGCATCGGCTACCGATTCGTTCGCTAGCGCCGGAACCTCCGGCTTTAACCCGCGCGCCATGCGGGCGTCACGCGCCCCCCCTAGTCTGCTCCTGTTTCAAAACGCCAACTTCGAGAGCGGATCTCGGGGACCAAAGCCGTAAAGCGGGTGGAGACAGGCGACGCTGCAGCGTCCCTGACCTCCACCCGATTCTTTTTGGAACGATCCGCCCAATGTAAACACCGAGTTCACGTCTCTGTCACGAGATGGTCATGAGCGCTCTCTAGCCTTCTCATCATGCTCACACCATTCCAATCCCAATCCGCGCCCAACAAGGCGTTCGCGACGATCCGCGTCCTCGCCGTCATCCTGGCGACCCTCTTTGGCTCCTGGAGCCAGACCGCGTCCGCGCAAACTGACGAAGGCCGCCTGACCGGCATTGTCCGCGACGCGTCGGGTGGCGTCGTGCCCGGCACAACCGTGGTCGCCACCAACGAACAGACGGGCGACTCGCGAGAGACCGTGACCAACACCGAAGGTCGATATGTGTTTCTCGGCCTTCGCCCCGCTCGCTACAACGTCAAGGCCCAGCTGTCCGGATTCGCCAAGGCCGAGATGAAGGCCCAGAAGGTTTCGGCCGGACAGGAAGTGTCACTGGACATTTCGCTCAAGACCGCTGGTCTCACCGAGGCGATCGACGTCATTGGCGATGCGTCGGCTCTCGACTCATCCTCCGCCCGCCAGGGCGCGAACGTGAACGAGCGCGAGGTCAGTCAGCTCCCCGTCAACGGTCGCCAGATCTCGCAGCTGTATCTCCAGGCTCCCGGTGCGGTGAACACTGGGACGGGGACGTTTGGAGATATCCGCTTCTCCGGTCGCGCGGTTGAACAGAACATCATCCGCTACGACGGCATCGAAGGCAGCGCCATCATTGACGCCTCGCCCGGGAACCTCAACGGCGAGGTGCCTTCGCCCTTCCGCCTCCAGGCGAGCCTTGAAAACGTCCAGGAGTTCCGAGTCGAATCAAGCAACTTTCCCGCGGAGTACGGAACGGGCACGGGCGGTCAGATCACGGTGATCACCAAGTCGGGCGCCAATGATTTTCACGGTGGCGCCTTCGAATACTTCCGTGACGAGAGCCTCGACTCTCCCAACGCCTTCGACCCGCTTATCAACGGCAAAAAGTCGAAGTCGCCCCTCCGGCAGCATCAGTTCGGCGCCTCCCTGGGCGGCCCCCTTGTGAAGGACAAGGCGTTCTTTTTCTTCAGCTACGAGGGCTACCGCCTTGATTCCGGCATCAACTTCGTCGAAGCCGTTCCTTCGGCGGCAGCACGCGCGCGCGCCGTTCCCGCGATCGTTCCGCTGATCGATGCCTTCAGAGCTCCGGGCGCGATCATTCTTCCGGGCGCTTCGGCGAATCCCGACTTCGACATCGCCCAGCTCCAGACCCTCGCCACCGTCCGCGAAAATTCCTTCGCGGGCCGCCTCGATGTGAAGCTCAATCCTTCGAACCGCCTCTATCTCCGATACTTCAACGACAAGGGAGACAACGACGCGCCGGAAGGTGTCACCGGTCGCCACGTCGCCATCCAGAGCAAGCCCCAAAACGGCGTCTTCGCACTTCAGACCAACCTCGGTTCAAGCACGATCAACGAAGCGAAAATCGGCTACAACCGCGCCGATACTCAGATCAACGGTATCGCCCCGATCGTGAACGGCATCGACCTCTCCGCGATCACGATCAACATCACGGGCAGCGTCGCGAACTCCGGCATCGCAGGCCAAGGATCGACCTCAGGCACCGCTATTCCCGGCGGTCTCGTGCGACAGAATTCGGCCACCAATGGTCGCGGCGCCCCTTATCGTCCCTACTCTCTCTCCTTCGTTGACACGGTTTCCGCCAGCCGAGGCTCGCACTTCCTGAAGGCCGGAGCGGAAGTCCGATTGGTTCGAATGAAGACCGACCGTCTCGGCGGCACCACGTACACCTTCTCGAACCTCAACGCTTTCCTCGCGAACCAGCCGCAGCAGATTCAATATCTCGGCGACGTCAGCGCTGCTTCTCCCTTCAACGGTGGGGTCACCGGCGAACGCCAAGCGAAGCAGGAGTACTACATCGCCTACGTTCAGGATGAATGGAAGGCCCGTCCTAACTTCACTCTCAACTACGGAGTTCGTCTCGACAAGTACACCCCGCTTCGTGAAGGGAACGATCTCGGCATCATGTTCGACTCCGTGAAGGGTGGCTTACTGCCCAAGGGCACCGCCTTCTTCAAGACGAGCGCCGTCCTCCAGCCCCGCGTCTCGTTCACGTACGCTCCTGGCGCGTCGGGGAAGACTCTGGTCCGCGGCGGCGTTGGCCTCATGGTGGGTCCTGGACAAGTCGAAGACCAGATCCAGCCGATCGAAAGTGACCGTGTTTCGTCGACGATCACCGGCGGCGCCTTCCCCACCTCGTCCGCGACGTTTGTGTCGAACTTCACGAGCAATCCCAACAACCGGACATTCCAGCCCCGCGCCTACAGCCCCGACTACACGCTCCCTGAGAAGGTCTACCAGTACACCCTCAGT
The DNA here is from genome assembly GCA_039932395.1 of Vicinamibacteria bacterium. GTDB lineage: Bacteria > Acidobacteriota > Vicinamibacteria > Fen-336 > JAGNNV01 > JAGNNV01. The sequence goes on along the minus strand of JBDTQB010000044.1, from coordinate 11,544 downwards.
GTCCAGCGCGACCTCGGCTACAACATGACCGCGACGGCGGCGTATGTCGGAAGCCAGGGCCGCAACCTCTTCCTGCGCTCGATCACAAACCAGATTGTTTCCGTGCAGACGAACACCAACCCGGCCTCGAGCGCCATCGTGCTTCGGCAGTTCGACATCGTCAATGCGGATGGCTCTATCTCGCGTCCGTTCGCGGAGATCGACATCAAGACCAGCGGCGGCCACGATCAGTACAACGCGCTGCAGCTCTCCTTGACCCGTCGCGTTCAGACCGGTCTCACTCTGAATGGCCAGTACACGTTCGCGAAGAGCACCGGCAACTCCGCTGGATCAAACGAAGCGGTGACCGCGGGCAACAACGCGGTCAACACCGCCGACTTCAACTACGACGACGGCTACAACCGTTTCGACGTGCGTCACACCTACAACGTCTCGGCGCTGTGGAGTCTGCCTGTCGGCAAGGATCGGAAGCTGAATCTGGGCCCCCTCAATGCGATCTTCTCGAACATGGACTTGGGCCTCATTCTTAACGGACGGAGTGGCCTCCCCATCGACGTTCTGGTGACGCGCCCCGACGTCGCGTACGTGGATGCGAGTGGCGCGGTGTTTGGATCGGCCGCCGCTGGTCGCACCGCGGTCATCAACACCCCGGGTGGCGGCGCCTCGCGCAATACCCGCCGGCCGAATCTTGTCCCCGGCGTTGATCCGTACCTGAACAACGGCCTCCAGTGGCTTAACCCTGCTGCCTTCTCCATTCCCGCTCCCGGCACCTTCGGCAACCTTGAGCGCGGCGACATCCGTGGTCCTTCCATCCGTCAGGTGGATCTCGTCGCGAGCAAGCGCGTCAAGACCGGAGGACGCGCGGGCATCGACCTTCGCGCCGAGGTCTTCAATCTGTTCAATCGCAACAACTACGCGAACCCTTCGGGCGCGCTCGGCAACGCCCTCGGAACCGGAACGAACCAGATTCAGCCCGGTCAACCGTTCACGCAAGCCGCGGCCGGAAGTGCCTTTGGTCTGCTTCGGTCGACCGTCGGTACGACCGTCGGCCTGGGGACCAACCGTCAGATCCAGTTCGCCGCGCGCATCAGCTTTTAGTACTCATCGGTCAGGGATGGACTCCGGCGGGCGGGCCGTAGCCTTACGCATGGCTGACTCTCGGGGACGCGCGGGCGTTGTTTTGTGCCGATCAGGCGCCCCGCGCGGGAAAAAATCCGATGGCGATGAGCCAGCCAGCGCCGGCAAGGGTCAGGACCAACAGAACGGCCAGCGTTTGACCCGCTCGGCCCCGGCCCCACAGCGCCCACAAGCCCGACGCACCCAGCGCCGCCAGCGCCGGGCGGGCCGACAATCCGGAGCGAACCTGAACCGGCGTGAGCAAGCCGAGCAGGGTGAAACCGCCGATCACCAGCAACCACGTGAACAGAATCCGCGCCAACGGCTTTCGCTCGTGACGCGGCCAGGTGATGACACCGATCGCCGCGATGATCACGATCACCGCGGTGATCCACCAGGCGTCGCCGCCGCTGAGCCGTGAGAGTTTCTCGGTCACCGGGGCGGTCATTGGACCGACGGCGGCGGCGCCCTTCGCGTAGGACATTCGCTCCATGGCATCGCTGACAACCCTCACGAAGCGCCAGTAATACAGCAAGAACGCCGCGGCCAGGGCGGCTAGGACCGGCGCGGTCCGGCGCAGCGAGCGAGCGAGCGCCTCGCCCTGGTTCAGTGCGATGAGGAAGGAAAGTGGTCCACCGAGCAGCAGTGTCCCGAAGTGGGACAGGAAGGCGCCGGTGAGCGACAAGGCACCCATGAAGGCGCGCCGCGCGATCACGAATGAACAACCGAAGAGCAGAAGAGATTCCGCGAATAGGTTGGAGAGATTGCCGATGAACAGGACGGAAAACCCGTCAGGCGAGAGTGACAGGAGCACGAAGGTCAGCGCGCCGATCGCCTCGGACGACAAGGACGCGATGGTCACAGCGAAAGTCGCGGAGGCGAGAACCTCGGTGACGACCACGATCACGCGCAACAAGGTGACCCAGGTGTCTTGGGGAAGTCCAGTGAACGGCAACGCGACGACCGACAGTCCGGGCGGATAGGGAAAGGGGATGGCCGGCGGTGGCGTCGCTGATGTGAAGAACCAGTCTCCCGACAGAACCCGCCTGAGATTGCCCGCATGAAAGGCGGCATCCGCGTCGATGAGTTGCGGATGAGCGAGGATGGAAAGTTTCAGAGCGGAGAGACAGATCACGGCGAGCCCCGCTCTTCGCCACAGTGGATCCTTGAGACGGCCGGTGATGAGGCTGAAGATCAAACCAGCTAAAGAAAGCCAGGCGATCGATTCGCTGTATCGGCCGAGAAAGGCTCCGCCTCGAACGGACAGCCACGCCAGCGCCCCGGTCTGCAGGACCGCGAGGGCGAGCGCGCCCCACGGATTCACACCGCAAGCGATGGCCGCGACGAACCAGGCGAGGCCTATGAAAGCGAGCGCGCCGTTCGCCTCGCGCGGAGCCCGCAGCCGTTTCTCCTCGGGCGCGAGGCGGACGTTCTCGATCATGACTCCGACCGCGTCTTCGACTCTCAGCGAAACGATGGCCCCGCGCCCGACGTGCGTCGGCAAGGACACGGAGATGCGCTTTGGAGCCGTGGGAATGACCAGCTGCGCGCTTTCCACTCCATCCACTGAAACCCACAACGTCGGCGTCCGGGTGCCGATGGGTGGTTGTCCTTGAATACGAAACGTGAGCAAGGCGGCGCGAGAACGTTCCAGGCGTGGGAAGCGCAGGGTTGCTTCCTTCTCTGTCCAATTGAAGACGCTCCCCGTCGGTGAAAGCTCCGGATCACGAACTCCGCCGATTTCAAAAAACCCGGGGCGGGTCGCGAACCATTTGTCGCCGCCGATCGGTGTTGCGAATCCATTCCGTCCCAGCTGTTCGTTCCAGCCGAAAAGAGCCAGCGGGCCCGAGGCCATCGCGAGCAAGCCCAGAGCCAGTGTCAGCCAGCGTCGTCTCATGGAAGCGAGGGGACGGTAACACGGGAGCCACCTGGCTCTCATCGAAATTTCGTTTGACACGAAGCATCCGCAACGTTCACAATCTTCAGGTCGTGATCAATCACTCCTCGGTTCTCGCTGTTTCGCGCTGGTGGTGGCGGAGCTCTGTGTGCGCCTCTGGAGAAGCTTTGATCACCCCCTAACGATCCTTAAAACTAAGGATCTCCAAAGCCCCCGAAGCGCACTGCGCCGGGGGCTTTTTCTTTTGTCCTGATTCTTCGCCAAACCAATGAACCTGATTCCAATCCTCAACAAAGCCGTCCACCAACCGCTCTCCGAAGGGGAGGCGTATCAGGCGGCGCTTGCCTTGATGACCGGCGATGTCCCCGCTTCTCAAGTGGGGGCCTTGCTCGGCGCGCTGCGGACCCGGGGAGAGAGCGCCCTCGAAATTTTGGGCTTCGCGCGGGCCTTGCGAGAAAAAGCGTCGCCCTTTCCTCTCTCCCCGGAAGGTCTGGTCGACACGTGCGGCACCGGCGGCGATGGCTTGTCCACCGTCAACGTCTCGACCCTCGCGGCGCTGACGGTGGCGGCGTGTGGTGTTCGGGTGGCCAAGCACGGGAATCGCGCGGTTTCGAGCCGCTGCGGGAGCGCTGATCTGCTGGAGGCGCTTGGAGTGAAGATCGACCTTTCGCCTGCGCTTACGGCTCGGTCTATCCAGGAAACCGGCTTCGGGTTTCTGCTGGCGCCGCTGTATCACCAGACCCTTCGGCACGTTGCACCCATCCGTCGCGAACTCGGATTCCGATCGATCTTCAATCTTGTGGGGCCGCTCGCGAATCCTGCCAGCGTGAAACGTCAGGTGGTCGGTGTTCCTTCGCCCGCGCACCTGCGGCCCATGGCCGAGGCCCTCCATCTCCTGGGGTCTGAACACGCGTATGTGGTTCATGGAGACGACGGCAGTGATGAGGTTTCGTTGACGGGGCCCACCACGGTCTTCGAAGTCCGACCGAATGGACTCACCGCGATGACCCTTCACCCCGGAGACGCCGGTCTTCCGACCTGTCGGCCCGCGGATCTCACCGGCGGTGATGCGGCGACAAATATGGATCGTGCTCATCGTGTGCTGAGCGGAGAGCCGGGGCCTTCATTCGACTTCGTCGTCTTGAATTCGGCTTTGGCCTTGATGGCGGCGGGCCAGGCGACGAGCCTTCGCGAGGGGGCTTCGAAGTCACGCGAAGCTCTGGTTTCTGGACGGTCTCTCTCCGTTCTCAACGCAGCTCGGACTCTTTCCCAGGAGGCGGCATGACGTTTCTCGACGAAGTTCTCGCGGTCAAGCGGCGGGAAGTGGAAACCCTTCACGGCCACTCGTTCGCTGAAGCGAGCGAAGCGCCTAAAGGGTTCGCGTCCGCCCTACGGGCTCCGGGTCTGGCCGTGATCGCGGAGATCAAACGGCGTTCCCCTTCCAAAGGTCTGATCGCCCCTGACCTCGACGCCGCGGCCACGGCGGAGGCGTACGCGAAAGGCGGCGCTGCCGCCATCTCCTGCCTGACCGATCGCGAGTTCTTCGGCGCGCAATCGGACGATTTTGCCCGCGTGCGTGCCGCCGGCCTTCCAGTGCTCCGCAAGGACTTCATCATCGACGAACTTCAGATCGACGAGGCGCGCGCGATGGGCGCGTCCGCGATCCTGCTGATCGTTCGCATCCTCGAACCGTCGACTCTGGAACGCCTGCTGCGTCGCGCTGCGTCGCTTGGGCTCGATGCTCTCGTGGAAGTCCACTCGGAGAAAGAAGTGGAAGTCGCGGTGAGTGCTGGTGCCTCGATCATCGGAGTCAACAATCGGGACCTCGCCACCCTGGTCGTCGATTCGAGTCTCGCCTTACGGCTCAGGGCGCGCATCCCCGCTGGTGTCCTCACGGTCGCGGAGAGCGGGGTCAAGACGCGCGATGACGTGCGACAGATCGAAGACGCCGGGTTCGACGCCGTGCTGATCGGCGAGTCGCTCGCGACCCACGCGGATCCCGCCGCGAAACTCCGCGCCCTGACAGGTCAAGACCACGGTGTCGGAGCGCGCCGATGATCTGGATCAAGATTTGCGGCATCACATCCGCGGCGGATGCGAACGCCGCCATCGACGCGGGCGTTTCGGCCATCGGCCTCGTCTTCGCAACCTCGCCCAGGCAAGTCTCGATCGAGCAGGCGGCGGAGATTGCCGCGTGCGCGCGGGACCGTGTGGAGATCGTGGGTGTCTTCAAGGAGGTCGCGACGGTGGCCCAAGCACACGCCGCGATCCGTTTCGACCGGATCCAGATCCACAGTGACGAGCCCCTTCAGGCCGATGTGCCGATCCTGCGCGCTCGCCATCCTGAAAGCCGTGAAGACTTCGCAATGAACGATGGAGAAATGATCTTGATGGATGGAAGCGAAGGACGCGGCCAGGAGTTCAGCTGGGTGCGCGCGCAGCCGATGGTTGCGAGCGTGGGGCGCGTGGTCATCGCGGGTGGACTGACCCCCGACAACGTCGGCTCCGCCATCGCTGCCATTCTGCCCTTCGGTGTCGATGTGTCTTCCGGAGTGGAAAGCGCTCCAGCAAAGAAGGATCGAATTCTTATGACCCGCTTCGTGGAAGCTGTAAGGAGGGCCGATGGCCTCCGCTGAACGACCGGGCTACTTTGGCGCTTACGGAGGTCGCTTCGTGCCCGAGACGCTGTCCGTGGCCCTCGATGAGTTGACCGCCGCTTACGACGCAGCGCGTATCGATCCGACCTTCCAGGCACGGCTCGCCGATCTGCTCAAGCACTACGTGGGGAGAGAAACGCCGCTCTACTTCGCCGAACGACTGACCACGCATGGAGGCGGTGCGCAGATCTACCTGAAGCGGGAGGATCTAAATCACACCGGCGCGCACAAGATCAACAACGCGATCGGTCAGGCGCTTCTCGCGCAGCGTCTCGGCAAGCGGCGCATCATCGCGGAAACGGGCGCTGGCCAGCACGGTGTCGCCACCGCGACCGCGTGTGCTCTGCTCGGTCTTCCTTGCCGCGTGTTCATGGGCGAAGTGGACGTCGCGCGCCAGCGACCGAATGTCCAGCGCATGAATCTGATGGGCGCGGAAGTCATCCCCGTTGATTCGGGCAGCCGCACGCTGAAGGACGCCATCAACGCGGCGATGCGCCAATGGGTCGCCGACGTGCGTGACACTCACTATCTCGTCGGCTCGGTGGTGGGGCCGGATCCGTTTCCGCGCATGGTGCGCGATTTCCAGTCGGTCATTGGACGTGAGACGCGCACGCAGTGTCTTGAGCGGCTCGGTCGTCTTCCCGATCTGGTGATTGCGTGTGTCGGTGGTGGGTCAAATGCGATGGGGATGTTCTACCCATTGCTCGACGATGACGTCGCCCTCATTGGAGTCGAGGCGGCGGGGCGCGGCGTCGAAACGGCGTTTCACGCGGCGACCCTGACCAAAGGCCGTCCGGGCGTTCTGCACGGGTCGCGCACGATCCTGCTGCAGGACGACGACGGCCAGATTCAGGAAGCGCACAGCGTCTCGGCGGGGCTCGACTATCCAGGCGTGGGACCGGAACACGCCTATCTCAGGGACCTCGGGCGCGTGCGTTACGAAAGCGTCACGGATCACGAGGCACTCGACGCGTTTCGCTTGCTGTCTCGGCTCGAAGGGATCGTGCCCGCCGTGGAATCGGCGCACGCTGTCGCTCATGCCGTGAAGGTCGCGGCGAAGATGGCGCCGACCGAGACCATCGTGATCGCCCTGTCGGGACGCGGGGACAAAGATCTTGACCACGTTCTGAGCCTGGAAGTGGAGTCGCACTCATGAGCATCGCCTTCATTTTTGAAACCACGCGGGCGAAGAACGAGATCGCGCTGATCCCCTATGTCACCGCGGGCTATCCGTCTATCGAGGCCTCGCTCGACTTCATCGAAGCCGCGGCTGGGGCTGGTGCTGACGCCATCGAGATCGGCTTGCCGTTCTCCGACCCGGTGGCCGACGGGCCGACCATTCAGTTCGCGTCGCAGAAGGCTCTGGAAGCGGGCTTCCGCCTCCGTCCGTTCCTTGAGGCATTGACCAGCAGGCGGCCCGCGTGTCCCTTGATCGTGATGAGTTACCTAAATCCGCTCCTCGCACTCGGTTCCGACGCGTTTGCTCTGCTGTCAAAGGCCTCGGTGTCCGCCCTCGTGATTCCCGACCTTCCCGCGGAGGAGGCGGTGGCGCTGAGTGAAGACGCTGCGCGCTCTGGTATCGACATCGTCTTGTTGGTGGCGCCGACCAGTTCCGATGAGCGCTTGCGCGCGATCGGGCTCGCATCGCGCGGCTTCCTCTACGTCGTGGGCGTGGTCGGAACCACGGGAGCGCGCCGTGAGGCCGATCCGGAGTTGCCGGGGATCCTCGATCGAGTCCGCGCCGCGACCTCGCTGCCTCTCGTCGCCGGTTTCGGCCTTTCAGAGCCAGGTCACATACAGGCCATCACCCAGCACGCGGACGGCGCCATTGTCGGCAGTCGTCTGGTGAACGCCATCCGTCAGGGCGAAGACTTTGCCGCACTCATTCATTCCTTCAAGAAAGCCACACGGAGACACTGATGTTGATCCTCATGAAACCCGCCACCAACCCCGACGCCGTGGCCGTCGTCTGTCGAGCCGTCGAAGAACTGGGCCTGGTCGCTCATCCGATTCCGGGTGCGACGCGCGTGGCCATCGGCGTCACCGGCAATACCGGACCGGTCGACGAAACACCGATCCGCGGCCTGCCTGGCGTGGTTGATGTCATCCGCGTGACCAAGCCCTACAAGCTCACCAGCCGAGAAATGAGGCCCGACGACACGATTGTCGTGGTCGGCGGAATTCGCATCGGCGAACAACGCCCGGTGGTGATCGCCGGTCCATGTTCGGTGGAGACGCGCGAGCAAACGGTTGAGACCGCGAAGCGGGTGAAAGCCGCCGGCGCGCACATGCTCCGTGGCGGCGCGTACAAACCCCGCACCAGTCCTTACGCTTTTCAGGGTCTAGGCGTGAAGGGTCTTGAGATTCTCGCGGAAGCGCGGGACGTCACGGGCTTGCCCCTCGTCACCGAAGTGATCGGAGTCGATGTGTTCGAGGACGTTGAAGCGGTGACCGACATTCTGCAGATCGGTGCGCGCAACATGCAGAACTATCCGCTGCTCCGTCGCGCGGGCAAGAGCCGCAAACCCGTGCTCCTCAAGCGCGGTCAGTCCGCGACCCTTGAAGAGTTGCTCCTTGCCGCCGAGTACCTGCTCGCCGAGGGCAACCGCAACGTCATCCTGTGCGAACGGGGGATCCGCACCTTCTCCGATCACTCGCGCTACACCCTCGACATCAACATCGTCCCTGAGCTGAAGGCGCTGACTCATCTGCCAGTGCTCGTGGATCCGTCGCACGCGTCCGGCAAGAGGGAGATGGTGGTTCCACTCGCTCGCGCGGCGTTTGCCGCAGGAGCCGACGGTGTCATTGTCGAAGTTCATCCGTATCCCGACAAGGCGCTGTCCGATGGACGTCAGTCGCTGAACCTCGATCTCTTCAACGAAATGATGCGCGGTCTGGATCGCTATGTTCCGCTGCCCGCACCCGCTCTGGTCGCATGAGCGTCACTCATCTTCGGATCGACCGCGCCGTCCTCGCGCTGGAGGCCTTTACCCGCCTCTACGCGGGCGATCGTCACGCGTTTCTGTGCGAATCACTCGGTGAGGCGGGGCGCAATCGCTTCTCCTTCTTCGGCGGACGGCCCTCGCGGATCCATCGCAGCGGTCCCGCCGACATCACGATCGAAGACGTGGCCACCGGCGTCGTTCAGGCAGATGCACAAGAGCTGCTCGATTCGATCCGCGCCTTGTTGAGCGAAACAGAAGCTCTGCCAGGCGTGTCGCCGTTCTCGTCCGGCGTCATCGGCTATCTCGGCTACGACGTCGTCCGTCGTTTCGAGCGCCTGCCTTCTTCCCCTCCGGATCCGGAGGGTGTGCCCGACAGCGTTTTGTTCGTGCCCTCCGAGATCATCGTGGTGGATCATGAAGCGGGGACGACGGACATCGTCGTACACCGTGCGCACGATGGAGCCGGCCGCGCTGCGACGATTCGCAAAGAGCTGGAGACGACGAACGCGGCGGTGTTGGTGGCATCGACATCTGGTCCGGGCATCGAGCTCGAACCGCGAACCAGCCGTCCAAAGTTCGAAGCGGGTGTTGAAACCATGCTCGAACACATCCGCGCGGGCGACATTTTTCAGGGGGTGTTGTCGCAGCGCTTCGAGACAGCGTTCGATGGAGACCCGCTCGATCTGTATCGGTCTCTTCGGCGGACGAACCCCGCGCCGTATATGTACTTCCTAAAGCTGGGACCGGACCATGCGGTGCTCGGCTCGTCTCCCGAAGTTCTGGTGAGTCTGGAAGGGCGCAAAGCTCTGACCCGTCCACTGGCCGGCACCAAACCCCGCGGCGCCACTCCGGACATCGACGCGCAGAATGCGAGCGATCTTCTCGCCGACGAAAAGGAGCGCGCGGAACACGTGATGCTCGTGGATCTCGCTCGCAACGATCTCGGCCGTGTGTGTGAATACGGCTCGGTGAAGGTCACGCGCCAATTCGAGATCGAGCGCCACGCGCGGGTCATGCACATCGTCTCCGAGGTGGAAGGACAACTGCGCCCTGAGCACGATGCGCTCGACCTGTTCCGAGCGACCTTTCCCGCAGGGACGGTCAGCGGCGCGCCGAAGATCCGCGCCATGGAAATCATCGATTCGCTGGAGCCGGTGAGACGTGGTTTGTATGGCGGCGCCATCGGTTACATCGATCCTGCGGGGCGGATGGACCTGTGCCTCGCCATCCGAACCATGGTGGTCCACAAAGGACGCGTCCTTCTTCAAGCGGGCGCGGGCGTCGTCGCCGAGTCTGATCCAGGCCGCGAGTACGAAGAGACCCGGCACAAAGCATCCGCCCTGGTCAAGGCGCTGGAAGGCTGTGTCGCAACCCCTGCGGAAGGAGTTCTCGCATGATCGCGGTGATCGACAACTACGATTCGTTCGTCTTCAACCTGGTGCAGGCGCTCGGCTCCATGGGCGAGGAGATCAAGGTTTTTCGCAATGACGCCATCGACGTCGAAGGCCTGAAGTCAATGCGACCCGACCGCCTGGTCCTGTCGCCGGGGCCTGGTCGTCCCGAGGACGCGGGCGTCACCATCGAAGCGATTCGCGAGTTGTCGTCCACCATCCCAACGTTGGGTGTCTGCCTTGGACATCAGGCAATCGCGTCTGCCTTCCATGGAAATGTGGTGAGAGCCGATGAACTGCGGCACGGAAAGTCTTCGGACGTCGAGCACGATGGCGCAGGACTCTTCACGGGTCTGCCCTCGCCGTTCCCCGCCGGGCGCTACCACTCGCTTGTTGCAGAGAGATCCACTCTCCCCGCGGACTTGCGCGTGACCGCATGGACAGCGGATGGAACCATCATGGGGCTGAAGCACGTCACGCGCCCGCTCTTCGGCGTTCAGTTCCATCCAGAGTCCGTGCTGACCCCGGACGGCCATCAGCTCCTGTTCAATTTCGTGAACATCAAAACTTAACCACGCCTCAGGAGAACCTCTCGTCCGCGTCGTGTAGTCTCGATGCACACTGCGGGATCAGTACGGTCCGCATCGTGGGGGGACTTTTCCATGACACTTCGCACTCCGTTTGTGTCCGCGCTGCTGTGCGCGGTTCTGTGCGGCCCATCGCAGGCGCAGACGCCGCAGAGGCCGCCTATCACCTTCGGGACCGATCTGACCGTCATTGCGGTGCCCGTGTTCGTGACGGGTAAGGACGGCAAAACCATCCCCGGGCTGACCGCGGCCGATTTCGAACTGTTCGACTCCGGCAAGCCCGTCAGTATCGACAGCTTCGTTGCGGTGAGCGCCGATCAGCAGACAGGCTCGTCGGCGGAAGCTACTTCGTCCGCGATGCGTCGTCAGTTTCTTTTTCTGTTTGATCTCGATTTCTCACGTCCTATCAACCTCGAGAAGTCGCGCCGTGCGGCCAAGCAGTTCATCCTTAAAAGCCTGTCGCCCAGCGATCTGGTCGCCGTCGCCACGGTCAACCCCTCGGGATTCAAGGCGCTCTTGAACTTCACCACCGACCGCGCTCAAGCGGTCTCCGCTATCGACGGGCTCGGCTTGGGAGGGGCGGGTCGGCAAAGAGATCCGTTGGGCCTCCTCTACGACGCGACCCTCGCCCAGGATCTTGCAGGCGCCGCGGATCAAACCGAAGGTTCGTCCAAAGGCCAGCAGATTTTCGCGGAGGAACTCAGGGATCAGGCGCTTCAACTCGTCCGTTCGGATAACCGAGCGTACGTGAAGCACGTCGAGCAGTTCCTCGGAGGCTTTCAGAGCCTCGCTCGCACGCTCGATACGATCAAGGGGCGGAAGCAGATCATTCTCTTCTCCGAAGGCTTCAACGCTGCCGTTTTGCTGGGCGCGTCGGGCCTGGACCGTGCCCAGAGTTCGTCCGCGGTTTCCGAAGGACGCTTGTGGGAAGTGGACACGGAGAACCACTTC
>JBDTQB010000043.1:0-20058 GCA_039932395.1 Vicinamibacteria bacterium | reverse complement strand
AACGACTTTAGTGCCGCCCGCAGACGCCGTGGCCCAAGGCCAGGCGTTGCGCTGCCCGGCGGAGGAGATTCTTGACCCGGCCGCTCCAGGGCGCGGAATTTGCGAGGAGATGAGCAACGAGACAGCCTCGAAGGACGCCCTTGGCATGAGTGTGGTCAACGTGCGCCGAGTTCGCACAGCTCCGCGTTGCGGGACTTCTCATCTCCGTCTCCTATCCTTGTCTCATGTCGAAGCGTGTGATTGTGATTGGCGCAGGCCTTGCCGGCTTGCGCGCGGCGGGTTTGCTCCAGGAGGCGGGCCGTGACGTCGTCGTGCTCGATGCCGCCGATGCGCCAGGCGGGCGGGTGCGGACGGACATGGTGGATGGGTTCCGGCTCGACCGCGGCTTCCAGGTCCTGGTCACGGAATATCCCGAAGTCAAAGCCGCCCTCGATCTCTCAGCACTCGACCTGAAACCATTCGAGCCGGGAGCGAAGATCTTCCGGCGCGGACACTTCGACACTCTGACCGACCCGTGGCGCAAACCCTGGGAAGGAGCGCTCAGCTTCTTCGGCAAACCGGGCAACATGGTGGATCGCGTCCGCCTCGCTTCGTTCCGCTCGAAGATCGTCGCCTCCACTGAAGCTCAACTCAATGAGGCGCGCGGAATGTCCTTCATAGAAGCGCTGCGACTCCATGGCTTCTCCGCGCATTTCATAGATGCCTTCTTCCGTCCGTGGTTCGGCGGAATCACCCTCGACCCCTCGCTGTCGGCCGACGCTGCTTTCTGCAAATTTGTCTTCCGCTGTCTTTCCCTCGGCGACGCCAGCGTTCCCGCCCTCGGCATGGGTGCGGTCGCCGATCAGCTCGCGGGACGGCTCAAGCTTGGCTCGCTGCGGCTCAATTCGCGGGTCGCCGCGATCGAGGGATCGCAGGTGCGACTGGAATCCGGAGAAACACTGGAGAGTGACACCATCGTGGTCGCCACCGACGGCGGCGAATGCGCGCGGCTCCTGCGGATTCCAGACCCAGGTTCGAAGACCGTCACCTGCGTTTGGTTCTCGGCGCCAAAGGCTCCGATCGAAGGCGCCTGGCTGGTCCTCAACGGCGAGGCCGACGGACTGATCAACAACGTCGCAGTCATGACCAACGTGGCACCTTCTTACTCCTCCGACGCGCGTGCCCTGATTTCCGCCACCGTATTGGGGAACGTGGTGCCCAAGAGCGACACCATCCTAAAGGACGACGTGATGGTCCAGATGCGCCGCTGGTTCGGCGCAGAGGTGGATCAGTGGCGCGTCGTGCGCATCGATCGAATCCCGCATGCGCAACCCTTCAGCACGAAGTCGCCTCGTCTCGTCAGGCCTGGGCTGTACGTGGCCGGAGACCATACTCAGCAGGCTTCGGCCCATGGTGCGCTGCGGTCGGGACGTGTGGCGGCTGAAGCGATCCTTGCCGCGTCAACCGCCGCGTCAACGGCGGCCTGATCGCCCGTCGGCGATCTCAGACGCGCGCTTTGAGCCGTTCGATCAGCAACGCCACTTCCGCGCGCTTGATGTGATCGCTCGCACGGTTCACTACGAGCCGCGCGGAGGTGGTCGTGATCTCTTCGACCACTTCAAGGCCATTCTCCAGAAGCGTCCGGCCGGTCTCAACCATATCTACGATGCAATCGGCCAGGCCCAGCCCGGGTGCGATCTCGACGGAGCCTTGGAGCTTCACGATTTCGATGGCGAGGCCGCGCGACTCGAAGAAGGAACGCGTGACACTCGCGTACTTCGTGGCGACGCGAAGAGGGGTCGGCCACGATTCGCCGAATCCGCTGGACGGCGGAGCAGCGAGAACCATCCGGCAACGCCCGTAGCCAAGATCAAGGGGAATCAGAACGTCGCTGCCCGCTTCGATCAGCACATCGCTGCCGCAGATACCGATGTCAGCGACACCGTATTCGACATACACGGGAACGTCCATGTCCTTGACGAAGAGAAAGCGCAACTCACCCGCGTCGACAATGAGTCGGCGGGTGTCCTGCGGCGGGAACGGAAGACCCGCCTTGGTAAAGAGCGCCTCGGCGCCGGTCAGAAGGCGACCCTTGGAGAGAGCGATGGTGAGAGTCACGCCTGTCCCTCGAATCGGATCTTCTCGCCGCGCAATCGGCGCTCGCGGGCTTCACGCACGGAAGCGCCCAAGGTCGCGGCCTTGATACGCGCGGGCGCGGGCTCATCCTGCGCCTTGGCGACCTCGGCTTGACGCGCGACCAGCAAAGCCAGCCGATCCAGGCCAAGCATGAACCCCACCGCGGGCATCGGACGCCCCAGACGGCCAAGCAGGCCATCGTAGCGACCGCCGCTCCCGACGTCGAATCCAAGCCCGCCTCCGTAGATCCGGAAGACGAGGCCGGTGTAGTAGTCGAGACTGCGGCTCTCGGACAGGTCGATCGCCACGCGATTCTCAAGGCCTGCTTCGCGAAGAGTGGAGGTAACCGCGGCAAGATCATCGAGCGAGGCCGCGGCGCGGGCCATCCCGCCCAAGGCGGCGCGCGCGGCTTCCAACGACTGACGTATGCCGTTGTCTTCGGAAAGACTGATCAACGCTCGCTTCGCCGCATTGCCATCCGCGATGCCTTCAAGTGCCTGAGAGACCGCGCGTGGATCACGCCGGCTGAGGCTTTCCAGGACCTTCTCGCGCTTTGGATCCTCGGCCGAGAATCCCAGTTCCTCAAGCAAAGAAGTCACCACACCCGCGTGTCCAAGGGCCACCACGAAATCTTTCACGCCAACGGCTTCGAGACATTCGATCGCGATGACGATGGCCTCGATGTCCGCGGCCGGTCCACCACCGCCAAGAAACTCGAGCCCCATCTGGTGGAACTCGCTTTGGCGTCCGGCGCGCGGAGGCTCATAACGCACCACCTCGCCAGAATAGTAAAGACGCATCGGCGCTTCGATATGGCGGAGCCTGCCCGCCGCGATCTTGGCGACGAGGCTGGTGAAGTCCGGCCTGAGCGCCAGGGTCGTGCCCTCGCGGCCAGTGAACGTGTAGAGCTTGGAGGCGAGGGACGGATCGAACGTCGCCGCGTCATCAAAGAGCGGCGGAACGATCTCGTCGTAGCCCCAGCCTTCGAAGACCGAGACGACGCGGGCAGCAAGAGCGCGACGGCCGCGAGCCTCTTCGAACGTAAAACACGATGCCCCCTGAGGCAATTGGAGGCGAGCTTGCATGATGGAACGATTCTATCCGAGCGGGTTGGACCGCTTTGACCGGGCCGCCCAGGGTGAAGGTGATGCCACCGCTTCCTGAGCCGGACTCCCCGAATGAGGAGTCCGGCCCGTCTGCCTACGTCCGCCCCTGATGCTCCGAGAACGCGGTCTCCAGGTCGAAGGGACCGAGACCACGATCGTCTCACCGCATCGTTTTCTCTTGAATCATCGCTGCGATCTTGCGGGCCAGCGCTCTGAACCCGGCCTCCGTCGGCTGCGTCTCGTTGTCCCAGTCGTTTTCGTAGAGCATGGACGACAGCGTTGTGCGTAAGTCGACATGCACCAGATTCGGCAGTTCCAGCTCATCGACCAGCGCCAGTTGCATGTCGTTGAAGCGGTTGATGAGTTCACGAATCACTCCGCGATTCCGTTGAAGATTCGTATGGCCCTTCAGCCAGAACCCGGACCGGAGCCAAGGTCCTCCCAACGCGGTCGGACCCACGAATTGCCCCCTTCCGTCGGGAACGGGGTAGTCGTAGCCGTGAATCAGGATCCTGATGGGAAGCCCGAAAGTGCCGCGGGCCACCGCATCGACCGACCCGATCCAGTGTGCGAGGGCCACCTTCAGCCGGCCCTGGACGAGGCCTTCGAGGAGCGCATGATCAAGAGTGGTCAGACCGGAGGCCACGTGATTGATCAGCTGCGCGAATTCCGCGCCCGCGAAATCATCGGCCCCCGCCGAAAGGATGATCGCCTTGGGCGTGCGCCCCTCGCTCTTCAGGCGATTGAGCAACCGATGCAGGTCGCCAAGGCGGCGGCCATTGAACGAGAGATCCTGAAGGGTGAGTCCCGAATGGGCGTTTCCCTCGACCTCATATCCAAGATCTTCGATGGCGGAGAGAAGATCACCGCCCGGACAGTCGAACCACGCGTCGCCCTGAGCCACGATGAGCCCCTGTGGCGAGGGCCGACTCTGACGCGCCCACTGACCGCGGGTCGCGACGAGTTCGCCTCCATTCCGGTTTCCCTTTTCAAAGGCGGAGCGGGCGTCCATGTCTGCCCGCGCGATGGGGCTGGTGTTGGACACAGGCCGATCATCGTCGCGCGCGACCTGGCCTCCTGTTTGCAACATACCCATGAGACGGAACGTCTCGTGGGAATTCTCCGCATTGTCGAACAAACATTTTCTTTTGGGGTGGGCCCGGAACTCGGATCAGCCGCGGGTTTTGGCGGCGTACATCAGGCCGTCAGCCTCACGAAGAGCGTCTTCCGGCCGGCCTCCGGGAGGCAACTGGGAGATGCCCACCGAAAACTTCAGCTTCGGCCCGGCCTCCACGTCGGCGGCAAGGCGAAGGCGCAGCCCCTCGACCCGGACGTCGGCGAGGTCCTTCTCAAGCCCTTTCGCGACGATCAGAAATTCGTCGCCTCCGTATCGCACGAACGCATCGCCGGGTCGGAAGCTTTCCCTCAAGGCGTCTGCGAATCGCTGGAGGCAGCGATCTCCTGCCTCGTGGCCATGAGCATCGTTGACCTCTTTGAAGTCGTTCAGGTCGAAGAAGAGCAGTGTGGCGCCCTCAGGCTGGGCGGCACGCAAAATTCCCGGAAGAGCACGACGGTTGGAGAGCGCGGTGAGCGGATCGTGGTCGACCAGGCGGCGCAGACCGTCCTGCGCGGCATGAAGTTCCTGGATGCTCGCGTGCAGCTCCCTCTGGGCGCGCAGGGAAATGGCCAGCACGAACCCAAGCGCAAGGAGCCACTCAGCGCCGACATCAAACGAGGAATGCACGGCGAGGAAAGTCCCTAGAGCGGAACGATCGGCGGCGGAGAGCATGTCAGGGGGCGTGAGCTGCAGCATGTAACCGCCCGCCTCCACGAGACACAAACTACCGCGCACGAGAAACCCCGTCGCCAGCCAGTCGAGCGCGCGATCTCTCGTGCGAAAGAGGGCGATGCCCGTGGGCACGAACATCAGACCGATGAAGAGCTGCTGTCCCGCGCCGAGCATCTCCACTGAACGGAACAACCAGCCGCCCGCGAGCGGAAAGATCAGCACGGCCACGAAGAGCTGAGCGGGTCCAATCAGACGCGCTCCGGGACGATGCAGCGACCAGGCGCCCTGCACGAAGTAAAGAATGGCCGCGTTCTTCGGCAGCATGAACAGGAAGTAGGCGATGGGCCGCGTCGCGTCTGAGGGCGGATACAGCCAGAACGCAAGGGCCGCGATCAAAGCGAGAAGGTTAAAAATCCAGGCGCGGACCCAGGAGCTGATCGCGTGAGGCGGCAGCGACCGCTGAAGCACCAGAAAAAAGGCAACGATCAGGGCCAGCGAAGAAATCTGGACGCCGATGCTCCACCGCCAGAGAGTCAGTTCCATGAGTCGCCGCGAGCATACTGGAGGGGCTGCAGCACGCCCTTCAGCTTCCAAAGCACGAGGGCGGCCGCTCCCATGGCTCCCCCTTCTCTGGGGCTGTCGCGGGCCAGTGACATGAAGCGAGCGGTACCTGTCGGCTCGCGGTCTGTGAGGCCACCCGTCCCCACGCGTGGGGCTACGCGTTTATTTCAGAGACACGGGCGGGCACGTGACTGGATTGTGAAGCCGACCGTCGCGAGGCTTGCATTCTGCGATGGCTACGGATTCGTTTACCCCAAGCTTGTAGGAGTCAAAATGGCCCGATGATGCCATCGGATATTCGTTGCTAATCGTGACGGTGGGCAGATTTGTGAGTAGTATTCTTTTGGTTCCATCCAGGACGATGGTGGGCACCTTCATAGGCTTGATCTTGACATTCCACTGAGCGCCCTCCCAGGAGAGGAGCCCTGGCTGGGTGTCAAGTCGGCAAATGTCTCGCGCGCCAAACGGAATCAGCTCACCCAAGAAATGTAAGCTGATGGTGTCTCTCGTTGTCGATGGCTTCAACGTAAGAGTGGTCACCGAAGCCAGCTTGGGAAGGCTCAATAGGTAGAACCCGATGACCGGGTCGGAATCGCCGGTCTCAAGGTCCTCGAAGACAATGCTTTTCGTCACCGGAATTGAGGTGGCGGATCCAATTTGAACCCGCAAGTCGTGGTTGGGGGCTGGAATCGGGTACACCCGATGGCCCTGGAAATCAAAAATCATCAGCCCCGTGAAAACGACAATGAGCGTGTCCATTCGTCCATCTCCTTACTCGTTGGCGTCTTGTCTTAGACAATAATTCGGTAGAGCATCCAGTTCATTCCGGCGCCCACCGTGAGCGATTCCAGTTGCGCGAGCCGCAAGGCGGCCGCGGGCGGGTCACCGGCCACCAGCCTTCGGTGGAACGCCTCCAGCAGGTGTCGGGAAGCGGCGTCATCGACATCGCCGATACTCACCAAAACCTGAGCATTCGTTGCCCGCTGGATCGATCTCAGGATCCCGAGGCTTGTCCCCGCAAATCTGCTGTGTGCGGTCCCGGTTCGACAGGCGGAAAGCACCACCAAGCGTGCCCTGGAAAAGGAATCCCAGCCCGAGTCACGTGCTCGCCAGACGCCGGGGTCTGCGTTCCTGGGAGAAAGCAAGATAGAGGACTCACCAGGGTCTCGCTCATTTTCAATAGCGTGAGTAGCGATGTGTATCACCTCAAATCCGGGAGCCAAACGGCGAATGGCTTCCTTGGTCGCGCCAGCTCCGCCTAGCATGCGACCTCGTTCGTAAAGAGCCGCCACGGCCGTGGCCTCTTTGAGACTCTCCGGCAGGGGTGTCATGTCACCGAACAGTCCCTTGTCCCAAGTGGGACCGCCTATGGCAAGAACTGACTTTGGAGTCCTCCACGCTTCGTGAGCGCGGGTGCCTGCCAAGACAGAGGAGGCGAAGGAGATCTCGTAACGAGCGGCGAGGGGTTCCGCATCGCGATTGGGGCGAAGACCGGCGAAGGGCACATCCGAAAGTTCACGATCAGGAACAATCACGAGCCTGTGAGTTCCAGCCAAGGCTTGAGTTAGCGGTGACACCAAGGAGGTGTAGAGACGCGCGAGAGAGTCCTGGACGAGCGCGTTGCTCTCGACGTCCATGGATGCTTTGAGGCGCTGGACGTCATTGCGCAAGGAAGCTCGTGTGATGTGCAAGGAGAGATACTGCGTTCCTCGATCATTCAAGACCGCGACAAGGACTCGATCGTTAAGCACCCAATAACTCAACACCGCCGTCGCCTGCGGCAGATCGCTTCCCGAAGGGTTTCCTCGCGCTACGAACCCGTCGGGATCTCGCAGTCGCTCGATCAACCCCAGAGCGTCCGCTGATCTACCCGTTTCAGAAAGCAGACCGACTAGGTCGTCGGCCACACGTTCCGCTCCCTCAAACTGCTTGATGCGTTCAAACTCCCCAGCGGTTCTAGACCGCCTCGCCAGATGCAGGTCAAGGGCCTCCTCGAGCGCTGCCGCGCTCGCTTCAACACGCCCATTCGTACGGTCTTTCTCTCCTTGGAGAGTCAGCGCCTTCGCCAAGCTCGTCTCGTTCGGCCTCGAGTGCAATGCGACGCGAATGCGATTCAAACTCGCGGGGGGCAGCGAGGGACTGGAATAGTTGACTTCAAGCGAAGCCAGCCCATAGAGAATCTCCATTTCCGCGTGGATCTCCTCATCATCGATGTCCCTTAGCGCACGTCCAGCCAACTCAAGCGACTGAGTCGCGGCAACGCGGTCCCCTAGCGCCATCCCGAGCTCGGCAGCAGCGAGGGCCGCATTCATGCGCTGAGTCGCCCCGCCACGGCGGGTGTGCAGCCCAAGCCCTCGCCGAACCTCCAGAGCGGCGACAAGCAGGGACTTCTCCGTGAGGTGCGTCGTGAGGGCCTCGACCACAGCGGATACCCGAAGAGGCGCGTCTTCGACGCTCAACGATGCAGCAATCGCCTCCAAAATCTGACTGGCCTCTCGCTCCAGTCCGAGGCTACTCAGCGAAGACCACAACTGGCTGGCCATCTGCCGCGCGGGGTCCAGTTGACCGGCCTCGGTGAGAATGCTGAATGCGGCACGGCGGTCCCGGAGGGCCTGCCACTCGTCGGCCAGAACCAAGCCGTAACACAACGCTCTCATCCAATGACTTCGTGCTCGAAGAAGCGGGTAGCGCCCCTGATTGCCGACGATCAAGGCTGAATAGCGCGCAACCAGGCGGGCTCGCCTTCCCTGGAAGAAGTCGACGAGGCCGCTCTGCAACTCGCCCAGCGCGACGTAAGGGCTTCCTTTCTGCCTGAAGACTGTGGTGGCATGAAGGACGCCCGGTGAGCCCTTGTCCACCTCGCGGTCATCGAGAGCCTGGCTCGCCTTCGCAAACTCGATGTGAGCGGCCGCGAGTGCGCGGTCGCCGTGTTCAAGCGAGACCAGCGCTTCGCGATCAAGGGAATCCTTGTCGACGGGCTCGGCCATGTCATTGAGTTCGCGAGCCAGAGCCAGGCTCTCTCGAACGGATCGTCCTTCAAGCCTGGCTCGGGCCACCGCGGGCAGCGCCTCGCGCCGAATGAGCTCGCGCGCGAGGTCGGGGCGGCGGGTGGCAATCCCTCTCACCGTATCGAGGCGGCCCTCGGCCCACGCGGCAAACAGCCGCGGACGTTCCTTCGCAACCCGGTCATTCTCGGCTTCCCTCGCCGCTGCTCTTGTGCGAGCCTCGCGTGCCACCTCCGACCATGGCCCGTTCGGCTCCGCGGCGAGGAACTCGTCCCACGATTGGCGGGCCATCCAGGCCAGACCCATCCCGTCCACCGCCATGGCCCGGTCGAACAAGGCCTCCAACTGGCCTGGCCGCTTACGAAGAGCGCGAAGGGCGGCGTCGTAGGCGCGTGGGAACTCATCCGGCGCGCCTTCGTTGATCGCGCGTTCAAGATGAGCGGCCGAGAGATCATTCAGCGCCTCCGGGGTTTCTTCCTGCAGGACACGGAGTTCGGCGAGCCGCGTTCCCTTCTCGGCATCACCGGTGAGCAGATAGGCGAGAGCAAGATTCCCCGTCGCGGCGGGGGTCGGATCGAGATCGAACTGCTTCCGAACTTCGGCGGCAATCCCCAAGACCTCGAAAGGAACGTCGGTGCGGTTGCCGAGTCCTCGCTTTCTGCTGATCTCGGGACCAAAGGCAAAGCCGCCGCTGGCTCTTCCGTGGAGGATGCGGCGTTCGCCAACCGCGGCGACGAGCCGCGCGCGATCGCGATCGGCATCAGCGGCCTTTTCGTTCGGTCGGGAAGCGCACGCAAAGAGCGACAGGCAGAGTGCGGCAAGCGACCATGACAGGCCGGGTGTGAGTTGTCGGAGGCGCCGCCCGTGATCCATTCAGACTCAGGCTTTATCGGCTGGGCGCGACCGAGCTCGCCGCGTTCCGGAGATGGTCCCGTGCGGCGGCACTCCACGCGCCGCCTTGGGCTTCGATCTCCGCAAAGGTCGTACGACTCTCGTCGGCGCGGCCAAGCATCTCAAGGGCCAGGCCTCGATTGAAGCGAGCTTCTATCAAGCGAGGGTCGAGTTGCAGGGCCCTGTCCGAGGACTCGAGTGCCTTTAGGGCATCGTCGTTCCGGGGATCCGCGCCGCCCCCCCCCCGGTACGCCCGGACCAGCAACGCCGCGGCAAGATCCGAAGACCATGCCGCGGATGCTGGCTCGTCCCGGACCAGTTGCGAGTAGCTCGTCACCGCTCCGTCGACATCGCCGGTGAAAAGCGCGGCGGCGGCGGCGCTTGCCCGCTCGCCAATCGAAGCCGCGGCGCGGCTTCTCATTTCGCCCGCTACCGCCAGCACACCCCATGCCTCGTAATCCGATCCGGAGACTCCGGAACGCTTGACGCTGAGGCTGGGTCCGTACTTAAAACCACCGGTCAATCTGGGCTCGAAGAACCGCCGCTCACCCACGGCCTCTACCAGCGGCTTGACGGCCACCTCATAGGAGTCCGCGAGATTCGCCCGCCGCCACAAGGCGCCCGAGCCGAGGCCGACGACAAACATCGCCGCCATCGGGAGGACGTAGCGCGCGACGAAAGACTTCCTTCGCTGAACCACCTCGCGTGTCGACGTTGCGATCGGCGCGACCACCGGCGTCAAGGGAGCGAGGGGAACCTCGCCAGGACCGATCGGCTTCACTCCGTCCGTCGCAACGGCACCGGGGGCGTGCGCGGAGATCGCCGGCGGTTCAGTCAGCTCAACCCCACTCCACAGAACCGCCGTCTCCCGAACCACGAAGTAACACTCCTCGCAGCGGGAGATATGGTCCTCGATCGAAGGATGGAAGACGGGGTCGAGTTTGCCGTCGAGGTAGGCAGAGAGCATTTCGGAGTCCGGACAGGGACCTGCCGCTCCGAATGAACCCATGGGGGGCGCTCCCGGACCTGGAGGCAACGAACGATCGTTCGTCATACCTGTGCCTCAGATGGAGACGGACGGCCCCCCCGTTTTTCTGGGGAATAATCAGATGAGGACTTCGGGAGGCACAAATGGCACTGCCCGCGTTCGATCATCTTCACCACTTCCGACCAGCCCAGCCCGCGATCTTCCAATGACTTCCTGAAGCCGAACAGGAGGTCGTCTATCCGTCGGTACAAACGCTTTTGATCCAGGTGGAGCGTCCGTGCGATGTCAGCCACAGACACGTCGTCCTCGAAACGCATTCGCAGGACGACCCGGTCCTGTGGGTCGAGTGATTCCATGGTTTCGTTGATCTGACTCTGGATCCTGAGCGACGTGTGCGATCCCTCCAGCTGAACCTCGGGGCTTGCGAGTTCGCCGGCAGGTACCGTCGAGATCTCTTCCCCGCCTTCCACCATCGCACGTCGGTTGGTCCTTGGAGGGAGCCCATGCGCCAGTTCTGACAGGGCTTCTCGGCTCTCCTCGCAGGCGAAGTTGGTGCGCATGGTTTCGAGAGCTTCCTCAAAACTCATGCCTTCGCGATACAGCAGGATCTCAAGCTTGAGCGCCAGCGGCCCTCTGCGTTGAGCTTCGGCCGACGGACGCCACTTGCCCCACGCCTTGCGACGGTAGTCTAGAAACAGGCGCTGAATGACCGTGGTCAGATACGTGCGCAGTGAGCTTCGACCCTGGAATGACGCGAGAATCGCGTAGTTGCTCTCGATGATCGCCACGCTGACTTCGCTGCAGAAGTCATCCGTCTCGGAGGGGCTGAGGCGGTTACGACGCGCGATGAATCGACTGACCCGCTCGATGTCTGACAGGGAGGAAACGAAAAGACTCTCCAACTGAGCGCGCTGCACCTGCGCGTCGGCGAGCGTCTGTTCCATGCGTTTCGCGACTTCCTTCCGGGAGCGAGAACGATCGGTGAGTTATAAACGAAGGGATACGGGTTGGCGGGGATTGTATAGCGAGTTTCGAAACCTGTCTTCGTCTCAGCCAAGTCAAGCCAATCACTACTCGATCCTCAAGACGGGTGCGCGCTTCCCGAACCAAAGGGAACGGACTTGCCTAAAGCAGGCGGTGATGCTGGTAGGCGTCGACGAGGCGCGTGAGCAGGTGGATGTCCTCGCGGATGCGCTCGCCTTCTTCCGTATCACCCACGGTTCGCGCTGGATTGAACTCGCGGATGCTCGCGATCGTCGGAATAATATCGACCCCGTCCCGCACCGCCGCTTCGACCGACTCAAAATGGTGGTGACGCGCCAGAAAGGTGCGGTCGGCTTCAAGGACCAGGGTGTAGCCATGATCGCCGTAGGCCTCGGAGAACGCTCCGTCAATGGTGATGGCGTTGCCGCCCCGCTTGACGGGTGACTCGCCTGCATCGATCTTTACCGGCACGTGCCCGTTCACGATCAACCCACTGCGCGCGCACCCAAATTCCTCCAGGACTCGCTCGCAGAAGGCGCGATCATGAATCAAGGAGAAGTACGGATTCTTGGTTTCCTTTTGGACGTCATGATCCGCGATCAAGTCGCGCTCGAGTGTGGTGATTCGATCCTTGCCGAACATGGGCGACAAGGGGCCGCTCCAGAGATACCAGAGAAAGTCGAGGTCTGCCTGCGCGCGCTGATTGAGCGAGCGGGCGACCACATCGTCGATCGCGTCAAATAAGGCACGGCCTGAACGCAGCTCACCGTCCACCAACAAAGGCAGGAAGCGGCCCGCGTCGTCAACCGGAACGCAGCCGTGGAAGATCAGGTGGTCATCACGTCGCAGCCAGCTCGATCCACGCGCCACCAGGAATCGCGCGTGCTCCCAAAGGAGCGAGCTTGAAAGGAAGGACGAGCGCAGGCGATCGATACACCGCCGCTCATCAGCCGACAACGCTTCGGGATCCTTTGGATCGATGGTGGGGAAGTTCCGATCGCGGAGTTCGTACGTCTTCCCGTCAACCTGAATCGTCCCGGCGGCGACGTTGATGCTCCGGAGAATCCGCCGATGGTCCATCGCCCACTCGGGGTGGCGGGCGATCATCTGGCCCTCAAGCTTGAACTGTAAGACCGCCGCTGCTTTCTGCATGCGCGCGATCATGATGGTCTCGCGAAGGCCGGTGCCGTGCGGCTGGAAGCATTCGGCGGGATCATTGGAGTAGGCGTTGCGGACCAGCCATTCCAACGGCTGCAAGGTGATGCCGTAGCCCTCCTCGAGCTGCGACAGCCGTCGATAGCGCGTGGAAATACGCAATACGTGCGCGATCAACGCGTCATGCCCGAGCGCCGCACCGAGCCAGGCGATGTCGTGGTTGCCCCACGTGATCGACACGTGAGGCTGATGGCGCAGGTACTCGATGACCCGGTCCCCGCGCGGACCACGGTCCACGCAGTCGCCCGCGACAATGACTTCGCTGACCGCGAGGTTTCTCACCACCCGGACAACCAGGCGGATGAAGGTCGCTTCCCTGCCCTGGGCGATGAGGGGGTCGATGATCGCGGACACATACGCGGGGCCGCGCGCCGAGAACGCCTCGTGCAGCATCTCCCTTAGTATTTCCGCGGATTCGGGGGGAAAGACCGCGGCGACGCGCTGAATGCTGGTGCGGCTGGAAAGCGTGCGCAGGACGACAAGCAAATCACCGAGAACGCGCAGCACGAACGCGCGACGCTCGTGGGCGGATGCCCCATGGAGGCGCTGCTCCAGTGCTTCCGCCGGGTAGAAGAGCAACGCCAGCAGTTCCTCTCGGTCGGAGCGCGATCGCTCGGCGAAGACACGATCAACCAGCGGCCGAAGCGTCCCCGACGCGTTGTTGATGATGTGGCGCAGCTTCACGTCCTCGCCATGGACGTCGCTCACCACGTGGATGGAGCCTTTGGGCAGGGTCAACTCCGCGGAGAGGCGCGCGATCTCCGCGGTCGCGGCATCCTCGTCCTTGAACTGCCGGGAGAGAACCCGCAAAACCGCGCGGTCAGACTCGGAGAGGGGCGACGAGGCGCTGTTCATGACCGGCGGCGACCTTAGCACGCGGCAAATCGCCAGCCGATGCCGAGCTCAGGGCCAGGGAAATGCGTTTCGCCTTAGATCGCGCCGGGACGGCCGAACAGGTAGCCCTGCATCAGGTCGCAGCCCAGAGCGTGAAGGGCGTCCCGTTCCTGCTCCGTCTCGACGCCTTCGACGATGCAGCCAATCCCCAGCTGACGCGTCAGGGCCACAAGTGATCCCACGATCTTGTTCTTCACGGGCTCTGTGTCGATATGGCGGATCAACGCCTGGTCGATCTTGACGAACTCGGGATCCATGAGGGCAAGGCTCGAGAGGCCGGCATATCCCCCGCCCAGATCGTCGATCGCAAAGCGATAGCCTTTGTCGCGCATGGCGCCCGCGCGTTCGCGGACCTCCGGCAGCTCGCTGATCGGCGCGCGTTCCGTCACTTCGAGCACGACGCGATCCGCGAACTCCTCGAGGGTGTCATCGCCTTCGCTGAGGGGGCCCATCAACTCCTCGACATCCACGTTCACGAAGAGTCGCAGGCCTGCGTTCGCCCGGAGGGCATCGGCAGCCCGCCGATGGACCACGCGGCCGAGTTCCGAAATCATCC
This sequence comes from Vicinamibacteria bacterium, assembly GCA_039932395.1. Classification (GTDB taxonomy): domain Bacteria; phylum Acidobacteriota; class Vicinamibacteria; order Fen-336; family JAGNNV01; genus JAGNNV01. Next base: position 5,954 of record JBDTQB010000043.1, on the reverse strand, counting down.
CGACCGAGACGGCGAGAGCCAGGAGATCCGTCGGCGCCGCGACCTCGGGCTCAGCGTTGCGGGCCAGGACCTCATAGGCGAACAGAGAAACGTCAGACGAAGTTCGTGATGTGGAAACGATCGGCTGAAAGGCGAGCCACAATGAACCCAGGGCTCGTTCGAAAAGCGTCCGCCGCCCGTCGAACGGGAGGGCTTTCCAGAGAGAGACCGGACCGGCAGGCCACGAGTGCGACGGAGTGCCGGTGACCGCCTGAGTCAGCAGTTTGGTCGAGGCGGGAGCGAGATCGGGACGCGACATGGGATGGTCCATACTGTATACATAGAGGAGTCTCTCCAGGTCAACTTATTCCGCAGGTTTTTCATCATCCTCGCACTTGCCCGACCGATGCAGCGTTTTAAGGCCCTCCGGAAGAGTCGCGCGGTCGGTCGCGGCGGCCGACTGCATCAGTTGCTTGAACGATTCCACCTGCTCGTTGTCGAGCGCTCTGAAGTCATGAAGCGAGTCGCCGAAGGTGTGGAACGGCTCGGACTGCGTCGGCTCGTGCGAGGCGCGCGCGCGACTGCCGCGGATGCTGCGCACCACCAGGCGGATGCCAAATCCAATCACGGTCAAACGGAAACGAAACCGTTCCTCGTAGTTATTGAGCAGTTCATGTAGCCACTTCGCGACGGTCGCGAGCGAACGGGTCTCCGCCAGTTTGAACTGAGACGGCTTCACCGGCTTGACCGGAACAATGGCCTCCGCCATACGGGCGTAGATGGAAAGGGCACGAAGCCGGCGCTGCCGATCCTCGGCTGCTTCTTCGATGGTATCGGCGGCGATTGCGAGCAGTCGGACCGCTTCGTCGTAGGAAAGCGAGGCCTTTCGTTTCAGCGCGAGATCGTAGGTGTGCGACGCGATGTTTGTGTCTTCGGCGAGGCGCTCGCGCAAGGCGTCGGTGGCTTTTTCCGCCCTGCCCGACAGCACGAAATCCCAACGTTGCATCGCCTGCTTTCGATCAAACCGTCCAAAGACGAGGACGACGGCACCCGCGGCCAGGGCGGCTAAAACGACCGCAATCACGTGATGACCTCGTCCTTGCGCCACGCGGCGTACGCCCAGTAAGCCGCGACGGCATCATAGGCAACCGTATTGAGCAAATTGAGGCCCGGGAGGGCTCCCCAGCCAAGCCGGCCAATCAAATCGGTATAGATGACGAAGACCATCTGGTAAGGAATGAAGCCCAGAAGAATCGCGCGGGTGAAAGCCGGAACCGGGATCTGGTACCAAACGATGAGCAGTGCCACGAAGGACAGACACCAGACGACGGTGGTGGTGATTTCGGGTTGATAGCGCGCCAGATCAGAGTAGGTCAGGTTCTGCGGGGTCAGAACAAATATGGCAACCGTCGAAGCAATCACGGCAAGGGCCAGAAAAGCACGGACCCGCGTCGCCACCCCTCGAAATGCAGCGAAGACTTTGATGCTGAGCTCAAGCGCCATACACATGAACAACGTGTCATAGATCCCTTGCTTGATCATGAACGCCTCGGGCGTGTATCTCAGCGGAAATCCCACGATCAGAATCGTAAAGATGGTAGCCAGCGTGATGTAGATCGTGAAGACGACCGAGAGTCGGGTTTTTCCGTTCCGAAAAAGCCCGAACACCGTGGCGACCATGAGGCCGATGCCGAAAAAGACCAAGCCGCGCTGGAGGGTCACGAGCAAGAGAGTTCGGTGCGACCGCGCGCGCCTACGCAGTCAGCGGCTTCGCTAGGCGTGGCACCTTCTTGCGGGCGATCCCAAACGCCGCAAGGCGCATATAAAGGGTACGCCGAGTCACACCGAGGTCGCGTGAAACGCGCGCGATGTTCCAGTCGTTCTCTTCAAGAATCCGAAGAATATTGGCTCGATTCGCGTCGGCGCGGTTTACGTTCGGAACCTTGACTCCAACATCGCCGCCAAAGCTTCCCACCGCCTTGGCCATGGCGAGGAGGAACGGACGCAATTCCTTGGGTTCGGCCGTGCGGGGGTTTTCAAGGTAGACCCAGGCAAGCGGAGCGTCACCCTCGCCTGTCACCGGAGCAAGAGCGAATCCTGGAGCGGACACGACATCGCCCTTATCAAGGCGAGTTCGGTGATCCAGAAAGCGGATGGGCAAGCTTCCCAAACCCGTCAGCGACAGGCGGTACGAAAGGAATACGCTGGCGTTGTCACCCTGCGGGACGAGGACGGCGCCACCTTCAGCGCCGGCAATCTCGCACATCTTGGACAGCAGCCGATCTGCGGAACGGCGGGGGTCGTCCGCAACCAAACTTTCGATCATCGAGCCTAGGGAGTTCATGGAGCGGGATTTTGTCACAAGAGCAGCTCCCGCGACAAAATCATACGTATACTCTTTGTATACATCCGGAATACTCCGGTACCCACACACTCCCCCGCTAAATCACCAAAGGATCTACCTCCATGCGACTATTCTGGGCCATGTTCTTTATCGGATCCATGCTTCTTGTCGGCGTCGATGTCGCCGAAAGACGTCAGAACCCCAAGTCCCTTCAACCCGCCCTTGTCGCCGCCGACGGCGATCCGACTGCGGCGCCGACGCCGAGGCCGTAGCAGTCATGAGACTGGGGCGACGGCTCCATTTGTCAAAGACCCTCAGGCAGAATAGCGTTGCCGCCTCGCGGTGAAGCGGCCGCGCTTTCTTCTGGGAGTTTTGAAATGTCGACGATTGATCTAGACCAGCTTTCCATCAATACCATCCGCACGCTATCGATGGACGCGGTCCAGCAGGCCAATTCTGGTCATCCTGGAACCCCGATGGCCATGGCTCCGGTGGCCTACACGCTCTGGCAGAAGCACCTGCGCTTTGATCCCAATGATCCGATCTGGCCTGATCGCGACCGCTTCGTTTTGTCCATCGGCCATGCTTCGATGCTGGTCTATTCCCTGCTGCACCTGGCGAGCGTGAAAGCCGTCAACCCCAAGTACGAGACTCTGGGTGAGCTTTCGGTTCCCCTCGACGACATCAAGCGCTTTCGTCAACTCGACAGCCGTTGCCCCGGCCATCCTGAGTATCGTTGGACATCGGGCATCGAGACCACCACTGGCCCGCTCGGTCAGGGTGTTGCGACCAGCGTGGGTATGGCCATCGCGTCCAAGTGGCTCGCCGATCGCTACAACAAACCCGGGTTCGAACTCTTCAAGCATCGCGTCTACTCCATCGCGGGCGACGGCTGCATGATGGAAGGCTTGTCGCATGAAGCCGCCTCTCTCGCGGGTCACCTCAAGCTCGACAACCTTTGCTGGATCTACGACAACAACAAGATCACCATCGAGGGCTCCACCTCTCTCGCGTTCAGCGAGGATGTGGGTGCGCGGTTCGTGGCCTACGGATGGAACGTCATTCATCTGTCTGACGCGAACGATCTGGCCGCGCTCGACGCGGCCTACGCCGCCGCCGCCGCGACCAAGGGCAAGCCCACGCTGATCATCGTCGATAGCCACATCGGCTATGGCGCGCCCAACAAGCAGGATTCGCATTCCGCTCATGGTGAGCCGCTCGGCGTCGAAGAGATCAAACTGACCAAACGCGCCTATGGCTGGCCTGAAGACGCGAAGTTCCTGGTGCCCGATGGCGTGGTCGACCACTTCTCGAAGGGCATGGGCGCGCGCGGCGCCCATCTCCGTCAAGAGTGGATGGACATGCTTTCGAAATACCGGGTCGCAAACCCGGGTCTCGCCGCCGAACTCGATCAGATGCAGAAGCGCGAGCTTCCCGAAGGATGGGCGAAGAACATCCCGTCCTTCCCCGCTGACGCCAAGGGTCTCGCCGGTCGCGATGCCTCGCAGAAAGTCCTGAACGCGCTTGCACAAGATGTTCCCTGGTTGATGGGCGGCTCCGCCGACCTCGCTCCCTCGACGAAGACGCGCCTCACCTTCCAGGGCGCGGGCGACTTCGAAGCCAACACCTGCGGTGGCCGCAATTTCCACTTCGGAATCCGCGAGCACGCCATGGGCGCGATCATGAACGGCATGTCGCTTTCGAAGGTGCGGCCCTATGGATCAGGGTTCCTCATCTTCAGCGACTACGGCCGAGCACCCATCCGTCTCGCCGCGATCATGGAAATCCCGGTGATCTACGTCTTCACTCACGACTCCATCGGGGTCGGGGAAGACGGTCCGACCCATCAGCCGGTCGAGCAGATCGTCTCCTTGCGCGCCATTCCCGGCCTCACCACGATCCGTCCCGCGGACGCGAACGAAGTTGCCGAAGCCTGGCGCTTCCTGATGCCGCACAAGCACGAGCCGGTGGTGCTCGTCCTGACCCGGCAGGCGTTGCCCACCCTTGACCGCACGAAGTACGCATCGGCGGCCGGCCTCGCGAAGGGCGCGTACATCCTGGCCGACGCAGATGGTGGGAAACCCGACGTCATCCTGATGGGCACGGGCAGCGAAGTTTCGCTCTGCGTGGAAGCACACGAGGCGCTTGCGGCGGAAGGCATCAAGAGCCGCGTGGTCAGCATGCCGTCTTGGGAAGTGTTCGAGCATCAGTCGCAGCAGTACCGCGACGAGGTTCTGCCTCCCGAGGTCACGGCACGCGTTTCCGTCGAGCTCGGTTCGACGCTTGGCTGGCGTGAATACGTCGGTACGAAGGGCCGCGTCATCGGCATGAAGACGTTCGGAGCGTCAGCTCCCCTGCAGGAACTTCAGAAGAAGTTCGGTTTCCGCCGCGAGGACGTCATCGCCGCGGCCAAGGAACAAATCGCCGCAAACAAGAGGAGCTAGCCCATGCGTATCGCCGTCGGATCCGACCACGCCGGTTTTTTACTCAAGCAGGACATTGCCGAAGGCCTGCGTAAAGCGGGACATGACGTCGTGGACGTTGGCACTTATTCAACGGAGCCGGTCGACTACCCGGATTCGGCGGAAGCGATCGGCAAGGCCGTGGTGGAGGGCCGCGCCGAGCGCGGCGTGCTGATCTGCGGGAGCGGTGTGGGTGCCTCCGTCGCGGCCAACAAGATCAAGGGCGTGCGCGCCGCCATTTGCCACGACGGCTACTCTGCCCATCAGGGTGTCGAGCACGATGACATGAACGTACTCGTGCTGGGCGGGCGGATCGTCGGGCCTTCGCTTGCCGCGGAGTTGGTGCAGGCTTTCGTGGGCGCGAAGTACAGCAACGAGGAGCGGCACAACCGCCGTCTCGAAAAGGTCAAGGCCCTGGAAAACCGGCGCTAGCAGCCCGTGGTGAAAGTCGGGCCGCGCCGGTCCAGCGCCTCGATCTGACGAAAAATCCCTTGCTTGCGGCGCAACCGGACTTTCACCACGGGCTGCTAGCGAATCTCGAAACCGTAGGGCAGTCGCGCCCAGACCGTGCGCGACTGCAACAGCACGCGCTGACGAAGCTTCGCGGCCATCTCTTCGGGCGTGAGCCTCGCTTCGGCGGCGATGCCGTTCCACCCGTCCGCCTCTTCGAAGAAGCGATCGAATGCGCTCTTCGGCGCCGGGAAGATTGTCACCGCGACATCCTGATTAGCGCTGATCTTCGCCTTCTCTTTCGCAAGCGCCAGGGCGCGATCGAATCCGCCGAGTTCGTCCACCAGACCCACGCGCTTCGCTTCAACGCCGGTCCACACCCGTCCTTGTGCTACCGCATGAACGGCCTCGACATCCATATGACGATGCTCGGCAACCAGGGCGAGAAAACGATCGTAGAAACGCGAGGCCAGGCCTTCGACCTTCGCCTGATCCTCAAGAGTCCATTTGCGGGACGCACTGGCAAAGGATCCGCCCTTGCCAAAGTCCACATAGTCATTGGTGATGCCCAGCTTGTCGAACAGGCCTTTGAGGACGAACTTGCCGAAGAACACTCCGATGGATCCCGTGATCGTGGTGGGATCGGCCACGATCGCGGACGCAGGTGCCGAAACGTAGTAGCCACCCGACGCGGCATAGTCGCCCATGCTGACCACGAC
>JBDTQB010000042.1:0-20553 GCA_039932395.1 Vicinamibacteria bacterium | reverse complement strand
ACGAAATTGCCGCGGATGTCACCGTCCGCCGCAAACGATGAAAGGGCGGACAAAGTGACAAGGCCGACTGAGGCGAGTCGATGCGGTCTCATGACCGGATCTCACTGAAGACTCGATCACGATCCTTCTTGGCGGCGTGACAGGAAGCGCACGCCTTCGCCTGATCCTGCGACAACGCACCCAGGGTCCGGCTGTCCTTCATGAAGGATTCGTAGCCCCAACCGTCGGTGTCCTTGAAACGCTCCTTGTCCTTCACCATCACGTCGACCCGCTTGCGCGCGCCTTCGGCACTCGTGCGATTCGGAAAGGCCTTGAACTCCAGTTCGTCGTACGCGATCACGGAGCCGTCGGGGAACGTCCCCGTCTCGTAGCCCTTGATCGCCAGCGGATTCGCGTAGATGTGGTGGATGCCACCGCGCGCGGCGAATCCCGGATGCCCTTCGTCGATGGTTGCGGTTTTGACGTGAAACCAGCTTCGGTACCCCTCGGGAAAGGGAACACGCGAGGTGTCGGCGGCATGAGCGGTCAGGAGCACACCAGCGCAGAGCGCCAGCGCGCATGCGACACTTTGAGCAATTCGGGTCGGCGTCATCGGATGGCTCCCATTGCGTCTCGCCGGCCGGCCTCGTGAACGACCAGGCCGATTGGTAGACCGACACAAAGGATGTGGGTGAGGATTCCATCGACCAGGGCGGAGGTGGGATGCGGAACCGATCCGATGGCCGAAAGCGGAAAGACGACGAACTGCATGAAGAAGTAGACGGCGATTCCATAGAGAGGTCCAAGGACCAGAGCGTGACGCCTCAACACATCCACTTTCCGGCTCACAAGGTAGTAGGTCGTGAAAACGCTGAACGCGATGAAGAAGTGGAGGGCAAGGCCGAGCGCCGCGGTCGCGAACCCGCCCTGGAATGAGTCCCGGCCGAGCGCGCCGCTCGCGATCCCTTGGAGCATCCGGATGGGCGAACCTCCGCGTGCGAGCGAGAACGTGATCGGCTTGAGGATGTCGAGCGTGCCGACCGCGAGCCCTCCGTAGAGGATGGTCTGCAGGGCCGTCAAGGGTTTCAAAGACAAGAGATCTCCTAGGATTGCTGCGAGTGAGACGAAACGACGTCTCAGGTAGTAGCGAAAGCGTAGAAGCACGGGTGGTGCATCGAAATAACCACTTGGACCCGTTTTGCGCTGACCACTCGCGCCGGCCTTTGGAGACAGGCACAAAAAAGGCGGGACTCTTTCGAGTCCCGCCCGAGACCGCGGCTCACACCGCTGTCCGTGAGCCCTACCAGTTCAGACGAGCGCCGAAGCGGACGACCCGCGGAGCGACGAGAGAGCTGATGGTGTTCGCGTTGGTGGCGTTCTGTCTGAGGTTGATGCTCTGAACGATGTCGCTGTTCAGAACGTTGAAGACGTCCAGGGACAACACAACCTTCGCAGCCTTGATCTTCACCGTCTTGTCGACGCGGGCATCAAGGTTGTGGAAGGCAGGCAGGCGGACGTCGCCCAGGGGTGCGAGGTACACCGTTGCCGTTCCAGCGCCGTTGGCGCGGGTCGGGCTCAGGATGCCGAACGGCGAGGGATAGCCGCTGCGGCCGTTGTAGTTCGCCGCGATGCCGATCTTCTGCCACTTGATGGTGTAGGAGGCGGTGGCGCGGAGAATCCACTTGGCGTTGGGGAACACGTTGCCGAGCCCCGAGCCCGAGGTTTCAGGAGCGTACTGAGCGCCATCGAGTTGCGCGATGTTGGTCGGATCCTCGAACGAACCCTGCTTGAAGAACGACTTGGTGTCGCTCAACGTGAAACTGCCGTTCATGTTGAAGCTGTTCACCCGCTTGCGGCCGGTGATCTCGATTCCCTTGTAGTTACGCGTCGCGCCAGGGCGATTCGTAACGATGAAGGTCGGGAAATTCGACAGGTTCTTGCTGGTCGGCTGGTAGTAGGTCACCGCAGGACACTGGGCATTCTGAGCGGCGGGGCAGGCTGAAGCGGCGGGAGTGAACGAAACCGCGCTGAAGTCCGCGTCCGTGACGCCATCTCTGTCGCTCCAGCGGAAGTTGTCGTACTTCCGGTAGATACCCGCGATCCCCATGGCGAACGAGTTGCTGAACTGTTTGTCGAATCCGAGGATCAACTCATCCGTCGTTTCGTTCTTCAGGCTCGTGTCAACCCTTCCCGACGTCTTGAGCGCGGTCGGATCCAGGTAGCTGTAGCCGCCGCTCTGGGCCAACGGCGCGCCCGTGATATTGATCTCGTTTGGCTGAACGAACTTGTCGCCGTTGAGGTCGGTCCACGGATAGCGAACCGTCGCCGTTGCCACCGGGTTGTAGGTGGAGGAAAGATCGCCGTCCGCGATCTGGGAGGCGTAGCGAGCGTAGTTCACCTTCACAACACTGTGTCCATCGCCCTTGAGGTCGTAGGTGAGGCCGAGGCGAGGTGCCAGGTCATTGAACTTCACGCCGGATTCCGCACCCGCGAACGTGACGGAAGGGAGCTGGTTGAAGGGCAAGCCCGTCTGGGTGATCTGTCCGAAGATCGGAGTCTGGGGCACCGCACCCGTGTTCGCGCGATCCCACTGGCGATCGACACGAACGCCCGCGATGACGGTGAACTTGTTCTTGGTGAAGGTGTCCTGCAGATACGCCGACTGATTGAAGCTGTTGTAGTCGGTGATCGAGTCACGGTAGATCGTGGCCTGAGCCGCAACCAGAGCGCCCCCGACTTCGTTGAAGCGCGCGTCGATGTTGCCGCCACGGTGGGCGGTGCTGATCGCGCGATCCTGACGGTAGCGGAGGCCGAACTTCACCGCGTGATCGCCGCCGAGGAAGCCCGAGGACGAACGGGTGCCGGTGAGATCAAAGCTGTTGGTCGGACGAACGAACTGCTGCGCGGTCGAGGAACGATCCTGGAAGCCCGTCTGGATGTTGACGAGCGGCTGAACCGTCTTCAGGGCGTCATCATGATGATCGAGCACGAAGTTGTTACCAATGTGCGCGTACTGGAACTCCATCAGGAAGCGGTCGGAGAAGATGTGGCGCATCGAGGCCTTGTAGGTCTTGGGGACGCCGGTCTTCCAATACTTCGAACCAAGGGCCGGATCCTCAACGCCCTTCTGGCGATTGGAGCAGTCGATGGTGCAGGTGTCGGAAACGCCACGGGCATTGCGGATCTTGCCGGCCTTGTTCGCGAAGAGGGAGAAGGTGTCCTTGCTGGAGAGGCGGTAGTTGAACTTCAGGTTGAAAGTCTCAAGGGTGGTGAGGTCGGTATTGAGGCAGTCCTTGATGGTCGCAAAGGGAATCTGCGCAAGGTCCGCGTTGCTCTTGATCGAGCCACTCGCCGTACGCACGACGCCGCAACCCGCCTGTTCGGCTTCCTTCAAGAAGAAGCCGTTGACGCCCACCTTGATGTCCTGGGTGCCGTAGCTGCCCCAGATCCACGCCTTGCCCTTGACGATCGGTCCGCCCATTTCAAAGCCGTAGTCCTTGATGTTCTGGATCGGATTGCCGGACGTGGCGCCCAACGCGCGCAGGCTGTCAGTCACGTTCGTGCTCTGGAATTTCTTGTCGGTGATGTAGTAACGAGCTGAGCCCTTGAACTTATCGGAACCGCTCTTGGTGATGAGGTTCACGCCGACGCCGGCCGTCTGCATGGTGACGTCCGCGCCACCCGTGGTGATCTGCATTTCGTCGAACGCGTCGAAGTCGTAGTACACGGGAGAGGCGCCGGTGGCGCTCATGTCCGTGATGTCGATGCCGTCAAGGTTCCACTTCTGCTGCGTCGTCGCGGCGCCGCGAGCGATGAAGTTGGACTGCTGTCCGGACATGTTGCCGCCGATGTTCTCGCGGTCCATCACGATGCCGGCCGACTGCTGGAGGATGACCCAGGGATCGCGCGCGGAGGGGATGTTCTGCAGAGCGTCCTGATTGAAGTTATTCGTACGCGAGTTGCTGCGAAGGTCGATCAGCGGAGCCTCGCCCGTGACTTCGATGACTTCCTGCTTCGAGGAAACGTCCAGCGAGCCATTGATGTTGGCGTTCTGGCCGATCACGATGCTGACGCCCGAGCGCACAACCGTGGTGAAGCCGGAGAGTTCGAACTTCACGCTGTAGACGCCGATGGGGATGCGAGGAAAGCTGTACGTCCCGGTGCTGCTGGTGACCGACACTTCAGGCTGGAGCAGAGCGGGGCTGTTCAGCGTCACCGTGACGCCGGGAACGACGGCCCCACTCTTGTCGGTGGCTTTGCCGTAGATCTCACCCGTGGTTTGCGCGCGCGCGACCGCCGCGTGCAGTACGAGTGCGGACACGAACGCCGCCAGTTTCTTGATAGACATCGTCTTTTGCTTTCTTCCTCTGAGGGTCGAGGCAAGGCGCCGGCTTGACGGCGCGTGATTGGTTCAGGAAGGACCAGACCGCCTATTCATTCGGTCTGGTCCAATGAGTTGAACCAGCGTAGAGACGTCCACGTGGTTGGCAAATAGCCACTTGCGGCCGCCCGTGTGTGACCACTTTGTGAAGTGGCCATCCGTCGTCTGTGGCCCCTCTACTCGGCGGCGGCCTTCGATGAGCCCGCATGCGCGCGTCCGTCGTGGCCGCAGGTGGCGCACCAGGAGTCGACCTGGGGGGCGATCTCGATCGCCGGAACCGACCCTCTGCGCGTCTCCCCCCTGGCCTGTCTTCCCGGGCGGTTGGCGTTTGCTCTCAACCACCTTGCGGCAGGCGGACGAAGGTTGAGCCGCTGCATCTTCTCGAGAAGCGTCGTGGGCAGAACGCCGAGCACCACTGCCGCCCTCCGTTGGTTCCATTCGCAGGCGACGAGTGCGGTCTGGATGAGGGCTCGCTCAAAGACCATGACCGTGGCCTTGAGATTGAGTGTGGGGGAGAGGAGGTCGTAGTTCTGCATGGAAACCTGAGGGAGAAAGAGAGCGTGGACGGCCGCGCGAGCAAGAGAGCCCGGTCAGCGTAGAAGCATCACGCGACGCGACAAATAGCCACTCCCGGACTTCCGGCCATGACCACCTGATTCAAGAAAATCCCGGGTGCATGACAAAGGGCCTCGCATGATGCGGGCTTGGGAGCGCTGTCGTGACCCTCGTAAGCTGAAGTCAATGTCCGCACGACGCACGCCGGGTCTGCCCACGATCCCTCTTGATCGACACTCCGCGACCCCTCTCTATCGGCAGATTTACCAGGGCTATCGCACTGCCATCATCGAACGCCGTCTGCGCGCGGGCCAGCGGATGCCCTCCACCCGCGGTCTCGCCGATGAGTTAGGCCTCTCGCGCATTCCCGTGCTTAACGCGTTCGAACAGTTGATCGCCGAGGGCTATCTCGAAGCGCGGACTGGCGCCGGCACCTATGTTTCGACGGCCCTGCCCGACACGGAGCGATCGCGCCGTGTGGTGAGCACAGATGCCAAAGTATCGCCATCCCGTTCGAAGCCGCGTCGCATGGCACGGGTGGCGAGCCAGCTGCCGACGACCCAGGAGTGGCTCAAAGGGTTCGGCGCCTTCAGCGTGGGTCATGCGGCGGTCGATCACTTCCCCTTCGCTACGTGGACCCGCCTTGTCTCGCGTCAAGCGCACAAGATCACTGCGAAGCTGCTGCGATACGGGCCGGCTCTTGGTCACCTGCCGTTTCGCGAGGCGGTGGCCGACTACCTTCGCACCACCCGCGCCATGCACTGCGAGGCCGACCAGATCATGGTGGTAAGCGGATCACAACAGGCGCTGGTGATCTGCGCGCGTGCGCTGCTTGATCCGCGGGATGAAGCATGGGTAGAGAATCCGGGCTACCACGGCACGCGAGCGGCTCTTGATCTTGCCGGCGCGAAGATTGTTCCCGTGCCGGTCGATGCCGAAGGTCTTGATGTCACGGCGGGCATCGCCCGCTCGCCCAAGGCTCGCGCCGCTCTGGTCACACCCTCGCACCAGTATCCCTTGGGCGTGACCATGAGCGCGACGCGTCGCCTTCAGCTCCTCAACTGGGCCAGTTCGCAGGGTTCCTGGATCGTCGAAGACGACTACGACAGCGAGTATCGCTACGAGAGCCTTCCCTTGGGCGCACTCCAAGGGCTGGATCGAGACCATCGCGTTCTCTACATTGGAACATTCAGCAAGGTGCTCTTTCCTTCGCTGCGTCTCGGCTACATCGTCATTCCACCCGATCTCGTGGAGCGATTCGCAGATGTCCGTCGCTCGATGGACATCTGTCCGCCGTCGTTCACCCAGGCCGTCCTGACAGACTTCCTGCGCGAAGGACATTTCGCGCTCCACATCCGCCGCATGCGGCGCCGGTATGACGAGCGACGGAGCGCGCTGGTCGAGGCGATCGAAAGCATTCTGGGACCGGAGTTCAAAGTTCTCGGGGAACAGGCGGGGATGTACCTTGTGCTGGAGTTTCCTCCGGGCCTCGACGATCGCACCGTCGCTCGGGCCGCCGCGGATGCGCAGCTGTGGACGATGCCGCTCTCGTGGTGTTACGCGGGCCGGGCCTCGCGTCAGGGACTTGTCCTTGGCTTCGGAGGTACGAGTGTTTCGGAGATCCGCGTGGGGGTCCGCAAGTTGCAGGAAGTCATCCGGAACGTTCGCGGGTCTAAGGGAAAGTCATGAGCACCCATCCTCTGGACCCTTCGATTTGTCCCCTTTGCGACCTGCCGAACGCTTGCGGCATGGCAGCGGGTTCAACGTCCTGCTGGTGCTCTGAAGTCACGATCGCGCCAAGTGCGCTTCAAAGCCTTCCTGAAGAGGCGAAGGACCGGTTCTGTGTCTGTCGCCGCTGCGGCGTTGCGGACTCGCCCACGGACGCCTCCTCGTAAATCAAGTCGTGACCCCGCCATGCTGGAGCGAGACCTCCGGAAAGTGGTGATAGGCGTGAGGCTCCAAGCGGCTATGGCCGTCGTGTCGGGTCGCCGCTACGCTGACCCGCACGTGTCCTCCCTATCTGTTGAGATCGCATGCTGATCCGTCCGACTCGGCTGGAGTCTTTCGGCCGGGTGCTTTTCGGCATTTCGATCAGCGCATTCGGAGTGATGCAGTTCGCATACGGCGATTTCATTCCCGGCCGCGCGCCCGCATGGCCGGAAGCGCTTCCAGGACGACTCGCGTGGTCGGTCACGAGCGGGGTCATCTTCGTCTTCGCGGGCGTGGCGCTAGCCCTGGGACGGAATGCGCGCTGGCCGGCGGCCGCGACAGGTGTGTTGATCGCGGGGTGGGCCCTCGGCCGCCGCCTTCCGCTCTTGATGGCAAATCCCACCGGCTTCGTTCTGACGCTCACGGGGAAGGCGCTTGCGCTCTCCGGCGGCGCCCTATCGATGGGAGGGAGCGCGCTGGCGCCGCTGGGCCGTCTCTGCCTCGGTGCGTTCATGGTGCTGGGCGGCGTTCAGCACTTCATCTATCCGACGTTTGTCGCGACCCTGATCCCGAGGTGGATCCCGTCGCCGGTGTTCTGGACCTACTTCGCCGGGCTGGCCCTGGTCGCGGGTGGTCTTGGAATGCAGGTCCGGCGCACCCGGGCGCTCGCGTCGTTTTTCTCCGGCGTGATGTTGCTGTCATGGGTCTTCATGCTTCACATTCCCAGAGCCTGGGCGGCCGCCACGTCGGCGGATGGGAGAAACGAATGGACCTCGGTGTTCGAGGCCCTGGCCTTCGCCGGCGTCGCGTTCTTCGCCAGCGGGACGAGCGAAGCGGCGGACCAGGACGCTTAGGTCGCCACTCGCTCGAGCGGCAGGCCGGACTGGCAGAGGGGACAGTGATCCGGCTCGAAGAGCGGATAGGCACCGCCCCGCACTCATCAATTCGTCACTATCCCTTGAGGTTCGCCTTGAAGAAATCCGTCGTGCGCTTCCAGGCGAGATCCGCGGCCGCCTTGTCGTAGCGGGGCGTGGTGTCGTTGTTGAAGCCATGCTGCGCGCCCGCGTAGATGAAGCCTTCGTACTTGACCTTGTTCGCTTTCAGCGCTTCTTCAAACGCCGGCCACGCCTGAACCTGGCGCTCATCCTTTTCGGCGTAGTGAATGAGCATCGGGCACTTGATGTTCTTGACATCTTCAAGTGCGGGGGCGCCGCCGTAGAAGGGAACCGCGCCCGCGAGATCAGGGACGCGCGTGGCAAGCAGGTTGGCGATCGAGCCGCCGTAGCAGAACCCGACCACTGCAACCTTACCGGTGCAGTCGGGGCGACTCTTGAGCCAGGCCGCAGCGGCCACGAAGTCCTCGCGGGTCTTCGCCTGGTCCAGTTTTGGGAAGACTTCACGGGCCTTGTCTTCGTCGCCGGGGTACCCGCCGAGCGGGAAGAGCGCATCCGGTGCGAACGCCATATAGCCCTCGAGCGCAACGCGCCGCGCCATATCTTCGATGTGCGGGTTCAGTCCACGGTTTTCATGGACCACCAGAACCGCCGGCAGCTTGCCCTTTTTGCCCGCGGGGCGGACGAGATAGCCACGCGCCTTGTCATAGCCTTTGGGCGAGGGAGGGAACTCCACGTACTCGGCGACGATCCGCTTGTCGTCCTTCGCCACCTGTTCGGCGGACGCGAACTGCGGGGTCAGGGCGTCCAGGACCATTGCACCCGTCATACCGGCGATCCCGAACTTGCCGGCTCCATCGATGAAGGAGCGTCGGTCAATGTCGCCGTGAACGTACTTGTCGAAGAGGTCGTATACGCCCTGATCGAAGTTCTTGGGATTCGTGGGTTCCATGATCGTTCTCCAAAAAAAGAAGTGACAGTCCGCGCGGGACGAAGGCCCGGAATCTTCGCACGCCCACACGCGGGACGTGCGTGGCGAGTCAAACTCCCGGCATGTCGAAAGAGCCCTTTCTCGAGACCCGCGATGTGTTCAACCGCTTCATCAAGACCTGGGAGGCTGGCGATCTGCCCAAAACGGCGTGGACGCATGCCGCCCATGTGGCGGTCGGTGCGTGCTATCTGGTCCGCGAGGGGACCGACGCACTTCACCATGTCCGTGGCGGAATAAAACGGCACAACGCCGCGGTTGGAACCATCGATACCCCCACGAGCGGCTATCACGAGACGTTGACCCGCTTCTGGCTCGATACGGTGTCTCTTTCGATCTCAGGACTCAGCGATCCTTGGGCGGCGGCGGTCCAGGCGGTCGCTCTTTTTGGCGAGGAACGCGCACTTCATCGGCGGTACTACAGCTTCGATGTCGTGAGCGACCCGCGGGCGCGCGCCATGTGGGTTCCGCCGGACCTTGATCCAGAGGCGTGAGACGAGAAGGTTGCGAGACGGTGTCTACGGCTTGGGGAAACGACCGAGCGCCACAAGCAGCTCGAACTGAGCCTGGCGCAGCGAATCCTCGGCCTGGGCCAGCGCCGTCTCGACGTCACGCGTCGTCTTCTGTGCCTCGATCACCTCGATGTTGGTAGAGGCGCCCGCATCGAAGGCGGTGATCGTGATCTTGAGGACTTCGCTCGACTGTTCGGCCGCGTTCCGCGCGCTCGCCAGCACCCGCTCGTAAGCCTCGACTGCCGTGCGCGCGCTGCGCACTTCAGATCGCGCTTGGAGCTGGGCCTGGGTCAGCGCGAGATCGGCGACCTGTAGATTCGCTTTGCGCTCCAGATTGATGCCACCGCGAAGTCCACCGTTGTAGATCGTCTGCGACAGCTGGAACGACAGGCGCCAGGATTTCGACTGCTGGAAGAGACCGTTGGGCGTGACGTATTGAGGATCGAACGAGGCGGTCACGGTCGGCCACCAGTCCTTGTTGCTGCCGTGCAGGATTTTCTTCGCGGCGTCCTGTTCGGCGGTGCGCAGGCGAAGATCGGTGCGCTCAGACATCCAGTCCGCTTCCATGCCCGCGGTGACGTCGAAGGTGGGTTCGCCATTGGTGTCGATGGGTCCGTTTTCGCCCAGAACCACGCCGAGCGCTTCCTGAGCGCGAAGGAGTCCGAGCCTGAAGGTCTCGAGCATCGTTTCATCGGTCGCAACGAGCTGGCCCGAGCGCAGTTCATTCAGCCTGCTTCCGAGACCGCCTTCGCGGCGCTTTCGGTTGTAATCGAACTGAGATCGTCCGGTGTCGAGCGAACGCTGCGAAATTTCCACCAGACGCTTCTGCGAGATGACAGCGAGATACGCATCGGCCGCGCTCACCGCCACCTGCTTGCGTTCGTTGACACCGGAGAGGCGCGCCAACTCGACCCGGTCTTTCGCCTGCGACGTGGCAGCCCACTGCGAGGCTGCGAGGATGGGCGCTGACAGCGTGAAGCTGAAGGTCGACTGATTGCGCGGCTGGACGACGCCCGTATCGAATGCGATGGCCTTGTTGAGCGTGCTGTTATTGATGTTCCCAACCAGCCGAGGCCGTGAGTCGGAGCGCGTCTGGGCCAGGAGCCCCTGCGAACGCAGGACATTGGCCGCGGCGATGCCCACTGTCGGGTTCTTTTCGATCGCACGCGCGATCGCCTGTTCGAAGGTCACGGATTCCATGACGGGCTGATCGACGGTGCGCATCGGAGTTTGCGCGCTGACGGGCGCCACCATCGACAGGATCAGGAGAATCGCGACACCGGCCTTCACCGCAACCCCATGTGCGCCGCCCGTCGTTTCGCTGCCTTCGTCATCATCATGGGTGCGATGCGCCCGTCCGGGGGCGATCGTCCGGATGACCACGTACAGCAGGGGGATGAAGATGATCGAGAGCAGAGTTGACGCCACCATGCCGCCGGCCACCGTCGTCCCGATCGACTGACGACCCGCGGCACCTGCGCCGGTTGCGAAGGCAAGCGGCAGAACGCCGAGGATGAAAGCGAATGAGGTCATGAGAATCGGACGGAGTCTGATGCGTGATGACTCGACCGCCGCGTCGACGATCGACATGCCCTGCGAGCGGAGCTGCTCGGCGAACTCGACAATGAGGATGGAGTTCTTCGCGGCGAGTCCGATGAGCAGGACCAGACCCACCTGGCAGAAAACGTCGTTCGAGAAGCCGCGCATCCACTGCGCGAACAACGCGCCGAAGACAGCCAGGGGCACACCGAGCAGGATGATGATCGGGAGGATGAACGACTCGTACTGCGCGGCGAGGATCAGGTAGACGAGAACGACGCTCAGTCCGAAGATGAAGAATGCTTGCGTTCCCGATTTCTTTTCTTCAAGAGACTGGCCGGCCCACGCGTAATAGAAGCCCTTGGGCAGGCGGCTTGCGAGCTCTTCCATCGCTTCCAGTCCCTGCCCGGAACTGAGGCCGGGAGCAGGATTGCCCGAGATCTCGGCGGACCGGAACAGGTTGAAGTGAGAGATGACCGAGGGTGCCGTGGTCTCATGCATGCGAACGACGGTGCTCAGGGGAACCATCTCGCCCGTCGCGGTGCGCGCATACAGCTGCTTGAGCGCATTCGGGCTGGAGCGGAACTGCTGGTCGGCCTGCACGTAGACGCGGTACGAGCGGTTGTTGAAGTCGAAGTCGTTGACGTACTGCGAACCGAGGAAGACCTGCAACGCGTCCGTGATTTCCTGCAGCGGAAGTCCCAGGCTGCGTGCTTTGTCGCGGTCGATCTCGACCACCATCTGCGGGTCGGCCGCGCTGAACTGAGAGAAGAGGCCCTGGACCTTTCCACTCTTCTGCGCCTCGCCCATCAGGCCACCCATCGCGGCGGCAAGGCCGTCGACCGTGGGGGCGCCCGTTTGGTCAAGAAGCTCAAACTGGAATCCGCCGAAGGTGCCGAGACCTTGAACCGGCGGCGGCGCGAACGAGGCGACGAAGGCGCCGGGAATCCCGAAGAGCGGACCGCCTACTCGGCCGATCACGTCCTTCAAAGCATGGCCTTTGCCGCGACGCTCCTCATACGGCTTGAGCGGCGCGAACATCATGCCGTTGTTGGGTGCGGCACCCGAGAAGCTGAAGCCCATGATCGTGAACGCGCCGAGAACGTCAGGATCGGCCAGGATGATCTTCTCCGCCTGCTTCGCGATGTTCGTGGTGTACTCGAGCGACGCTCCGGGCGGAGCCTGCACGATGACCATGAAGTAGCCGTCGTCTTCCGCAGGAACGAACGCGGAAGGCACCACTCGGAAGATCCCCCAGGTCGCAACCAGACCGGCGATGAACAGGACGATCATCGCGGTCTTGAAGCTCAGGGCGCGGCGCACCGCTGCGGCGTAGCTCTTGGTCGTTCGATCGACGAGACCGTTAAAGCGCTTGAAAAAGGCACTCTCGCTCTCGCCCGCGTGCGGGTCTTTGTCGAGAAGCATCGCGGAAAGCGCCGGCGTCAAAGTCACCGCGTTGAACACCGAGAGCACGACCGAGAAGGCGATGGTCAAAGAGAACTGCTGATACAGGCGGCCGGTGACGCCGGGGAAGAACGCGACCGGGACGAACACCGCGACGAGCACGATGCCGATGACCACGACCGCTTCGAAGACTTCATTCATCGCGTCGATGGACGCTTGTCTTGCTGTCTTCTTCTCTTCGCGCATATGGCGCTCGATGTTTTCGATGACGACGATCGCGTCGTCGACGACGATGCCGGTCGCGAGCACGATGCCAAACAAGGTCAGCGTGTTGATGGAGAAGCCGAAGACCTTGATGAAGGCGAACGTGCCGATGAGCGAGACGGGAATCGTGATCGCGGGGATGATGGTGGAGCGCCAGTTCTGGAGGAACAGATACATCACGAGGACGACGAGGACGATCGCTTCCGCGAGAGTCTTCACGACTTCGGTGATCGACTCGCGCACCACACTCACTTCCTCGAAGGCCCACTGATACTCGAGTCCGGCCGGGAAGTTCTTGGCGAGGCGTTCCATCTCGGCGCGGACGCCCTTGAAGACTTCGAGAGCGTTGGCCGACGGAAGGAGGGTCACGCCGATGCCCTGAGCTTCGAGCCCGATGAATCGCAGGTTCGACGCGTAGGTTTCAGCACCCAGTTCCACCCGGCCTACGTCGCGCACCCGCACGAGGGCGCCGTCTTTTCCTGACTTCACCACCACATCCTCGAAGTCCGTCGTCGAGGAGAGCCGACCCATCGCGCGCACGCTGATCGTGAACGACTGATCCGCGGCCGACGGCGCGTCGCCCAAAGCACCCGCCGCCACTTGCACGTTCTGCTCGCGGAGTGCGCCCAGCACATCGCCCGCCGTCAGCTTGCGTCCCGCGAGCTTCGCGGGATCGAGCCACAGACGCATCGCGAACTTGCGTTCGCCGAAGATCAGCACGTCGCCCACGCCGGGGACGCGCTTCACGGCGTCGCGAACATAGAGGTCGATGTAGTTAGAGATGAACTGGCTCGAGTAACGGTTGTCTCGCGAGAAGAAGCCCATGCCGCCCAGGAAGCCCGTGGTGTTTTTCACGACGGTGATGCCGTTTTGCCGAACCTCGGTGGGCATGCGTCCGAGTGCCTGGTTGACGCGGTTCTGCACTTCGACTGCGGCGAGATCGATGTCGCGGCCGATTTCGAACGTGACGTTGATCGTCGCAAAGCCGCTATTGGTCGACGAGGAGGTCAGGTACGTCATGCCTTCGACGCCGTTGATCGCCTGTTCGAGCGGGGTCGTGACCGAGCTCTCGACGGATTGCGCGTTGGCGCCAAGGTACACCGCGGTGACGGTGAGGGAGGGCGGCGCCAGGTCGGGGAACTTCGCGATCGGCAGCGTGGGGATCGAAACCGCGCCCGCCAGAATGATCAGCAGGGAGCAGACGATCGCCAATACGGGGCGTCTGATGAATATGCCAGCGAGCATGACTACTGACCCTTCTTGCCGTCGGCCGCGGGAGACGAGACGGCGGTGCCTGCGGACGGCACGATTGAAACGGGAGCGCCGTCGCCGATCTTCTGGAGGCCGGCGACGATGAGCTGATCGCCCACCTTCAGCCCGTCGTTCACCACATAGTCGTTGCCGACGATGTCGCCCACTTGAATGGCCTTTTGCTTCGCGACGAATCCGCCCTTGTCGCCTTTTTCGGCCACGAACGCGAAGTACTGGCCGGCGATGCGCTGCACTGCGGTCACGGGAATAGTGAAGCCCGGATCCGCACTCCACACAATGCGCACCCGGACGAACTGGTCGGCGCGGTACTGTCCGCGACCGTCGTTCAGCGTCGCCTTCGCGAGGATGGTTTGAGTGGTGGTGTCGACACTTGGGGAAACGAACGTCAGCGGGTTGGTCGCCACGATGTCGCCCGCGTCGTTCATGATGCGGAGGGGCAGGCCCGTCTTCAGATGAGACGCCTGAGACACGGGCACGTTGACGTAGATCTCAAGCGACTGGTTCTCCTCGACGGTGGTCATCATCGTGCTTTTCGTCACCCGATCGCCCACGTGAACGGGGATGTCGCCGACGATGCCGGTCGAAGGTGCGGTGACCTTGTAGTAGCCAAGTTCGGCACGCTGTTGCTTGACCTGCTCTTCGACGGCCTTGAGCTGGGCCTGGGCGGTACGAAGTGCGGTATCGGCGTCTTCCGCGTCACGCTGGCTGGCGGCGCCCGCTTCAAAGAGCTTGCGCGTTCGTGCGGCCTGCTGCTGCGCGTTCTCGAATTCAGCGACGCGCGCCACGCGCATCGACTGCTGGCCCGCGAGAACGGCCTGCTGCGGGCCGGAGTCGACCTCAAAAAGGAGAGCTCCTTGTCCAACCCGCTCGCCGGAGCGCACGGCAATGCGGGTGATGAAGCCTTCGACCTGAGGCTGAATCGTGCTGGACCGACGCGACTTCAAGGAGGCCACGAACTCGGTGGTGTGTTCGACCGGCTTCTGTTCGAGGGTGACGACTTCAACCCCGCTCGGAGGGAACGCGCCGCCGCCTGGACCGCCCGCTCCTTCTTGTTTACCGCCGCACGCGACGATCACCAGGGCCGAAGCCACAGGGATCACCATTCGTTGAAAGAAGTCGTAAGTCATGGGTTGGTCGTTCCTTGCTGACGAGGACAGGTCCTCGAACTCAGATGTGAGAAGGGAGACTAGGCGCCGATATATGACAGCCGTCGTCATAAATAATCGGAGTTTCCGTCTCGGCGGTCGGGAGTGGCCCCGAAACCCCGTGAGGATTTCGCGCCCGAGCCCGTCATCGGTCGATCGCGAGAATAGCGTTCGAGGTCGATCGGTCGGAAAGGCCGCAGATCCGCGGTTATTGTGGATGATCAGACACAATTGGTCCACTGACGGCTGATAGGATCCTCGACCTCCATGCGCGAACGGATACTGATCGTTGACGACGAGGCGGGCGTTCGCGCTTCTCTGTCCGGGATTCTGTCGGACGAAGGTTATCGGGTCGACGCCGTGGAGACGGGAGAAGCGGGCGTCAAGGCGGTCGAATCAAACCGCTACGAACTCGCTTTGCTCGATGTCTGGCTGCCTGGCATCGACGGCATCGAAACCCTGAGCCGGATGCAGGCGATCGACCCCGATTTGCCGGTGGTCGTGATCTCAGGGCATGGCACGGTCGAGACCGCCGTCAAAGCGGTGCGGCTTGGCGCGGCCGACTTCATCGAGAAGCCTCTGTCGCTCGAACGCATTCTTCTTGCCGTCTCCAACTCGCTCCGTCGTCGCAAGCTTGAACAGGAAGTTCGTGCCCTCAAGGCCGAAGTCGAGCACAAGAGCCAGATCGTGGGCGAGAGCGAAGCGATCAAGGAGCTGCTCGGTGTGATCGCCCAGGCCGCACCCAGCAACGGCCGCGTTCTTATCACCGGCGAGAACGGCACGGGCAAGGAGCTGGTCGCGCGTGGCATTCATCAGCAGAGCCTGCGCAGCAATGGTCCGTTCGTCGAAGTGAACTGCGCCGCGATTCCCGAGGAGTTGATCGAGAGCGAGTTGTTCGGTCACACCAAGGGCTCGTTCACGGGTGCGACGGCCGCGCGCAAGGGCAAGTTCGAGATCGCTGACGGCGGGACTTTGTTCCTGGACGAAATCGGCGACATGACGCTGAAGACCCAAGCCAAGGTGCTGCGAGCGCTGCAGGAGCAGAAGATTGAGCCGGTCGGCGGCTCGGCCAGCGTCAACGTGGACGTCCGCGTGCTCGCCGCCACCAACAAGAACCTCGAGGAAGAGATCAAACGCGGTACGTTCCGCGAAGACCTGTACTTCCGCCTCAACGTCATTCCCATTCACGTCCTGCCCCTGCGGGAGCGTCGGTCGGATATTCCGATGCTGGTGCGCCATTTCAGTCGCGGCTACGCGGCGGAGTACGGCCGTCACATCAAGGATTACACGCCCGAGGCGATGGAAATTCTGGTCGCCCACGACTGGCCAGGCAACGTCCGCGAACTGCGCAACATGGTCGAGCGGCACGTGATCATGGCGAAGGGCGACGTGGTCGATGTCAACGATGTGCGGGGGCTTCGTCCAGCACCGTTGGACGTCCTGACCCAGGCCCCCTCAGCAGCGGTGGCCGTGGCTTCAGCACTCAGCCCGGCCCTCGCCGCATCGGCCGCGTCGATTCCGTGCCTCGACTTCGATACCCTGGCACTTGCCCGCGAAGATTTCGAGCGCCGCTACATCGCGAGGAAGCACGAGTCGTGTCACGGCAACATGAGCCGCACCGCCGAAGCGTTGGGTGTCGAGCGGTCCTATCTCTACAAGAAGATGAAGACCCTCGGTCTGATCGCGCCGAAGAAGGGTCTTGTCGACACTGTCGACGGCGAGGGGTAAGCCGAGCCGTCGGTCTTAACGGAGCGCGGCCGGGTTTAGTCGGAGCAACGCGTCGAGATCTTCAGGATGAATCGCCGCGGTCATGGCGTCCGCCGCGGTGATCTGATTGCCACGAACCAGGCGCGCGAGCGATTCTTCCAGCGTCACCGATCCTGCGGGCCGGGTGATCGTGATCTCCTGATGAAGGTTCTGGAGCTGATTGCGGCGGATCAACTGACGCGCTCCGTAACTCACCATGAGAACTTCGGCAGCGGGAATGCGCCCACCTCCCTGACGCGGCAGCAGAACCTGCGTTATGACCGCGGCGAGGCCCATGGCGATTTCCTGGCGGATCATCGGCTGACGTTCGGCGGGAAAGGAGTCGGCGATGCGCGCGACACACGAAGGCGTGTCGGCCGCGTGGATACTGGACAAAACGAGATGCCCGGTTTCCGCCGCGGCCAGGGCGGTCCGCATTGTCTCGGAGTCACGCATTTCGCCGACCACGATGACATCGGGCGCCTGACGCATGGCGGACCGCAGCGCGGTGGGGAAGTCCGGCGCATCGATGCCGATCTCCACCTGCTCGACCACGCACTTCACGTGCGGATGCTCGTATTCGACCGGGTCCTCGATGGTCACGACGTGCCGGGCATCGCGGTGATTGATCTCGTTCACGAGGGCCGCGAGGGTGGTGGTCTTTCCTGATCCCGTCGCACCCGCGAGCAGGACCAGTCCGCGCTGGACGCGCGAGATACGGTCGAGTTCCGGCGGGAGATTCAGCGAGCGAAGGGAGGGCGGCTGAGTCGGCAGCGCGCGGATGGTCGCGGCGGCGCGTCCACGTTCGCGGTGCAGATTGATGCGGAAACGACCCAGCCCGACGACTCGCAGCGACGCGTCAGCGCTTCTGCCTTCCCGGTACGCCTTGGCGGCGTGGCCGGGCAAACCACCGAGCATGATGTCCTCAATGTCGACGCTGTCGAGAGGCGCACCGCTCTGACGCACCACATCGCCGCGAACGCGAAGAGCCGGGGGCAAACCGCTGACCAGAAGCAGATCGCTCGCACCCTGGCTCACCATGATGCGAAGCAGGCCGGCCAGCCGATCATCTCCGCCCGCCATGAACGCGTCCGGACGCTCGCGTCGCGATGATGACGCGTTCAGCTCTTCGACGATGCGGTCCAGTTCAGCCACAACCCCAGCACCTCATTACTCGCCGCGCAGCCGTGTCTCGAGGACTTGCTTCGTCGAGAATCCGGTGAGCTGAAGGTAATGCTCGGCCGCGTCCATCAACGCCTGCGCTGGAACCAGCCCCACGATCTCCGAACCCGCAATGCCAACGCCATAGCGGGCCGCTTCGTTTCGGATGGTTTCCACCACGCGATGAAGGGGCGTCCTGGTGAAGTCGGTCATGTTCATCGAGACCTGCGCCACTTTGCGGCCGCCGATGTCGACACCCAGCCCCATCGCCTTCACGAAGCGGTACCCACCTGTGCTGTGCCGGATGCCCTTGGCGATTTTCTTCGCGATCTCGACGTCGTCCGTCGCCAGATTGACGTTGAAAGCGATGAGCGGCATGCGCGCGCCCACGACAACCGCGCCAAACGAAGGATGCGGTTCACTCGGACCAAAGTCGGGCTGCCAGAGCGGGTCCTTCAGCTTGGTCGCGAGTCCTTCGAACTGACCTCGCCGGATGTCCTCCAGCCCTTTGCGATGAGGGGCGGTTGAAGCGTCCTCGTAGAGGAAGACGGGAATCTTGTACGCCTCGGCGATCGCTGCACCCACACGTCGGGCGAGTGCGATGCAATCCGCGAGGGTCGCGCCTTCGAGGGGAATGAAGGGAACGACGTCCACCGCGCCGAGACGCGGATGCTCGCCTTTGTGTGTACGGAGGTCGATCGCCTCAAGCGAGGCGCCCACGAGCGCCATGACCGCGCGCGCGAGCGAATCGGCATCGCCCGCGAGAGTCAGGACGGAGCGATTGTGCGAGGCGTCCGATTGGAGATCAAGGACACGAGCGGTCGACTGCGCACGAACCCTGGCGACGATCGCCTCGACCACCTCGGGCCTCGCCCCTTCAGAGAAGTTTGGAACGCATTCAATGAGCATCGAAAGGACTCTACTCGGGTTGCTGGATCGTGTGATTCCGTTTTCGTTCGCGCCCGCCCCAGGCCGGTTTCGATGGCCTCCATGCGGCCTGCCCACGCTGGAACAGTTATCCTCTGCGTTCCCATGACAACCGAGAACCTTCCTCGTCATATCGCCGAGCGGATTGTGGCTGACTTCGGCGCCAACGCAGAGTTTTCGCTCCAGGAACTGGAGAAGTACCGGGCCGATCCGACGAGCGTCGGACAGGAATGGCAGGACTACTTCGCGTATGTCCTAAGTCTGCCCAATCCAGAGGATTCCCCTGCCGATACCGCGTTGTTTCAGCGCGACTCTTCGCAGGCCGACGGAAGTGCCGCTGCGGCCGAACCGCAGGCCGAGCCCGCGACCGTCATCGAACCGACGGTCGTGCAGCCTGCGGCGTCCACCCCAGAAACCCAAGTCTTTGATCGGCAGTCGTATGTCGGACCGACCGAGGCGCCGGCCCGTGTGGCGGAACCCAAAGCCGTGATCGCGACCACGGCTCCCACCACGCGCCCCAACACCATGGTCTCGGCCCGGTCCCGCATTCTTGCCCCGGTGATCCTGCCCGGCGACGTGGTCGAACCCGTGCGCGGCGCCATGGTGAAGATCGTCGAGAACATGGAGGCGTCGCTCTCCGTTCCGACCGCGACGTCCGTTCGCGAGGTTCCCGTCCGCGGACTCGAAGAGAACCGATCGCTGGTGAACCGCCATCGCGCCAGCAGTTCAGCTTCGAAGATCAGCTTCACGCATCTGATTGCATGGGCCATGATCAAGGCGCTCGACACCTTCCCACGCTTGAATGATGCTTACGCGGAGATCGATGGCAAGCCGCATCGCATCCATCGCGGGGACGTGCGCCTCGGGATCGCGGTGGACGTTCAGAAGAAAGACGGCACGCGCACACTGCTCGTCCCGAACATCCGCGGCGCGAATCAGCTCACGTTCCCCCAGTTCCTCGAAAAATTCGACGATCTTGTCTCCCGCTCGCGTCGCAGCGCGCTGATGCCCGACGACTTCATGGGCACCACGGTGTCCCTCACGAATCCTGGGACGGTCGGCACCACGATGTCGACGCCGCGCCTCATGCCCGGCCAGGGTCTGATTCTCGCGACCGGCAGCCTCGACTATCCGCCGGAATACCGGTCGATGTCTCCCAAGACACTGTCGATGCTGGGCATCAGCAAGATCATGACCGTGAGTTCGACCTACGACCATCGCGTCATTCAAGGCGCCGAGTCGGGTCTTTTCCTCGCCCGTATCGAGGCGCTGCTGCGTGGCGAAGACCGCTTCTACGAGCGCCTTTTCGAAGAACTCGCGGTTCCGTATCCGCCCGTCCGCACCGAAGTGGACCTCCTCGCTCCCGCGTTCATGGGCGGCGGCGGCGCTTCCAACCGGGAAGAGGTTGAGAAGCAGGCACGCGTGCTGCAGCTCATTCACGCTTTCCGAGTGCGTGGACACCTGATCGCTTCGTTCGATCCCCTCGGCGCGAAACGCGCCCTCGTTCCGGATCTCGATCCTGCGGGCTACGGCCTCACGTTGTGGGACCTCGATCGCGAGTTCTTCACCAATGGCGCGCTCGGCAAAGAGAAGGCGACGCTTCGCGAAATCATCGACGTGATGCGCGAGACCTATTGCAACACCGTCACTTCCGAGTACATGTTCATCGCGGCACCCGGCCAGAAGGAATGGCTGCAGAACCGGCAGGAAAAGTCGCGCAATAAGACCGAGCTATCCCCCGTCGAGAAAAAGCACGTGATGGGGAAGCTCGCCGAAGCGGAAGCCTTCGAGCGTCATCTCCATACCAAGTACGTGGGCAACAAGCGTTTCTCGCTTGAAGGTCTGGAAGCGACCATCC
>JBDTQB010000041.1:0-20560 GCA_039932395.1 Vicinamibacteria bacterium | reverse complement strand
CCACCACGAACTTCTTCGGGATGTCGAGGGGCAGGCAGGAGACGAGAATTTCGCGGGTGACGAACTCGAGCGTGCCGCCATGGGTCTTGACGCCCACGGGCACACCCACCAGTTCGATGTGAACCTTGACGTGAATCGCCTTGTCGAGTGCGACTTCGTAGAAGTCTGCGTGAAGGAACTCGGGGCGCACAGGGTGAACCTGGTAGTCCTTCAGAATGACTTTGCGCTTCTTGCCATCGAGATCGAGGTCGACCAGCGTGTTTTCGGCGGCACCCGTCTTGAAGACGACCGCGAGTTCACGGGGGGAAACGCTGACGGCCACGTTCTCCTTGCCCGGAGCGTAAACAACGGCGGGGATCCGGCCACGGGCCCGGAGGCGCTTGGCTTCATTCTTACCGCGAGTTTCGCGGGCTTCGGCGAGGACTACGATGTCTGACATGGCTTGCTGGTCTTCAAATCTTATGGACGCCGGGGCGGCATCAAATGAAAAGGCTCGTGACGGACGCTTCTTCGTGGATATTCTGGATGGCCTTGCCCATCAACTCTCCGATGGGCAGAACGACAATCTTATCTGATTTTCGCTCCGGCTTCTCTTCGATGGAGTCGGTGAGGATCAGTTGGGAGATCTTGCTCGCGTTGATGTTGCGGACCGCGTTCCCGGAAAGCACGCCGTGGGAGGCTGAGGCGAGAATGCGTCCGGCACCCGCGGCACTGATCGCTTCGGCGACTTTGCACAAGGTTCCCGCGGTGTCGACGAGGTCGTCGACGATGAGGCACGTCTTCCCGGCCACCTCGCCGATGACGTGGTGGACTTCGGCCACGTTTGCGGTCTCGCGACGCTTGTCGACGATAACGAGACTTGCGCCGAGGCGCTTGGCGTAGGCGCGGGCGCGTTCGACGCCGCCGGCGTCGGGCGAGACTACGCACAAATCGTCGAGCCCCATTTGCGCCACGTGTTCAATGATGACGGGGGCCGCGAAGAGGTGGTCGACCGGCACGTCGAAGAAGCCCTGGATCTGCGCGGCGTGAAGATCCATGGTCAGCACGCGGTGACAGCCTGCGGTGGAGATCATGTTCGCCACGAGCTTGGCCGAGATCGGGACGCGGGGGCGGTCTTTGCGGTCCTGGCGGGCGTAACCGTAGTAGGGAATGACCGCCGTGATGCGCGCGGCGCTCGCGCGCCGGAAGGCGTCGATCATGATGAGCAGTTCCATCAGGTGCTCGTTGACCGGGGTCGATGTCGGCTGAAGGACGAAGACGTCCTTGCCACGGACGTTCTCTTCGATCTGAAACCAGACCTCGCCGTCGAGGAAGCGCGACAGATGCACCTTGCCGAGCGGCACGTTGAGGTAGCGCGAAACCGATTCACCCAGCGAACGATTGGCGCTTCCAGTGAAGATCTTGAGGTCGTGAGGTGGTCGAACCATGGCGACTGTTTCTAGGCCCTTCTTCGGAGGGAAATCGGTGGGATGGGGTCTCTTTGGCTGGGGCGGAAGGATTCGAACCTTCGGATGCGGGATTCAAAGTCCCGAGCCTTACCGCTTGGCGACGCCCCAGTGTCGGGAGATGAGAGGGACGAAGCTTAACGAAGAAGTCCTGCCCGCGGTGTGTGTCTTTCCGCTGTACGTGCTCCTACGCGCTTATTTCGAAGCGTTTTTCGTAGGCCGCTCTCGAAACAAACGAACTGGCGATCGTCTTGATCCCCGCTCGGCCGAGCGCAGCTGCGGCCGTTCGTCTTGAGTCGGTGTCTGGGTGAGTCAGGAAGAAGGTGGAGCCGCTTCCGGACATCGCGGCCTGGATCGCGCCCGTCGATTTGGCCACGCCCCGGACCTGGCGGCTGATCTCCGCGAGCTTTGGACTCTCGGCAAAGGCTGCGGGTTCGAGATCGTTGACGAGGCGACGTAAGGCCTGGATAGCCGGCCTCGGCGACGTCACGGCTCGCAGGAACGAGTCGATCGGCGATCGCTTGCGCGAACTCTTTGCCTGAGCGGCGAAGCGCCGGAAGACCGCCGCAGTAGAGACGCCGCCGTCGTTGGGAACGAGCAGCAGTCGCTCGGTCAGTTTGAGATCGAGGGGATGGATCTCGTCGCCGCGATTGAGGCCGAGGGCTGGGCCCCCATAGAGGAAGTAGGGAACGTCGGCGCCGAGAGCCCTGGCGACTTCAAGCAACCCGTCCGTTCCGAGATTCAGTTTCCAGATCTGATCCAGCGCCCGCAGCACCGTCGCCGCGTTGCTGCTTCCACCGCCCACCCCACCGCCTACCGGGATGCGTTTCTCGATTCTGATCGTCACGCCACGGTTCGTTCCGGCCAGCGCCTGCATGGCGACGGCGGCGCGATGAGCGAGATTCGTCTCGTCGCCGGGAACCTCGGGATGATCCGTTCGGACTTTGACGCCTGATTTCCCTGACGCGATCTCGACGATGTCGTGCAGCCCGACGGTCGCGAAGATGGTCTTGAGCTGGTGATATCCATTCGGGAGCTTTCCCGTCACTTCAAGTCCGAGATTGACCTTGGCGAATGAGCGGAAGCGACGTGTCATAGCGAACTTCTACCGACGCAATCCAAGACGGTCAGACATCTGCTCGATCGACCACGACTGGCCGCGCGGAGGACCGAAGGCAAAGGCGGTGGCCGGAGGGGGTTCGACGGATGGATCGTCGAGCGCGACCACTAGCTCGGTGTGGTCTGAGCCGCGGATTGTCACCAGGGAGGGCTGCGATTTATCGAAGCGCCAGGACACATTCAGAGTGGACGGCGGGGCGCCGAGCACGCTTGCGACGAGATCGGCGGGCGAGAGATCAATCCCGAAGAGATCCTTCATGACTCCGCTTGTGGCCGACCCTTCGAACATCGCGTCATCTCCCGGGAGCTCGGCCCGTAGCTTTCCGTCGTGTGCGACGAGGAGGAAACGCAGGCCCGTGCCCGCCGGGATCTCGATGCGCAGACTTGCTGGTTTGGTCAGACCGAACACCACGCGCGCGGAGAAGCGCCCCCTGGGGCCGAACAGGGTGAGCTTGCCCGCAGCCGAAAGACCGCTGGCCTTGTGGAGCTGAGCCATCTCATCGGGCGATGCGATATGACCGCGCACCGCACAGCCAGAGGCGAAGGCCATCAGCAGCACGCCCAGCGCCGCCCGCGAGGCGCCTCCGAAGGCCGGGCCGAGGATCAAGGCTCCTTCTGCGCGGCCGCCGACAACGACTGGATTTTCTTCTCGACGAGCGCGCGATCCAACTCGCCTTCCTCGTCTTCGCCCTGAAGCGATTGACGCAGGTACTTGAGCGCTTCGGCTCGGTCTTCCGTCTCCGCCAGAATCAGGCCGGCGTGAGCGAGGACGACGGCGCTCGAGTCCTGCGACGACACTGCTTTGCGGATGGCGGTGGCAGCTTCGGCGTGACGACCCAGGCGATGAAGGGCCCAGGCCAGACTATCGAGATAGGAGCCATTGTCCGGATCGTCGACCAGTGCTTTTTGGATCAGCGTCAAGGCTTCGGGAAGTTTGACGTTGCGATCGGCGTTCATGTAACCGAGATAGTTCAGGGTGATCGATGAATCAGGCTGAATCTCAAGCGCCTTTCGGAACGCGGTCTCCGCATCGTTGAACTTCTTCTGGCGTTCGAGGACGGAGCCGAGACTGAACCATGCCCGCACATTTTTCGGATCTTTTGCGATCACGCGGTTGAAGAGCTCCGCTGCGCGCACCATGTTCTTGCCGCGCTGATAGAAGTCAGCGGCGCCAAGGAGATCGTTCGCTTCCACCTTCTCGCCCGCGATCCCGGCCTCGACCAACGCAGAGGCGCTCTTCTCGTCTCCGGTGCCGCGCAGTGCGTACGCTTCGAGTGTCCGGAGATCGTCCTGATCCTTGAAGGCCGGATTGGCCTTGGCGGCACGCGCCTCTTTCAAGGCAAGCGCGAACTCCTTGGCCGAGATGAGAGCGTCGATGCGATAGGTCACGAGCGAGCCGTCGGGCTCTTTGTTCGCATTCGCGGCTTCCCCAAAAGCGTCGGCCGCGTCCTTGTACCGGCCGAGACGCTGTCGCACCATGCCGGTGTGCGCCCAGAACACGCGATTGTTGCGCCCGATGCCGTCAGCGTCTTCGCTCGAGGTGTTTCGACGAATCAGCGTGTTGAGCCTGTCTTCCGCCTCAGAAAGTTTGCCGGCTTGCTCAAGGATGGTGACGACCAGGAACGAGGCCTTCAAATCCTTGGGATCGCTCGCGGCCAGGCTTTCGGCGATGGCGAGCGCTTCGTCGGTACGGCGCAGGTCTTTGAGGGCGCGCGCCTTCAAGTCGAGGGCAAAGCGGTTCTTGTCGTCCTGCTTCAGCATTTCTTCGGAAAGAGCGAGCGCTTCCGTCGACTTGCGACCGTCGATCAGCATCTCGCCCATTTTCAAGCGGGTGATGAGGTCCTTGGGGTCCAGCTTGGCGGCGGCTTCGTAGGCCTTGAAAGCTTCCTCGCTCTTGCCGCCTTCCTTCTTGAGATCACCAAGGAGCTGGAACACGCGAGCATTTTCGGGATCGGCGGCGACCGCGGTCTCAAGCGCGGCGATGGCGTTGTCGGTCTCGCCGATGGCGAGCGAGAGTGTGGCGACCTGAACGAAGGCATCGGAGTTGCGCGGATCGACGGTGGAGAGCCGCTTCCACGTGGAGAGCGCGGCTTTGGCGTCTCGCAGGACGGAGTAGATGCGGGTCAGGTCGCGTAGTGGCGAAGGATCGTTGGGATTGAGCCCTGCCGCCTCCTCGTATTCCTGCGCGGCGAGACGGAGTTGGGCTTCGCCTCCGCCCGACTGACCGTAGAACTGATGAATCTGCCCGGCAAGGCTGCGGATATCAGCGCGTGCCGGCGCTACCCTGATCGCCTGGTTGATCGCCGTGACCGCCAGATCGAATCGAGACTGATCCATCTGGATCTGTGCGATCTGGGCATAGGCGTCGGCCGCTTTCGGATCGGCCTTCAAGGCCCTTTGAAGAGTCTTAATCGCTTCGTCGGACTTGCCATCGTCCCTCAGACTGAGGGCATCGAGAAAGAGTCCATAAGCCGCGGACTGATTCCCGGTCGACGTCGCGGGAGGGGTTTGAACGAGCAGGGCCAGCACCAACGGAGAGAGCAGCATCATCGATCAAGATTGTGTCACGCACTCTCCGCTCGCTGGTAGAACGAAGCGGAAGGAAGATGGCCTGCTGAGGCGGTGGGAAAACCTGGACCGCGTTTATCCACGGTCCAGGTCCCGCCGACCGCGCGACCTAGGCCGCGTTTCGATCGCGCATGCGGTGCTGGTCGGCGATCAGAGTCTTCAGCCGCTTCACGGCGTCGGCTCCTCCTTCCCCGGCACGCAGCAAGTCGAAGAACTTTCGGCCCCCGGGATCACCCCAGGAGCGCGACGGCACCGTGATCGCGGGATCGCCGGCCTCATTCCGCCAGATGCTGAAGCCCACGAGTTTGAGTCCGGCGAGCAAGCCATCTTCAGCGTCGAAGAAGATCTCGGCCTCGCTGATCAGATTCTTGGGACCATTTTCCTTGTCCATGAATTCGATACGCATTTCTTTTCTCTCCCTTGTTTCTGGTTGGTGTTCGAGCGTTCATGCGCCACAACCGCGTTGAGCTGAAGAGCCGCAACGCCTGGGAGAGAGGGCACACTGGAGCGCGAAGATCCTTGTTGAGGACCGTCGCGACCTTAAGTGCTAGGTGCGTTGGATCAGGTCCAACTCGTGTCTCGAAACTTGCCGCCAACCGAGAGATCCGTCTATAACGACCGGGAATGCAAGAGTCGTTCCAAGAAAAGCGCAGGGCGAGCGCCCTGAAGTCCAGGTCCACTTGGGTCTGGCGCACGCTGGCCATCGTCGTAGTGGTTGGAGTTTCGGTGGCGGTCTATCAGTCGCTTCAGAGGAATCCGTCGAAGACGCCAGGAAAGATCGGCGATCCAAGTGCCGGGGGGTCGCCTGTCGCCAGTGCTTCGGCCTCGCCAGGCGGGGACCGAACCGGGTACCCGCCGAACGACCCCAAAGCCGACAAGCTGGAAGCTCTGATCTTCGAGTCCTTCAGCGCCTCGGGCAAGCAGGGCGTCAAGCTTGAGGCTCAGGGATCATCCGGCCGTGAAGCCGAGACCCGTTTCCTCGATACGGTGAAGGCGAAGGTCCCCTTCGTGTCGCAGGGGAAGCAGACCACCATGGAAATCGTCGCCGACCACGCGCAGCATGTCGCGACCCGGCCCTCTGCCCTGTTTCAAGGCCACGTGAAGATGACCACGGAGGACGGTCTGGTCCTGGAGACCGAGGAACTCTTCTATGACGGCAAGGACGGCCTGGCGCAGAGCGAGAAGAAGGTCACCTGGCATCGCAAGGACATTTCCGGCGAAGGCGTCGGGATGTTGTACGAAAGCTGGAGCGATTCCATCAGCTTCTTCAAGGACGTGAAGATCCGCCTGCGCGATCCCGACGACGCGCCCGCCGACATCGACGCCAACGCCGCGTGCCTGTCTCGTGACCAGAACACATTGTTCCTCGATGGCAACGTCCACATCGCCCAAGGCGCCAACCGAACTAAGTCCGGTTCATTGGAGCTCTTCTTCGGTGAGGACCACGCGATCTACCGCGCCGTGTTCCGTGATGGCTTCGAGCTGGTCGCGAAGGGCGACACCACAGCGCTCGGTTTCTCCTTCCCGCGCGCGACCGGTCAGAAGATCATCCGTGGTCGTCGTCTTGACATGACCTTTGGCGAGGGACGCGTCCTAGAGGAAGTCGCCGCGGGACCGGAGGCTTTGATGATCGTGGAGCCGGGGCCGGGCGATCCACCGGAGCGCCGGGAGATCCGCGCCGACGCACTGATCTTCAAGTTCGGCCCCGAAGGCAAGCTGCGCGAGTACCTCGGCAACAGCGGAACCAGCATCCGGTTTATTCCGCTCAACCCAAAGGCCGGCGACCTGAGAACGATTTCCTCCACCGACTTCTCGGCCATCCTGGATCCCAAGACGGGCGAGGCCGAGACCATTTCCTTCACGGAGAACGTCGTGTTCGAGCGGAAGAATCAGAAGGGCAAAGGGGCGAAGGCCGAGTTCAGCGAAAAAACCGCGCGCATGGTGGTCTCGGGCAACGCTCAGTTCGAGGATTCTCTGAACAAGGTCACGCTGCTGGCGTCATCGATCGAGATCGACACGAAGATCGGCTCGTTCCGCGCGTGGGGCGGGGTGCGGCACACCCAGAAAGGCGGCATCCCCGGAGCGCCCTTCGGCACGCCTGGCTCCGACCTCCTTGCCACCAGCCGGCAGGTCATTTACGACTCGCCCAAGAAGAGCACCCAGTACCTGGAGCGCGTCGTCTTCCGCGCCGGCGAAGATGACATGCGCGCCGCCACCATCGAGACCGTCGACCTTCCGCAAGGGCCGAAGATCACCGCTGAGACAGACGTTGAAATTCTCGTGGCCGGAGGTGCTTTGGGGACCGGCATCGAAGCGCGAGCCGCGAAGATGGTCTACACGCCCCAGGACAAGAAGTTCGATTTCACGGGCGGTTCGACGGTGAAGCAGAAGGAGTTCGAAACCAAGGCACCCCAGATCATGGTTGGCCTCGGAACCGCGGGAGCCTTCGAAGTGCGCAGCCTGGAAGCGCAGGGCGGCCCCGTGTCGATCAAGGCCAAGGATCGGATCGCCGACGCGACCCATCTCCTTTACACCCCGCTGGACGGAAAGGTGATTCTTGACGGGTCGCCGGTGAAGCTCGAAGACAACGGTCGCAAAGTACAGGGGAAGTCCATTACATTCTTCACCTCCGGCGATCAGGTCGAAGTCACCGGAGAAGAAGGACGCACCGAGACGGTGCTGCAGAGAAAGATCAAGAAACCGTGAGCGCGCCAAAGATTTCCCTCCGCGCCGAGGGCCTGACCAAGGCCTACGGATCCCGCGTGGTGGTCAAAGACGTCAACATCGAAATCTCCACCGGAGAAGTGGTCGGTTTGCTCGGCCCCAATGGCGCGGGCAAGACCACGACCTTCTACATGGTGGTCGGTCTGACTAAGCCTCGCGCCGGTTCCGTCTTCCTTGGACGGGATGACATCACGAGCCTGCCCATGTATCTGCGCGCGCGCGCGGGGATCGGCTACCTGCCCCAGGAGACCAGCGTTTTTCGCAAGCTGACCACCGAGGAAAACATCCTCGCGGTGTTGGAGACGCTTGGCTACTCACTGCGCGAACAGAAGGCCCGGGCGGGCGAGCTCCTTCAGGAACTGGGCATCGCCGGTCTCTCGCATCAGAGGGCCGACACGCTGTCCGGCGGCGAACGCCGTCGTCTCGAAATCTGCCGCGCTCTGGCCGCGTCGCCGCTGTTCATTCTTCTTGATGAGCCCTTTGCCGGCATTGACCCCATCGCGGTCGCGGACATCCAGCGGATCATTGCGTATCTTAAGAAGCGGGGACTTGGCATTCTGATTACCGACCACAACGTTCGAGAGACACTCCGGATCACGGATCGCGCGTACATCATCCGCGACGGGGAAGTGTTCCGCGCGGGCACGCCGCGTGCGCTCGCGACCGACGCGGAAGTGCGCCGCGTCTATCTCGGCGATGATTTTGATCTGATGCTGCCCGAGACGAAGGCGTAAGCGATGGCTCTTCAGCAACGCCTGTCACTCTCGCCCAGGATGTCGCAGCGTCTCGTTCTGACGCCGGCGATGCAGCAGGCGATCAAGCTGCTGCCGCTCACGACGCTTGAGCTGGCCGACGTCATCAACCAGGAGATGAACGAGAACCCGCTTCTCGAAGAGATCCCCGAAGATGAGGCGACCGGTCCCACCCCTGACACCGACGGCGATGGCGCCGATGGGGGCGACGTCGCGGCCGCGGCCGAGTCGGAATTCGAATCGGAATTCGCCGACATCACCGCCAATGACCCGCTGCAGGTGGAAGCAGCGCCCGAAGTTCCCGTGGAACCGCTGCCGGAACAGACCGGCCTTCAGGACAGCGATATCGACAAGCTGTTCGAGAACGTCATGGACGACTCCGGCGTCCGTGACATGGCCCAGAGCGATCCCGATTCCGAGTACTCGATCGAGAACCGCCTGGCCACCACCGTGGACCTTCGCGATCACCTGCTCGCCCAGCTTCGTCACGACATCTCGCCCGGCATCCTGCGCGATCTGGGCGAAGGCATCATCCAGAATCTGGACGACGATGGCTATCTTCGGACTCACGACCCTGCCTGCGAGCTGAGCGATCATGCGGTGTGCGGCAAGATCGTGCCGACGACACTCGACGAAGTGTGTCAGTCGATGGATCTCGATCCGGAAATTTATCGTGGCGACGCCGAGAAGGCGCTTCACCGAGTCCAGACCTTCGATCCCGCGGGCGTCGGCGCACGCGACCTGCGCGAATGTCTGTTGATCCAGCTTCGTTACTTCGGATTCGGCGACACGCCCGCCGTTGCGATCGTCGAGTCGCACATGCGCGCGCTGGAGATGCGCGACGTCGCGGGTCTCGTGCGCGTCCTTGGAAAACCCGAGAAGGAGGTTCTTGACTGGCTCGACCTGATCGAAAGCCTGGATCCGCGTCCGGGCAGCACGCTTTCCGCTAAGGCGCCGTCGTACGTCGTGCCCGACGTCATGATCTTCAAGAAGGATGGCGCGTTCGTGGTCGAGTTGAATGATGACTCTTTACCGCGCCTCCGCATCTCGTCCAGCTACCGGCAGTTCCTGAGTGCCGGTTCCAAGGCTGACGACGAGGCGAAAACCTACGTACGCGACAAGATGCGCAGCGCGCTCTTCCTCATCAAGAGTGTCGACCAGCGGCAGCGCACGCTCTACAAAGTCGCCGACTCCATCCTGCGCAGGCAGGAAGCGTTCTTCGAGTCGGGCATCTCCGCCTTGAAGCCGATGGTCTTGCGGGACGTCGCCGACGACATCTCGATGCACGAGTCGACGGTGTCGCGCATCGTCCAGAACAAACACGCCCACACGCCCCAGGGCGTCCTTCCGCTGAAGTTCTTCTTCCATTCGGGTCTCAAGGGTGATTCGGGCGAAGCGGTCAGCTCCGTCGCGATCAAGGAGAAGATCCGCAACCTGATCGACAGCGAGACTCCCGGAAAGCCGCTGTCTGACGCACAGATCGGCCAGATCCTTTCGTATCAGGGCACCACCATCGCCCGTCGCACGGTGGCCAAATACCGGGAGGAAATGCGCATCCCGTCGTCGTCAGAACGCAAAGGCCGGCCGAGGTGAAGAAGGCTTTTGTCCCCCGCGTCGCCGTGAGCGTGCTGTTGAGCGAAGAAGCGAAGCCACTCGAGTTGAAGCTCCTGTCGGGCAAGGCGGGGCTCAAGCGCCTGATCGATCGGACGCGGGTCCAACGTCCCGGCCTCGCATTGACCGGGTTCACGCGCTACCTGAGCCCCGGACGCGTCCAGGTGCTTGGGGGGAGTGAGTCGTCGTTTATTCAGACTCTTTCCGACAAGGAGCGCGCCAAAGTTGTTGGCCGTCTGATGTCGAAAGAGATCTGCTGCGTCGTGGTCACGCGCGGGCCGGCGGTTCCGGTCGAACTCAAGCGCGCATCGGAAGACCGTGGCATCCCCGTCTTCTCCACCGCGCTCGATTCCACCGCGTTCATCAAGCGGCTCACCGAATTTCTCGAGGACCAGCTCGCGCGGACCACGCGCCTTCACGGCGTCCTCATCGATGTGCTGGGCATAGGCGTCCTGATTCGCGGCGAGAGCGGCATCGGGAAGTCGGAGTGCGGTCTGGAACTTGTCGATCGCGGTCATCGCCTGGTGTCCGACGATGCCGTGGACATCAAAGCGACCAGTCAGGGATTGCTTGGCGTGTCGCCCGCCGCCACGCGCGATCACATGGAGATCCGAGGCCTCGGCATTCTCAACATCCAGGATCTGTACGGTGTGTCGGCGGTCAGTCCGGGAAAGAAGATCGACATCGTGGTCCGCCTCGAGACGTGGAATCCGCGCAAGTCCTACGACCGATTGGGGCTGACGCCGGAGCTTGAGATCATTCTGGGCGTGCCGATCACCCTTCTTCGTCTGCCCGTCGCTCCCGGACGCAACGTCGCGTTGCTGGTGGAGCTTGCGGCCAAGAATCTGTTGTTGCGCGCGCGTGGTCATGACGCGGCGGCCGCGTTCCTGAAGCGCGTCGAAGCGCACGCCGGACTGCCGACGCGGGGCGCCTCTTGAAGAGGGTCTCTGGGACCGCGAAGAGCCAACTGGAGATCATTCTCATCTCCGGCCTGTCCGGCTCCGGGAAATCACACGCGGCGAACGCCCTTGAGGACCTCGGTTTTTTCTGCGTCGATAACCTGCCGACCACCCTGCTTCCCGGCTTTGTCGAGTTCCTGAAAGCGTCCGCGATTCCACGAGCGGCCCTCGTGGTCGATATGCGCGACCCGAGTTTCGTGGCGCAGTTCGCCGGCGCCTTCCAGAAGCTGCGGCGTCAGTCGGTCAAGGTGAGTCTTGTCTTTCTCGAAGCGACGGACGCCACCTTGATCCGTCGTTTCTCGGAGACGCGCCGGGCCCATCCGCTTGCCACGAATCAGCCGGTTCGTGATGGCCTGCGTGAAGAGCGTCAGGCGTTGATTTCGATCCGCCGATCCGCCGATCTGATTCTCGACACCTCCAACCTCAGCGTGCATGAGCTGAAGGGCTACATGCAGGAGCACTTCGGTGGAGGCAGGAAGGGCCAGGGACTCGTTCTCACGGTTCTGTCGTTCGGCTTCAAGCTGGGATTGCCGGCGGAGGCAGATCTGGTTTTTGATGTTCGTTTTCTGAAGAATCCTCATTTCGACCAGCGCCTGCGACCGCTGACGGGGCTCGACCCAAAGATTGTTCGGTATCTGAAGCGCGCGCCGGGAACTCTTGAGTTCCAGGCGAAGCTGCTCGATTTCCTCGGTTTCGTGATTCCGAAATACGTGGCCGAGGGCAAGACCTATCTGACCATTGCGGTGGGCTGCACAGGAGGCAAGCATCGCTCGGTGATGATCGCGCGCGAACTCGCGCAGGAACTTGATCGGCTGGACGGGGTCACGGTCAGGGTGCGTCATCGGGACTTGAAACAAAAATGATCGGCATCCTCGTCGTGACCCACGGGAAGGTCGCCGAAGAATTGGTGAATGCGCTCGAGATGATCATCGGCGAGCAGGAGCGTGTCGAGGCTCTTTCCATCGACTGGGAAGTGGATGTCGATATCGCCAAGGGCAGCATCGGCAAAGCCATCGCGTTGTGCGGCAAGAAGAACGTGCTGATTCTGACCGACATGTTCGGGGGAACGCCGACCAACCTTGTGTTGCCGCTTGCGGGTGAGAACGTTGAAGTGGTGACGGGCGTGAATCTGCCGATGCTCATCAAGGCCTGTCAGATCCGCACCAAGCCTTTGGCGGAAGTCGCGAGGATCGTGTGCGCCCAAGGCCGCGAAAGCGTTCAAGTAGCCGGAGACCTCCTTAAGCCAGGGGGCCGCAATGCAGACTGACAGCGTGCTCAGCCCCCCGGACCCCCGGGGACTGCGCCGAAGTGAATTCGGCTTCGTCCCTCTGCTTAAGCCAGGGGGCCGCAATGCAGACTGACAGCGTGCTCAGCCCCCCGGACCCCCGGGGACTGCGCCGAAGTGAATTCGGCTTCGTCCCTTGCCCGCCGACTGTGACTGATGCGACGTAAGACGGTCTCGGTGGTGAATCCGCTTGGATTCCATGCGCGGGCCGCCGCGCGTTTCGTGGCCGAAGCCTCCAAGTTCTCCGCGCAGATCACCGTGGTCTTCAAAGACAAAGAGATGGACGGCAAGTCCATCCTGGGACTCCTCCTTCTGGCCGCTCCGTGCGGAGCGAGCCTTCAGATCAGAGCCGAAGGCAGAGACGAAGCCGAAGCGATTCGCGCGCTGGCCGCGCTCATCGCCGCGGGCTTTGGCGAGGCGCCGAAAAATTGAAGCTCTCCGGCTTCGCGATCGCCGGCGGCCGGGTTCTTGGCCGTGCCTTCGTGTTCCGCCGCGCGCAGCGCCAGGTCCCGTTTCGCAGCATCGACAAAGCTGCGGCGGTGCCGGAGAAAGACAGGCTTCAAGCCGCGTTCCGGGCCGCTCAAATGGAACTCGCTGATCTCAAATCGAAACTGTCCCATGAAGCGGGCGAGGCCCATGCCTACCTCTTTGATGCGCAGGTCCTCATGTTGCAGGACCCGCTTTTCGCCGGTCGCAGTCTCACGCTGATCGACGAGCGTCTGATCGGCGCCGAGTGGGCCCTCACCATCGTTTGCGACGAGCTGCGACGCCTCTTCGCGCGCGCGTCCGCGGTGATCGCCGAGCGGTCCCACGATCTCGACGACGTGCTTGATCGCGTCCTCGCCCTGCTGGGCGGCACCAAGGGCGATCTTGTCCTGCCGCCGGGCGAGAAGGTCGTGCTGATCTGTGAGGATTTGAAGCCGTCAGAAGCGGCGGAGATCGATTGGTCCCTGGTCACCGCTCTGGTGGCGGATCACGGGTCTCCCACGCACCACATGGCGATCCTTGCGCGGTCGCGCGCGATCCCGTGCGTGCTTGGCGTCCGCACCGCGACGGCGCATGTCGCAGGCAGGGCTCTGGTTCTCGTGGACGGCGATGTCGGATTCATCGACACGAATCCGTCTCCTGGAACTCAGATCGAGCCCATTCAGGAATCCAAGTGGAGCGGCGTGCCGGAGGGTCCGGTGTTCACCGCCGACCGCGCGGAAATCATTCTTCGCGCGAACATCGAGTTCCCGTCGGACATCGAGATGGTCCGTGACGCCGGCGCGATGGGGGTGGGACTGTTCCGGTCCGAGTACCTGCTTTCGCGCGCGGGTCGGGCGCCGAGCGAGGACGCGCAGTTGGAGCTGTATCGAAGGCTCGCTTTGGCGGTCGCTCCGCATCCATTGACAGTTCGCACCTTTGATCTGGGCCCCGAGGACCTCTCCCCCGCGAGCCCGTCCAGCCCAAACCCCGCGTTGGGGCTGCGGGCGTTCCGTCTGCTCTCGCGAGGTTCTGATTACTTCCGCAGCCAGATCCGCGCCTTGCTCCGAGCGGCGGACGAAGTCGCGATCCGGATTCTCTTTCCCTTCGTCGGAGGCACGGGCGATGCCGACGAGATCCTCAGCCTCGTCGAGGAACTGGAAGGCGAACTGCATTCATCGGGCCGCGCCTTTAGGCGTCCGCCCCTCGGAGCCATGATTGAAATTCCGTCGGCTGCCCTGGTCGCCGAATCGCTTGGTCGCAAATTCGACTATCTCTGCGTGGGCACCAACGACCTGATCCAATACACCCTGGCCGTCGATCGAGCTGATCCCCGCGTGGGCCACCTCTACGCGCCGTTCCATCCCGCGGTGGTCCGTCTGTTGGGCGACATCGTGACCGCGGCAAACGAAGCCAAGGTGCCGCTGTCCGTGTGCGGCGAAATGGCGGCCAGTCGCGACGGCGCTCTCCTGCTCGTGGGCCTGGGATACCGTGAACTCTCTATGACGCCTTCGTCGATCCGACTCATCCGCGGTGTACTGTCCGCTATCGACATCGACGAACTCAAGAAGGCGGTGAGCCAGGTCACGAAGTCCGACACTTTGAGTGCCGAGTCTTTCGCGGCCGTTCTTCTGAAGGTCCAGGCGCAGAGGCCGGCCAGCGACCGTCCGTCAGATCATCACCTCCAAAACTAGAACCGAGGAACTCCTGTGAACGAAAGCGCCAAGCGTATCGACAAGCCGTGGGGATATGAGATCTGGTGGGCGCGCACCGACCGCTACGTCGGCAAGCTTCTTCACATCAACGCGGGAGAGAGCTTGTCGCTTCAGTATCACAACGTGAAG
This sequence comes from Vicinamibacteria bacterium, assembly GCA_039932395.1. Lineage (GTDB taxonomy): Bacteria > Acidobacteriota > Vicinamibacteria > Fen-336 > JAGNNV01 > JAGNNV01. The sequence goes on along the minus strand of JBDTQB010000041.1, from coordinate 5,788 downwards.
GACGAAACGATTCTCGTCCAGGCAGGCACGCTCCTCTTTGAGACGGGCTCGAAGGACGATCCGACGAATCTCAAGAAGACGGAGATGAAGCCCGGCGACCTCTTCCACATCACGCCGCACACGGTTCATCGCATGACCGGAATCACGGACGTCGACATCGTCGAAGTGTCGACCCCGGAGTTGGATGATGTGGTTCGTCTCGAAGATCGCTACGGCCGCGCGGGCACGAGCAAGCCGTGAGCGTCGGCAAGGCGGCACTTCTCGCACTCGCCCTCGGAGGTGCCGCATTTCCGGTCGTCCCCGATCGCCCGATCGAGCTGTTCCCCAAGGGAAGTCTGGAGAATTGGGAGTACGTCGCCGGTTCGCCCGCTGATATTGCTCAGGTTGCGTCGGTTGCGGACGGGGTCGTGACTGTCGCGGGAAAACCGAGCGGGTATCTCACGACGCGCGTGGTTTACGCGGAGTATGCCTTGCACGCAGAGTGGCGGTGGACCGATGCGACTGCCGCATCGAAGAACGGTGGCGTTCTGGTCAACATCACCTCGGGGCCGGTGCAGCAAGGCCTGTGGCCGACGTCGTTTCAGGTTCAGTTGAAGACGGAGCACGAAGGCGATGTCCTCAGCATGGGTGATGCCCACTTCATCGAAACGCCCACCACACTTGGCAGGCCGGCTTCGCCGAGCAACACTCTGGCGAGGCGTGAGAACACTGCGGGCAAATCCCTGGGCGACTGGAACAGCGTCGACGTGACCGTGCGAGGGGACGTGGTCGAGGCGACGGTGAATGGGGTCCTGCAGAACCGCGTGTCGGGTTGCACGCCTTCCTCCGGACGGATTGGCTTTCAACTGGAAGGCCAGCCGTACCAACTGCGAAACGTCACCATCTCGCGTCTGCCCAAGAATGCGCTCTAGGCTGCGACCAGTCGACGGAGGCTTCTACAGCGCCGGACGGGAGGGAGGCGGTGAATCGCGGAAGCCGCGTTCGGTTGGTGTCGCTGCGGCCGTGCCCTTGATCCCTCGTTCGGTTCCGGCCCGCATGACCTCTTAATGAATGGAGCGACGCTGACCGCGTCGCCAAGATTCAGAGGAGCCTTGCGGGCCTCCAGCTCACGTCGGGGGCACGTCCTCCGCACGGAGGTATTCGCGCTAGCGACATGTAATGCGGAGGCCATCCGAATGGCAAACGTCGGCGCTGCGTCCGGCCGCTTTGTTTCCGTGCACTGTACGATTCCGGACGAAAGCGTACGGAGCCGTACACTCCATGATGATTTCACCCTTTATATAAAGGGGAATCGAACTATTCCGGTGGCACACCCGTTGCTCAGTGAAGAGCTATGGATCGCGCCCTTGACCCTGGATTCGTTTCTTCGCAGCGCCGTCGCCGCGTGGTTATCGGCGTCATCTTGGTCGCGGTACTTGGGCCGGCTTTCGTCTATGGACCGTCGCTGCTCCGTCCTTCAGTTCCTCTCAATCGCATCCGGATAGAGACGGTCGACCGCGGACCGGTGGAGGCGTCGATCTCCGCGACCGGGACGGTGACGCCGGATCTCGAGGAAGTGATTGCGAGCCCGGTTGATGCCCGGGTGACGCGCATCCTGAAGCGCGCCGGCGACGCGATCAAGGCGGGTGAACCGATCCTGGAACTTGATCTCGCCGAATCGACTCTGGCGTTTGAGAAGGTCGATCATGATGTCGCGCTGAAGCGGAACGAGCAGCGCCGCACGCGCCTCGACCTGCAGAGCCGACTGGCCGATCTTGATTCGGCGACCGAGGCCAAGCGTCTGGAGGTCGAATCGTTGCGAGCGAGACTGGCGCAGCAGGCGGATCTCGCGGCGGCGGGCCTCGTGTCCAAGGACGGGCTTCGGGAGGCTCAGCTCAATGAGGCGAAGGCGGTGCTCGAACTCAAGCGCCTGACCGCTTCTCGCGCCATCAACGAGGAGATCACTCGGGCGCAGATCGACGGAGCCGACCTTGAGCTTGCGACCCTGGATTCACAGCGTCGCGAGGCCCGCCGCGTCCTCGACCTTGGCTCGACGCGCGCCTCCCACGACAGCGTTTTGACCTGGACGGTGACGGAAGCGGGGGCGCTTATCCGTCGCGGTGAACCGCTCGCGCGCCTCTCCGATCTGAAATCTTTCCGTATCGAAGCCACCACGTCGGCGGTTCACGGGCGTTCTCTTCGCGCCGGGCTGGAAGCCCTCGTCCGCATCGGAAACGTGGATCTCAAGGGCGAAGTCAGCACCGTTGAGCCCACGGTGCGCGACGGGGTGGTGCGTCTGTGGATCCGCCTTGCCGATCCGACCAACACCGTCTTGCGGCCCAGTCTCAAAGCCGATGTCTACATCGTGACGGATCGCCGGGCCGACGCGATCCGAGTGGCCCGCGGTCCGTTCCTCAGCGGAGAAGCGGCCCAGGACGTTTTTGTTGTCCGCGACGGCATCGCTACGCGGACGCGGGTCGATCTTGGCCTCATCGGGTACGACAGCGTTGAGATCGCGAGCGGTCTGCAGCCGGGCGACCGGATGATCGTGTCAGACATGACGAACTACCTTCACGCACGGGAGCTGAAACTGAAATGAGCGTTCCAATGATCCGTCTCGAGAATGTCGAGAAGGTTTACCGCACCGACCGCATCGAGACCGTCGCCCTTTCCGGGGTCAACCTCGACATAGAAGAGGGCGAGTTCGTATCCATCATGGGTCCTTCAGGATGCGGCAAAAGCACGCTGCTTCATCTGATCGGGCTTCTCGATGCGCCGAGCAAGGGCACGATTTCCCTCAATGGGGCTGCGGTCACCGACGCCTCAGACAAGGCACTCGCGCACCTGCGCAACCAGCAGATCGGATTCGTGTTTCAGTCGTTCCATCTGATTCCCGATCTATCGGTTCTCGACAACGTCGAGATCCCCCTGCTGTATCGCAAGGTGGGCGCCGCAGAACGACGGAAGGCCGCAGAAGCGGCGCTTGAGCGGGTCGGACTTTCCGCACGCATGCATCACTTTCCGTCGCAGTTGTCGGGCGGGCAGCAACAGCGTGTCGCCATCGCACGCGCCATCGTCGGACGGCCGCGGGTCCTTCTCGCTGACGAGCCAACGGGGAACCTCGACTCTCAGATGGGCGACGACATCATGTCGATCCTTCAAGACCTGAACACGAAGGAGAAGACGACGCTCGTGATGGTGACCCACGATCCGCGCCAGGCCGAGAAGACGGTCCGCACCATCCGCATGTTCGACGGCCGGCGCGTGAACTAACGCCATGCTCAAGAACTACCTGAAGCTCAGCCTCAAGATCCTGGGGCGTCGCAAGTTCTTCACTTTTGTAAGCCTCTTCGGCATCGGCTTCACGCTGCTGGTCCTCACTCTGTCCGCCGCCATGCTGGATCACATCTTCGCTCCCTACGCTCCCGAAACCCGGGCCGATCGCACTCTGACCGTGTTCAGCGTTCGATTGCAGAGTGCCGATTCCTGGTCCACTGGACCCGCGGGTTACGGCCTCTACGACAGGTACATGCGGGACTTGCCGGGAGTCGAGCGCATGACGATTTCGTCCATGCCCGCGACGGTCGTGTCTTACTGGAAGGGCGCACGCATCGAGGCGCTGCTGCGCCGCACGGATGCCGACTACTTCCGCATCCTTGATTTCAACTTTCTCGAAGGCGCTCCGTACGGCCAGGCTGACGTGGACGAAAGCCGGTTCGTGGCGGTGATCAACGAGACCACGAGGCGCAAGTACTTCGGGGCCTCGCCCGCCCTCGGCCAGATGATCGAAGCGGATGGGCAGTCGTTCAAGGTGGTGGGAGTGGTGCCGGATGTGCCGATCTTCCGTCTTCTTTCGATGGGCGACATCTACGTCCCGGTGACGACCGCGAAGAGCGACGACTACAAAAACAAGATCCGCGGTGGGTTCATCGGCCTCTTCCTGCTGAAGGACAAGGGCCTTGCTGACAGTGTCCGTCAGGAGTTCAAGGCGCGACTGACCAAGGTCGAGCTTCCGCAACAGTTCAACAAGATCTATGCGGTGCCCGAGAGTTTTTTCGGGTCTTTCGCGCGCATGTTCATCAACGACTTCGAGGCGGATGAACCGGGCGACCGGCTGATGGCGATCTTTCTGACCATCGCCGCCCTTTTCATGATCCTGCCCGCCGTGAATCTGGTGAATCTGAATGTGAGCCGGGCGCTGGAACGGTCTTCTGAGATTGGTGTGCGTCGCGCCTTTGGCGCCTCGGCCCGTGACCTGCTCCTGCAATTCCTGTTCGAGAACGTGATCATCTCGGTGGTGGGCGGCATTCTGGCCCTTATGGCGGCAGGCGCGGTGCTGGCTGTCCTGAACCGAAGCGACCTGATCCCCTACGCGCACTTCGCGCTCAACCTGCGGATCGTGGCCTGGGGCTTCCTCTTCGCTCTTACCTTCGGCGTGATCTCCGGCGTCTGGCCTGCCTGGCGGCTCTCTCGCCTCAAACCTATCAACGCTCTCGCCGGAGGTTCCCGATGATCCGCCACCTTTTCAAGCTGATCTGGAACCGTCGCCGCGCGAACGCGCTGGTGATCACGGAGATCTTCGTTTGTTTTCTGGTCCTGTTCGCCGTGGTCACTCTGGGAATTTATTCCGTCCTCAACTATCGCTCGCCCCTTGGTTTTGCCTACGCCAACGTCTATTCGATCGACGTTGACTTCGAGGAGAGCCGCGGGGATGGCTCAGCGAGCGCGGCGTCGGCCCCAGGCGCCGTCGCGGTTCCCACGCCGGACAATCCTTACGAAGCGCGACAGAGAGCGCTGCTGCAGATCGTGAAGGCGGATCCATCCGTCGAAGATGCCGCCTGGGCCAGTCCGATCCCGTTCTCTCATTCGAACGAAATCCGAAGCGACACCGTCCGTAAACACACGATTCGCTACTCACTGGCGCACACCACTGACGAATACAAGAACGTCATGGGGATCCAGATCACGCGAGGACGCTGGTTCTCGGCGGAAGATGATGGCGCCGCTTACGAACCGATGGTGATCACCGAGGCGCTCGCGCGTGCGGCTTTTGGTTCCGAGGATCCGGTGGGACAAAGTCTCACCGAAGACCGGCCGGCCAAGGCGGCCGGTGAGCCGCATCCCGAAAAGGAGCGACGTGTGGTCGGGGTGATGACCGCGTTCCGGCAGGAGGGCGAGATGGACATCAACACGGAGACCAACGCCTCATATGCGCTCACCCGTGTCGAATATCCGAGCGGCTCGATGCGTCGCATCGGCAGCATCGCGGCGCGGATGAAAGCAGGAGCCAACGCCGACGTCGAAGCGAGGGTGGCCAAGTCGCTTCTTGCCGCCGCACCCGACTGGTCCTTCAAGATCACGCCCCTCGAAATGTCCGCCGCCTTCAATCGCCAGGTCTACACGGCGCCTCTCGTGATCGCAGCGGTGATCGCGGGCTTTCTCATCCTGATGGTGGCGTTGGGTCTGTCGGGCGTGCTCTGGCAGAGCGTCACCACGCGCACCCGCGAGATCGGGGTCCGTCGCGCTCTCGGCGCCTCTGCCGCCGATGTGCGATGGCAGGTGATCGGCGAACTCCTCGTGATGGCGACGATTGCCATGATGGTGGGCGTCATCGTGGTTTTGCAGTTCCCGTTCCTTGATCTGCTCGGCCCGATTCCGCGCAGCGTCTTCTTCGCCGGGCTTTCCCTTACCATTGTGGCGCTTTACGCTCTGGCCCTCGCGTGCGGCCTGCAACCCGCGCGCCTTGCAACCACGGTTCAACCCGCCGAAGCTCTTCGCTACGAATGATCCTCATCGTCGATGACGACGC